>CAYNVY010000011.1:0-40901 GCA_964400745.1 uncultured Enterobacteriaceae bacterium | reverse complement strand
AGACGGCTATTTCTGGTACCAGGGCCGGGCCGACGACATGTTCAAGAGCGCGGGCTATCGCATCGGTCCGTCGGAGATCGAAAACTGCCTGGTCAAGCATGCGGCCGTCGCCAACGCCGCGGTAGTGGGCAGCCCGGACCCGGAGCGCACCAACATCGTCAAGGCCTTCATCGTGCTCACCCCCGGGCATCAGCCTTCCGCCGCGCTGGAAGCGGAGCTGCAGGCGCATGTGCGCGGGATGCTCGCGCCCTACGAATATCCGAAAGAGATCGAGTTCATCGACGCGCTGCCCATGACCACCACCGGTAAAGTGCAGCGGCGCGTGCTGCGCCTGCGCGAGGAAGAGCGTAAGAAAGCGTCGACGGGCAGGCCATGAGCGATCTCGTCGGCATGATCGCCGGTACACTGACCACCATCGCATTCGTGCCCCAGGTGTGGCGCGTGTGGAAAACGCGCTCGACCAAGGATATATCGCTAGGCATGTATCTGGTGTTCACCGCCGGGGTCGTATGCTGGCTCGCCTACGGTTTGCTGCTGGGGGCATGGCCCATCATCGTGGCGAACCTGGTCACGCTTGCGCTCACCGGCACGGTGCTGTGGCTGAAACTGCGCCACGGTTGATGCATCCGGCTCATTTCTTCCCGCGGCTCATCACCAGAATCTTGCCGTCGGCTTCGACCACGACTTCTCCGTCCTGATTCTTGCACACGCCGCTCAGCACGGCGATGCCGCCCTTGTGCCTGGGCTTCGCCTGCTTCTCGACGATGGTCCAGACGGTGGTGAGCGTGTCCCCGGCGCGCACCGGCGCCTTGAAGCGGCAGGTATGTTCCAGATAGGCGATGGCCGTGCCGCCGAAGTACATGCCCACCGATGCGGACACGAGCGCGCTGGTAAAGGGGCCGTGCAGGATGCGGCTGCCGAAGCGGCTTTGCTTGCCGTGCAGTTCGTTCGTGTGCAGCGGATTGAAATCGCCGAACAGGCCGGCTGCCAGCACCAGGTGGGTTTCGGTGACCGTCATGCCGGAGCCGAAACTGTCGCCGACCGCGATTTCGTCGTAGGCCTTGCCCGGGAATAAGACCATCAGCACTCCTTGCTCAATGCAAGCGAAATTCGCGGAATATGCGCGCTCTGTCACGGTGGGAAACTGTGTCAGAATCGCAGCCGACACACAATTTGCTGCGAGCCAAGACAGATGAAACTGTATACCTTCTTTCGTGCCCCCGCCGCCTTGCGCGTCGGCGCTGCGCTGCTGGCCGTTGCCGTCTGCGCTCTGAGCGGATGCGCCAGCACCACTTCCGGCGGCGCGGTGGGCGCCGAACGCAAGCAGCTGTTGCTGGTTTCCTCGGCGCAACTGGAGCAGATGGCGGCGCAGAGCTACGCTCAGTTGCAGGCCGAGGCCTCGAAAAAGGGCACGCTCAATGCCGATCCGGCCTTGACCGCGCGCGTGCGCGCGATAGCGGCGCGCATCGAGCCGCACACCGCCGTTTTCAGGCGCGACGCCCCCGGCTGGAAGTGGGAGGTGAGCGTCATCAACAGCAAGGAACTCAACGCGTTCTGCATGCCGGGCGGGAAAATCGCGTTCTACTCGGGGCTGATCACGCAGCTCAATTTAAGCGATGCGGAAATCGCCGTTGTGATGGGACACGAGATCTCGCATGCGCTGCGCGAACATTCGCGCGAACAGGTGTCGCAGGCGATCGCCGCGCAAACCACCATCGACATCGGCGCGGCATTGCTCGGCTTGGGCAGCGGCTCCGCCGGTCTGGCCTCCAGCGCCTACCAGGCCTTGATCGCGACCAAGTTCAGCCGGGTGGACGAGACCGAAGCCGATCGCATGGGCCTCGAATTGACCGCGCGCGCGGGCTACGATCCGCGCGCCGGAATCTCGCTATGGCAGAAGATGATGAAAGCCAATCAGGGCGGGCGCCCGCCCGAGTTTCTCAGCACGCATCCGGCGGAATCCAACCGCATACAGCAGATCGAATCCCTGCTGCCGGCCGTGATTCCGTTGTACGACGCAGCGCGGCGGCGCGGCTGAGCGGCGTTCGCACCGGCTGATTCGAGAACCGGAACAAGGGGCGGACCTCCATCGGTTGCGCACCCAAAGGCTAGGGGCGGATGACCTATGCGTCTCTAAGCCATTGAATGAATTGGTGCCCCGAAGACGAATCGAACGTCCGACCTGCCCCTTAGGAGTTTCCGGGTCCGCTATTTTCGCTACCTATCCCAAACTTAATTAACCTTTACAAAGCTAGATTCTACGCCTACCCTGAGGGTGTTGGTGCTATGCCGAACCTTAACCAAGGTTCACCTACCTCATAGCACCGTCATAGCACGGGAGGCGTATGGCAGATCGAGTCAATCTCACCAAGGCGGCGATCGATGGCTTCCCGCCAGCGCCGAAGGGCAAGCGCGCGTACTACTACGATTCCAAGGCGAAGGGCCTCGCTGTCGCGGTCACCGACAAAGGCACCAAGTCATTCATCCTCTACCGATGGGTCAGCGGGCGCCCTGAGCGCATCACCCTGGGCCGGTACGGGCAGGGAGCCACCGCGGGGCTCACCATCGAGCAGGCCCGCAAAGCCGCCTCAGAAACGAATCTAGCCATTGCCAAGGGCGAGAATCCAGCCGAGAAGAAACGGGCGGCCCGAGGGGAGATTACCCTCGGGGGTCTTTTCGAGGAATACAAGGTTCGGCATGTCGAGGTGCACAATCGCCGGCCGGACAAACCGCAGGACAACTACCGGCTGTACCTGAAGCACTGGGAGAATCGCAAGCTCTCCAACATCAAGCGGGCCGACGTTCAGGCCCTCCATGCCAAGCTCGGTCGGGAGACGGGCAAGGTGACGGCCAATATCGCGGTGAAGCTGCTCCGGGCCATGTTCAATAAGGCGATCGAGTGGGAGTACTGGAACAAACCCAACCCGGCGCGCGGGATTCAGCTATTCAAGGAAAAGTCCAGGGATCGCTTCCTTCAGCCTGACGAACTGCCGAGGTTTTTTCAGGCCGTCGCTGATGAGCCGAACGGGACGATCCGAGATTTTGTTCTTGTCGCCCTAATGACCGGGGCTCGGCGCGACAACGTGATGACAATGAAATGGGAGGACGTTCAGCTCGAACGCGGGCAATGGAGGATTCCGCAGACCAAGAGCGGGGCAGAGCATGTTGTACCGCTGCTGCCCGCGGCGGTGGAGATTCTGAAAGCTAGGAAGGCAGCGCAGGTGGAAGCTGAGAAAGCGGATGCAGATAAAGAGGAAACCATATATGTGTTTCCCGGACCAGGTGAGCATGGGCATCTGGTCGAGCCAAAAAAGGGCTGGCGCCGGATTCTGGACCGTGCCGAGTTAATTCAGCTTATCGACTGGATAGCCAAGGCCCAGGCTTGGCCGAAACAGCGGGCCGATACCTCAAAGGCCGCGATCGATTTGTCCCGCGCCCTGAAGGAGGCTCGATCGATCGCCAAGGCGTCGCATATTGATGCGACGCCGGCACGCATCAAGGATCTGCGCATTCACGATCTGCGCCGAACACTCGGTAGTTGGCAAGCGGCCACCGGCGCTAACCTGTCGGTGATCGGGCGCACATTGCAACACAAGAACGTCAGCACGACGGCGATTTATGCTCGGCTGAACCTGGACTCAGTGCGCGAGGCGATGCAAAAGGCAACCAGCGCAATGCTCGCAGCCGGAGGTGTTGGCCGCGCAGCGGAGGTAAAGGAAATTCGGGGAACGAAGAAGAAGGCAGCCAGTTCTTCTTAAGGCCGCTGCGGACGCGATCCCGTCGCATGGACAAGCCGCGTAAAGTTTTCCGTCCCAAGTGCGGCACACGAGGAGAGGTCGGCGAAGGTGGTGGCACTCAGAAGGCGGGGCACGTCGTAATTCAGACGACGAAAAGCACCTGCGCGGACATTGGCGCACCAAATTGCACTTGACATGGGCTGTGCTATATGCGAAAGTACTTTCAAGAAGAACTATAAGTAGCTGTATTTGATGTGAGTTCGCTCGTCCATAATTCCTGAAAACCCGCCGCGTGCGGGTTTTTCTTTTTCAGCGCTAGATAAAGTTCCTCGTCGTTTCCCAAGAGGGCGGTCATCGATATGGTGACTGCCCTTTCTTCGTTAACAGCCCGCCTCGTGCGGGCTTTTTTGTTGGAGAAGCAGCTATGAGAAATCAAATCCCTGAGGCGGGCTTTCTTCGCCTGCGCCAAATCATCGGCGATCCAGGCAACCCCAACGCCAAGCTGCCGAAGCCGCCCGTCCCTGCTTTGATTCCTGTGAGCAAATCATCCTGGTGGGATGGCGTCAGATGCGGGCGTTACCCGCAACCAGTGCGCACCCTTGGACCACGTATTACTGCCTGGCGGGTCGAGGATATTCGTCGCCTGATCGAATCGGCCTGAGAGCGAGCGAACATGACCAGAATGCCGATCGAAGATAAAGGGGATCGCCTGCTGACAACGAGGGAGGTCGCCGAACTGCTGGACGTGTCACCACAGACCCTTGAGGTCTGGCGCTGCACAAAGCGCTACCCGCTTACATACGTGAAGATCGGCCGGAATGTCCGCTACCCGAGTTCCGCCATTCAGACGTTCATCGCATCGAGAACCGTCTCGTCGTAGACGCCGGCATGACGCTGTTACCAATGAACGTACAGTGCTTTGACCTTCGCGATGGAAGGTATGTGTTCCATCTCTTTGAGCAAGACGCGCGGGTCGGGAAGGCAAATATTTATCGCGATCAATTTTCGGGCAGCTCACACGCTTGGCGAATCGATTATCTCGGTCTGAACAAGGACAAGCGTGGCGTCGGCAAGGGTGGGTCCGCTCTCAACGCCGTGATCGCTGAAATTCACCGCATCGACGCCATGGCGAGATACATCACTGCCGAAGCATTGGGCAAAAACATCTTGAGGCTCCTTGTGGCCCAGCTCGGCAAGCCCATTGTGGTGTTGTCGTCCAGCAAGACGTTGACTCTAGGTGAAGCTTACGAACTGTTACCTGATACCGCCCACGAACACGCCAACGGCGCGGTCAGTGGCGAACGTGTCTTTCTAGCGTTCAACACGAGCAATCCCAAAAACAGCAAGACTTGGATCAAGAACTGAGGTGCTATGGCTACTCCAGACTTCGCAAAATTCGGTACGTTGGTAGATGAGGCTGCGTCCGCGGCTCCCGACTTCTCTAAGTTCGGCACCCCGGTCGATAAGGCTGGCAAGCTCTTCACCTTCACCTCCCCGGAAGGCCGGTCCTACGACGTAGAGGGGCCAGCAGGCTCTACGAAAGAACAAGCCTTTCAAGTCTTGCAGTCAAAGCTGGCGAATGCCAATGCCGCCACGCCAACTAAGAAGCGCTCGCTGGTAGAAGCCGGATCGTTCTCGATGGACGAGAGCAAGTCCGATGGAAAGAGCCTAGTTGATGATGGCATTGTCGCCGCCAAGAACATCGCCGGCAATGCCTGGGACTTCGCTAAAGATTCAGTGCTCACCACCCTCGGGATGGAGAGCGGGAAATCCGAGAGCACGGGCGGTGACGTAGGCCGGGTGCTCGCCCGCGGCGCCACCGTTGGCGTGGTTGATACGGTCAGCGGGTTGAACGAGATGGCGAAACAGACCCCGCTCGGCATGCTCACCGATTTCGTCACCCCGACCTTCATAAAGCAGCTTCGCGATTCAGCCAATGATGCCGTGATGTCCGCGGTAAAGCAGCGAGGGAAGACGATCGGTGCTGGCCTGACAGAAGAGAGCCAGGCGTCAGAGAAGAAGAGCTTCTTCGCCGATGATGCGTCCTGGGCGAACTTGTCGAAGGGCGGAATCGCGAACGTGCCCGCGAAGATCGCCGAACTGGTGAGCAGCGGCAAGTTCTTCGGCGAGGGCTGGGGTGATCCGCGCAAGATCGGACTCGCCGCTACTGAGTCTGTTCCGGTGTCGCTCGCCTCGATGCTGCCTGTGATCCGTGCCTCGGCTGCGGCGCACGAGCTGGCGTTGTCTCGCGCGTTCGCCGCAGGCGCCACCGAGACGGAAGCCAAACAGATCGCACTGTCGGCAGCCAAGAACACCGCCTCCAAGGCGGGCGCCCTGTCGGAAGGCGGAACAGGAGCGGGTCAGCAGTGGACGCAGACCTACCAGCAGGTGCTTGACCTACCGCAGGCGAAGCTCGATCAGAGCCCCGAATACCAGGACGCGCTCCGCGCGATGCCGAAGGACTGGTCGCCCGAGCGGCGCGCGACAGAAGGGCGGAAGGTGATTGCCAAGGCGTCGGCGAACACCGCTGCCGTGGTTGCCGGCGTGGCCGACGCGCTCTTCGCCGGTATGGGCGATCGGTACATCGGCGGCGCCGTGGCCGGGAAGGGAGGCCGCGCCAAGTCGATCGCGCTGGGCGTAGCCGAGGAGACGCCGACTGAGACGCTGCAAAGCGGCGCCGAGCAGCTCGGCACCAACCTCGGCGTGCGCCAGTTCGCCGATCCATCCCAGCAACTGATGGCTGACGTAGGCGAGCAGGCAGTCGGCGGTGGACTCTCCGGTGGTTTGATGGGCGGGGTCTTTGGTGGCGCCGCGCACACGAAGGCGCCACCTCCTGGCGCAGCCGTCCCGTCCTATGACGTGCTCGGCGCCCCTGAGGCAACCGCTGCGGTTGCAGCCGAACCGAATAGTGCAGCCGCTTCCGCCGCGATTCTTGAGCCCACAGGCGTCGAGTCTATGCTCGCCGACCCGGCAGCCCTCTTTTCCGCCGTCACGGCCCGTCCTGCCATCTTTGGCACGATCGAGCAGGCCATCAAGGCGATGCCCGAGGTCCAGGCTGCACCGCCCGAGAAGCTCGCCGACCTGGCCGGCGCGCTGAAGGAGATGGAGGCCGACCCCAAGGCCATCTTCGCCGTGGCAACCGCTCGCCCCGATCTTTACGCCACGATCGCCAAGGCGGCGGCGCAGACCGAAAAGCTCGGCAGCATAACTCCCCCGAACCAGGAAACACGCAGCGGTACGCCTGTAGCTGAAAGCCAAACCCTGCCCCCGGAAGGCAGTGATGCCGGCGTAGCGCCCAGCCAGGCTGTCGCGGCGCCTGCCCCTATCACCACCCCCGTCACCGATGTCCGCGCCGAGCAGGAAGCGGCCTACGCCCAGCGCGAGGCCGAGCAGCAGGCCCAGCGCGCCCGCGAAGAGCAGGCCGCGCGCGATCAGAACATGCGCGACACCTACGACCTGGAACTAGCCCGTGCCGAAGCCGCGAACTCGGGACTGCGACCCGAATCCCAGGTGCCCAAGACCGCGCTGCAACTGGAGCTGGAGCGCCTGGGACTCTCGCCCGACAAGTTCCGCAAAACAGAAGCGCCAGTCGATGACACCAATACCCTTTTCCGGAGAACAAACGATGCCCACGACGAAGCCCTCGTCTCCCGGCTCAACGCCCGCGCAGGCGGCGACATCCGCCTCGCCGCGCCCGATGAGGTGCCTGTATCCGCTGATGCGCATGCGGGCGTCAAGATCGCAGCCGCCTTCGGCAAGCGCGTCGTCTTCGTCCACAGCGCCCGACGCTTTGCCGGCCTCGTCCTCCCCGAAGACCCCCACACCATCTACGTCAACGCCCGCTCCACAGCGATAGCGCCCCTAGCGATCATCGGGCACGAGTTGCTGCACACGCTGCGCCGCTCGAACGAGGCGATCTACAAGCCGCTCCTTGCGCGCGTGCTGCCGCTGATGAAGAACGTGCCCGAGTACCGCGCATGGATGCAAGAGGCGCTCACCGCAGAAGGTGAGACGCTCACCGACGACGAGTTGGACGATCTCACGCATGAGGAGCTGATCGGCGACTTCCTCGGCGATCACTTCATGGATGCGAAGTTCTGGACCGAGGTGTTTCGCGGCCAGGAGCGTAGCTGGGTGGAGAAGGTGCGCGGCTCGATCGCGCTCGCCCTGGATGTGCTGCGCATGCGTCTCTCGATCGGGGGGAAGCGCGGCTTCGGCTCGGAGATATACATCAAGGATGTGGATGCGGTACGAAAAGCGATGGCCGAGGCGTTCAACGCTTGGTCGAAAAATGCGGAGAGTCGCCAAGTTACACGCGCCCATCGAACCACGAATGCTACGCCGGAGATGGCCTCGCGTGAGGTAAAGACAAAGAAGAAGCCCAGCGCTGGCCTACAAGCCTTGCAGGCGCAGTTGCGCGAGGTGAAGGTGGAGGCAGCCCATAAGCCTGTGGCTCGCCCGCGGCCTGCTGCTCTGACAGCGTCCGTCGCCGAAATGCCTGCCGGCGCTCCGCCGCACATCACCACGGATGAACGTGCGCACGAGGCGGCAACGTCACCGAAGAACGATCTCGCCCAACCCACCGAGAAACAGAAGGCTGCTGGAAACTACGCCCTCGGGCACGTCCGGATCGCCGGTCTCGCGATCTCGATCGAAAACCCGGAAGGATCAACCCGTTCCGGTACCGATCCCAACGGGAAAACCTGGTCAGTGACGATGAAGAGCCATTATGGATTTTTGCGCGGCACGATCGGCCGCGACAAGGATCACATTGACGTGTTCGTGAAGCCGGGCACACCCCAGGATTACGCTGGTCCCGTGTTCGTGATCGACCAGCGCAACCCGTCGAACGGCCACTATGATGAGGCCAAGGTGATGCTCGGGTGGCCCGATATGCCCTCGGCTAAGGCAGGCTACATCGAGAACTTCACGAAGGGGTGGGATGGCATACGCGCCATCACGCGCTTTGACAGTCCAGTGGAGTTTCGCGCCTGGCTTGATAGTGCAGACACGAGGCAACCGGCCGCGCCCGCGGTGATGCGAGCGCGCGAGGATCGCCCGGCTCCGATGTGGTATTCCGCCTTCGCCCGCAAAGTGGAAGAGAAGGCGCCGAACACTGCCGCTCCGCTTCTGTGGAAAACATTCATCGTCGGCTTGAAAAACCATGGAGTGAAACAGGACGAGATTCAATGGTCCGGCGTGTACGACTGGCTTGATCTACAGCAAACCAAGGTCACGAAGCAGGCCGTGCTCGACTACCTAAGCGAAAACGGGGTAAGGGTCGAAGAGGTGATGCTGGGTGAAGGCAAGGGAATTGCGCCGGGTTCGTCTACCAAGTTCAATCGCTCCGATCTCGCACTACCTGGCGGCAGGAACTATCGCGAGCTGTTGCTAACGCTGCCTGCCGGCACAATCGAGGGATGGCGATTGGAGTGGCCGAACGGCTTACCCATTGGCTCCATGAAGGAAAGGCGGGAAGCCGACAATCGAGCGAAGCAGATCGGAGCCGTCGTATTGCCAATATACAAAGCGGGCACGAAGGGGGCGGTTCACGGTGTCTTCCTCTCCGATCACTTCGACCAACCCAACATCCTTGCTCACGTCCGCTTCAACGAGCGGATTGATTCCGAAGGAAAGAAGGTCTTGTTTCTGGAGGAAGTGCAAAGCGATTGGGGGCAAGCTGGACGAGAGAACGGATTCGGCAGTCCCACGGTTCAACCACCAAGCGGCCCATTCGTTACAAAGACCGACGCCTGGCTCGCGCTCTCACTGAAGCGCATGATCCGCTACGCCGCAGAGAACGGATTCGACAAGGTGGCCTGGACGAGTGGCGAGCAACAGGCAGCGCGCTATCAGGAAATCCCCACTGTGGAAGGCGAACCACTTGACCACATTGAGGTTACCGATGTAGGGAGCGGTTTCGTTGAAGTCTCCGAACGTTCGCGCGGCGGAAGAGCGGACGTAAGCAGAGTGATGCGCGATGAACTTTCTGAAGTAATCGGGGAAGTCATGGCAGTTCGCGCGCTCGATGATCTGGACGCGAAGAAGCCGGCCAAATACAAATTCCCGGAGGACTTCCGTCCGCCCTCTCAAAAGAGGGAGTCGGGAATGCGCACTTTCTACGACCAGATCGTTCCCAATGTGGCGAATGATGTGCTGAAGAAATTGGGTGGCGCCCGAGTCGAAAAAATAGACATTCCGATCAGGGGGACGACTGGTCATCGTCGCCCCACGAAGATCATATCCCGCCAGTCAGGCTTCGACATCACGCCTGCGCTTCGTTCAACCGCCCTCAATGGATTGCCGCTGTTCGCCCGCGAGCGCACTTCACCAGGATACAAGTTCGAGCCACGCCTTGAGCTGGAGAAGCAATCGAGCGGTGACTGGATGTCGCCCGATGGGCGATATGAAATACTACGCGAGGCTGATGGCTACTATGCGCGGGTGGATGGCAAAGAGATCGGTTGGGGCCGCGACTACCCCGCGGCGCGCGCTCATCTGCTCGGCGCATTCCAGGCCGACCTTGCAGCCGGCCGCATCAAGAACTACGCTGAGGCAAAGGCCGTGCTCAATCGCTACACGACCGAGCAGCGCGCCGCGGTGATTGATGTGTGGGAGAAGATCGCTTCCTTGCCTGGCGTCTTTCGCTTCGGCCATTCCGAGTCCAAGTATATCCACACGATCGCCCGAGACCTTGGCGTCGATCGGTTTATCACCGACATCACACGTATCGAGGCGGACGACAAGTCCGCCTTTGAGGTGAAATTCAAAGACGGCACCTACGGGTTGTTGAACGAAGATGCGTCGAACAAGACAGCCTATCTCGACGCGAGCAACATCCGACAAGGTGGATATGGCGCGAGGCTCTATCAACTCGCACTCACCTGGGCCGCGAACAACAAGTACGTGCTCGTGCCCGATCCGAACGGGCTCACGCTCATCAACACCTATCGCAGGACCGAGCAGATGCTCTCGGCCGCACTTCGCCTGGGAACTACGAAATACATGCGCCCGCATCCGGATCAGGGGCTCTATGGATGGATCAACGACCCGAGCACACAGACTGAGGAAGACACCAATCTCGCGCTACTTTTTCTGGCGTCCTACGAGAACGTGATGCAGTTGCAGACCGATGAAAGAGGGAAAGTGATTGAAGAACTTCGCGGTTTGCGCTATAATTTCATTCGTGAGCGCTACGAAAATGCAGATGGAAAACCAATCTCAGCGCAACGCTGGATGGACTTCAGTGAAGCTCACGAATCCCGTGATCTTGGCCTCGGCAGCTCTACAATTCAAAGAGCTGTGCTTACGCAATCCATACTCGCCGAGGCCAGTCACCGAAGCGGAAAAGGCTTGGCCGCACTGGTTCGTGCGACTCCCGCGAACGCAATTCTCGAAAACGGACATCCTCTCCGCGATATCCTCTACTCCCGACACCGTGATCCTCGCAGCGGGCAAATGGCTGGGACCAGAGGGCATGGCACGCGCGAAGCGCTTCGTGCGCTTTCGCTCGGCGCGGCGCGCGGCGCAGTCGAGGCCAGCCGCCCAGTAACCTTCGGCCTCGATGCCGCCAACCGCGGGATCGAAGCAGTCATCCGCCTGCCGGCGAAACTTCTTGTAGCACCCGTCACCTCACGCCTCTACGATCGGGTCGTAGGAATTGGGCGAGCGCTTGCTCAGAAGAATCCGATTGCCCAGGAGATTGCGCATGGCCTCGTCGCCGACTACGGTCTGCCCGAGCCCTATCTCGATGCTCGCCAGGATCGCGACAGCCGCATCCAGGCCACGCTGCGCCAGTCGAAGCACCTCATAGATCAGATCGCGTCCCTGACGCGCGCAGAAGCCCGTATAGCGTATCTGTGGATGCAGGAATCGCCGTCGTCGGCGACGGAGGCTCAACTCCTCGCCCAACTCCCTGAAGCATCCAGGCAAACGCTGGCGCAGATGAAGGCGCAGATCGACAGCTTGGGCCAAGAAGCGGTTCGCCTCGGGCTTCTCACACAGGAGTCCTACGACCGCAACCACCAGGCGTATCTGCACCGCACGTACAGGAAGCACGAGTTGGAGAATCCGGGCGCCGCGGTCCGCGGGCAGAAGGTGAAGTCGATCCGAGCGGACGCCTACCGAGGCCGTGGTCTGAGGGATGACGTGGCGGCATCGCGTCTGCCGGGAGTGACGCAAGGCGCCCAGTTCAATCGTGTGGAACTGCGCGATCCTGGGAGCGACGGCCAACTGGGCAAGCTGAAGCGCGTGGTGTACCTCCCTGCCGGCCAGCCCATCGCGCAGAACTACGCCACTTGGCGCAACGATGGCGTGTGGGAAGCCAGGTGGATGCCGGCCAAAGGCGGCGATCACATCGGGATGTGGCGCGACATGAGTATCGAGGAGCGCGAGCGCCTGGGCGAGATTGACGAGGTGCGCTACGCCTTCGCCAGAACCATGCTAGCAACGACTCGCGACATTGAGACAGGCCGGTTCCTTGATTGGGTCCACCGAGCCTTCGCCAAAGGCAGTGAGGAAGATGTGCTCGCGGCAGGCCAACGGATCGGTGCGGCGGTAGATGCCGCCATGACCGTGAAGACCTTCGCCAAAGATGAGTGGGTTCAGGTGCCGCAGACCTACGCTCAAGGAACGAAATCCAGGAAGTACGGAGCACTCGCTGGGTCGTTCATCCCTGGCCACATCTGGAATGACATCCGCTCGACCACGAACTTTCAGTCGGACTCTGCCGTGTGGCGACTCTACGACGAAATGCTGCGAGGATGGAAAATCGCCAAGACCAGTCTCTCGCCCATCGTCCACGCAAACAACATCATGAGCAACTTCATTTTGGCGGACATGGCGGACGTGGGTCACGAGGACATCCGGAAATCACTGCGGACCATCATCGACGCACAGCGAGGGAACGAGGACGCCCGTGCGGTGATGGATCGCTTCTACGCCTCAGGGGCAGAGGGCGGATCACAGTCCATGATAGAGCTTCGCATGGAGATCATCGAGCCCGCGCTTACCGAACTTGCGCGCGAGGAGGACGACACGCTGGCTACGGTGTCGATGCTGCAAATCGTATCGATGGCCGCGCATTTGAACTTGCGCCAATCGCTTGCGGCTCTCGCTGCAAAGCGCGCAACGAAGCTAGCCGCTTGGCCCTTCAAGGCGATGATCGACGCCTACCGCTCGGAGGACTCGGTGTTCCGACTTGCGAAGTTCATCAAGGAGACGGCTGCCGGCAAGACGGATCGCGAAGCCGGCAAGGAAGCGCGAGTGGCCTTCCTGGATTACAGCATCAACGCACCGTGGATTCAGGCGTTGCGCCGCGGGCCACTTCCTTTCATCGCGTTCTCCTACCGAGCGATCCCACTCTTGATCCAGGCAGCGACGAAGCGCCCGGAGAAGATGATGAAATACTTCGCTGTGGGCTACGCGCTCAACGCTCTCGCCTACGCGATCCTGGGTGGCGGTGGAGATGAGGACAAGGAGAGGAAGCTCATGCCCGATGAGAAGTCGGGCCGCGCGCTCGGGGTCTTCTACCGCATGCTGCGCATGCCCTGGAATGCGGAGGATGGCTCGCCCGTGTTCCTCGACGTGCGCCGCTGGATACCGGGTGGCGACATCGTGGACCTGACGGGCTCGAAGTCTGCGATCCCGCTGCCGCAGTGGTTGTCCGTTGGCGGGCCGCTCTCGCTCTTCATCGAACTGGCGGCGAACAAGAACCTCTTCACCGGGAAGCCGATCGTGAAGGAGTCCGACACGGCGGGCGAGCAGATGGTGAAGCTCGCCGACCACCTCTATAAGTTCATCACGCCAAACCTGCCGGTGCCCAACCCGGCCGGCTACGCCGCGGACGTTGCGGTTGATGAGCATGGGCTCTTCCAGTCCTACTCCTGGAAGTCGATCCAGGCCGCGATTACGGGAGAAGCGAATGCTGCGGGACAGCCGCGCGATCTCCGACAGGCGCTTCTATCCTCGGTGGGCGTCAAGATTGCAGCGCAACCTGAGAACGTAGCGAAAAAGAATATCAGGATGGACCGCGACGCCAAGCTTCGCGAAATCAGCGAGAAGATCAGCGAGCATCGGAACAATGCGCGACGCGGGGCAATAACCACGGATGAGCTGCGCGAGCGAATTGAAAAGCAGAACGACAAGAAGCGCGCCGTCAATGACGAGCTGCGTCAGCGCTTGGGTTTGCAAAGAATGCAGTAGCAGGTGCGGTGCGGCGATAGGGGTCGGAACGACTTGATCCTGAGGCCGGAAGGAAACTGAGTATGGAAGGAAGACCAAATGAGCAATCTAGGATCATTCATTACGGGAGCCGTTGAAGGATTGGCTAACGAAGAGGAGCAGCAGCGGAAGAGGCGCCAGGCCACGCCACCTGCGCCACTGGCAACGCCCACCACCGATCCGAACGGTGTGACGTTCAGCTTTGCAAAACAGGTTAATGCGAGGGACGTTGAGCCGCCGAGTCTAAGTGTGTCGGGTGCGGGCGGGGTCTCTGACGCCGTTGGGGGCGAATGATGATCACCCAAAATGAAAGCCCGGCACTGGCGGCTACCAGTCCGGGCCAAATTCACAACGCTTCCCAGCAGTATATCAAGCCCATGCCGAAATATAAACGGGTACTTAAGGCGCTGCTCTCAGGCAGAAGCCTCAACCGCTTCGAGGCTGAGACTGCGGTCCGGGACCACTGTTTGCACAGCACCATCTCCGAATTGGAGAAGAAGGGCGTCATCATCGACCGGCGCGAAGAGTCCGTGCGCGGCTTCGAAGGGGTCCCAACCCGCGTGATGCGGTACTGGCTCTCCCCCGAGTCGCGCGAACACGCGGCCGAGCTTCTCGGCGTGGCCCTGGGGCCAGTGCAATGACCTGGCATCCTGCGCCCCGGAGGGGGCAGCGGGAGGGCCGGCCGGGATGAGCAACGCACTCACGAACTGGGTGTTCGAGCACTCGCGCGCTGAAGGCAAGGACCGGCTCGTACTGCTTTCCATTGCAGACCGCGCTGACAAAACCGGGGTTGCTTGGCCCGGTATCCCAGATATTGCCCGACGTGCCCGCATTTCAGAGCGCTCGGCACAGCGGGCAGTTAAGACATTGCAGAAGCTGGGCGAACTTCGGGTCGAGCGTGGTGGAGGCAGGAAGTCCAGCCGTTACTGGGTGTTGAGCGGTGACATAGCTGTGTCACCCCTGCCCGGACAAACGAACAGGTCAGCGGTGACAAATTGCCCCCCCAGCGGTGACATAGCTGTGTCACCACCCCCCTGTCACCCGTGTCACCCCCCTGGTGACATAGCTGTGTCACCCGAACCTCCATATAACCCCCAATCAACCCCCAAGGAAGCGGCGCCCGCTCGCGGCGTTAAGGGAAGCCCCCTTCCTGACAACTTTGGCATTTCTGACGACGTTGAAGCCTGGGCGAAAAGCAAGGGAGTCGATCGACTGAAAGAGCATCTGGAGGCATTCAAGTTGAAGGCGCTCGCCAAAGGCTATCTCTACTCTGACTGGAACGCAGCATTCAAGCGGGCAGTCTCAGAAGATTGGGGCGGTCTTCGCAAAGCCACCGCGTCGAACGCATCGTCTTCCAGTGCATCGAACACCTCGTCAACCAAACCGTGTGCCCGTTGTTCCGCTCCGCTCTACGGCGGCAGCACCAGGATGGGCCGTATCGGCGACGTTTGCAATACGTGCTGGAGGGCGTACATGAAGGGTGAATGGAGCCCGGAAGATGATGCGCGAAGCGTTGCTGATTCACCCAACAAACACGACCCTGAGAGAGCCGCCGCATGAAGTCACACCTGACATTGGTTGAACACCACCAGGCCAGTTCCAGTTGGCGTGATCTACTCTCGTCTCAGCAAGAGATTGCTGCGTTGTTTGGTGGCCTCAAGCCGTTAAGCGCGTGGATCAACGAGAAGCCTCGATCGAAAGAAGAGATCGAGGAGCGGCAGTCGTTCGAGCCGGGTCTGCGCGAGCTTGAAGACTGGATTGCTGAAGAAATTTTCGCACTGGCAAAACCAGCCAAGACACACAATGTGGTTCCCTTAAGGACGCCTATGGCCACTACAGTGATGAAGGAGGTTGGAGATGTAATCTCGACCTATTACGCGAAGGCATTGGTAGATGCCATCTCTGACTTGCCCGACGCTGAAGAGGAGCTTCATGCCCTCCGCGTCCAGGTCGGAGACATTCTTGCGGACCTAGACCAGGTAAGGCAGCTGTACGCCAAGGCGCCGTGCGCCAGTGGACACCTCGACTTGTACGAGTTGTTCGTCAATATGCTGCGTGAGATAGAGGACTTGCTGCAATGCCAGTCCTGAGTAATCCACGATACGAAGCAATGGCCAAAGGGCTGGCTGACGGCAAGAGCCAGGAAGAAGCTTACGTCGCGGCGGGTTACTCGTCTAAGGGGGCGAGGCAGGCTGCCAGCAAGCTATTGCTACGATCTGCTGACATTTTGCGACGGCGCGACGAACTCATTCGCCAGCGCGAGCAAGATGCCGCCGCGGCGCGTGCGCAAGCCGTTGCCGAGTCGTCCTTCGATCGCCGCAAGATCATCGCGACGCTCGAAGACATCGTGGCGCGTTCGATGCAGTACCGCCCAGTCCTGGACGAAAAGGGCAAGTGCGTGATGGTCGAGACGGCCGATGGCGAACTCGCCGCGGCCTACGTGTTCGACGGCAAGGTCGCGACCAACGCGCTGAAGCTACTCGGGCAGGAGCAACCGATTCCCATGTTCGTGAAGCGCGAAGAGAGGCAGCCCTCGCTGCTAGATGGATTATCTGCTGAATTTGTCCGCCTATTTCGCGCTCGCTTGGAAGCCTCAATGCGTCAAAGTCAGACGATCACGCTGCTCCCAGAATCTTCCGAAATCAATCTGTCTAGATCGGAGGAGCGTGGCTCTCCCAAAGCCAGAAGCGCAAAGCGCATCAATCCATGAATACTACTTCGCCGCCGAAATGGTTTTGAAGTCAAATCGATCGCTACCCACGCTTACCGTAAGTGAGAGAGGCAGCTTGCCAATGGCATTCGCTGGGAAATACAACGCGCCGGAAGCGGCCGCGCCGCCAAGCAGGAAGTATCCATCCTTGAGCCAATATTGGTTTGCCCACCGGAGCATGGTCAGACCGTCTCTGCTGGCGTTGGCCGCACGTATCGCCGCACCTTGCGCATATCCTTGAAGAAAACCACCAGAAGGCACTGAGGATGTGTAACCGGAATATGAATATCGGTCTCCGCTCGTTGATGTGACCGTGCCTGAATGGTAGTAATTTCCCGCTGCCACAGTGGGAAGGGAGGGGACGGGAGTTCCTGCCAATGCAGAAGCGTATGCAGCATAGGCGCTGTAAGTGGATGGCTCGATCACGAATCCACTGGCATCCCGCAAGTAGACCCTGGGTTCGACCGTCGTTAGTAAATCGCCTTTGTTGCGAAAAATGAGATTCAAACGGTAGCCGGGAAGCTCCTCCTTCCCATAGAAACTTAAACTGTAGCTGACCTCCAATCCGCCCTTCTCCTGGCTCTCATAGAGAATGTCTCTTGGCCCTTCGACATTCGCCACGTCCGCGGCAATACGCGATCGCGTTGGATCATTGAGGGGATTGACGGAAGCGCAACCAGAGAGGGCTACAGCAGCAACAACCAAACACAGCGTGTACAGCGGCGGCATTCCAACCTCCGTAATTGGCACGACGAAAGCGAATGCTACTACCGTTTAATGCGCCCTGAAATAGTGTATGGCGCTATATACCAGACATGTCCAATCTGGCAAACTCGAAATCAAATCGAGATTACCAGCTACGCCAAAGAGGGCAAGCAATGCGTCGCCAATATGCAGAGCCAGTTGATGAAGCGATCCGGCAGCTAGAATGGAAGCTGCGTCGAGCGCGCGAACTGATCTTGAAGCTGATGCCGAAGGAGATTCAAGAAATCCTTTCAAGCTATGGCTCATGTCAGTCGCGTGAAGAGTCAAGGCGTTGGCAACACACCGTTGTAGATCGGATTCTACTGCTCGCAGAAGAACTTCCTCAGCGAGGAATGGCCGACTGGGAACGTTTTGCGTACTGTCCCTTATGCGGGCTTGGAAGCGAGTCGCGTTATCAGACTGGCTATAAGCTACCGGAGGGCCTACGTCGTCATCTGGTCGGCTATGGAAGCTCTCGTCAGTGCGAGGTTCTTGAGGCAGCGGAGGAGCTTGCTCACAACAGTTGGGACATCACGTTCCGCGAATATGATATGGCGGAAGCAGAGAAGTACCTGCCGCCGAGTCAAAGCGTCATTGCCCTTCGGAAGAAAGTGGGGCCGCTCTTTCTCACCGCTCCCGATCTGGCGCCGCAACTCATCGACGAGGGACTCGGCTTTGGAACAATCACGCGCGATGCCGATGGCATGAAGTGGGCCGAGCAGCGGCTAAAGGAATTGGGATTCGAGATCGCCCGCGAAGGCAACGTCAAGACGTATCGCAGCGACCGGGGCGATTTCGTGGTGTACGCGGACCCCAGGGCGGTGGGAAAGATCGAGATCACCGTTTATAAGAAACCACTACCTCGACCATCACCAAGGATTCGCTGGGAACCGCGACTTTGGGGTTTGAACGGGTTTGGTTTGCAGGACAGTTGGAAGAACGATATTCGAGGGAAGTACGAGAGCCGCCTGGCTAAATTGATGTCCTCGATGAGCACGAAGGATGGCAGCATGAGAACGATGCCCCGTCACGGAAGCGTTTCCGAAACAGGAAACAACTGATTAATTAGTTCGCAGTCCCGCTGAAGCACATGAGAAGGCCCTGGCCTCAATACATAGGTGCCGTGAGCCAGGTGATTGCGAATGGACGGAAGCCAAGCGAGCAGTGAATAACAGAATCGTTGGTCATTCGGAATGTCGGGATACTGCTTCCGGATTGCGTCTGGGACCTCGATAGTTTTGACATCCACGAGATCAAAACCAGCATCGGTTAGCCATCGACGCTGGATTGCAAGTCTAAGCAATGGGGACAGAGTCGGGTCTCTTGCTCCCTTGCATATGGATTCGCTGGCAGTTGTGGCTTTGAGCAGAAGTGCATTCTCAACCGCCAACAACCCATACATCTCTGCCGCTGAATTGAGCGGGTAACAAAACCAGGAATAAATTAGTGCGTGGCGTGCGATGGAGAACTGATTTTGCACGCCGTCTGGGACCGTGGAGTTCAGCGTAAGGCCGGCCGCGAACGTGTGCAGATATTCGAGGGAAAGGCCGCGCATCGTTTGCCTTTCGTCCGGAAGTCGAATCTCGTCGAAGGCTTTAAGCGTTTCCACCATGGGTGATCTCCTTGATGCTCACCTAAACGGTCGTGGTGTGGTGAGCCGCAAAACTCCGAGTGTGTCGGAGTTGGGTCTATTGCACCGAGGCGAACAATGCATATGCCGTAACGACTCTAAGTAGATGCCGCGGTGCGCGCAAGATCAGTGCACCACTGCGATCAAACGCGGCGCCGCGGACTTCGTACATCTCTGGATCAGGACGCCCAGTTTCGAATTGAGCCGATAGCAGCATCCATCTTCTTCAGCAGTGACCGCAACGGAAGGCAGTCGGGATAATGCCCGACCAGCACCTTTCTCGCTTGAGTCAAGCTATCAACATGACGATCGCGATCGGCCGCTGGAAGTGAATGCGGGGCCGTGGAGCCGGACTCGCCGCGGTAGTACAACTCAAAGAACTGCTCGTTCGGCAACTCTACGGCCTTATATTCGCGCTGCACCCATTCATCAAGCTCGCTGCGGACCGCGTTGACGCGGTTGTAGACCCCCTTGCGGTTGTAGGTATTCGCCAGCACAGATTTCAGTAGGCGAGCGACCTCGGGGTGCGCTTCAATCGGCATGCGGCCCTTCGGTCGGCGCTGAGGCCCGACGAATGTCTGGACATACCCAACTGAGTTGCGTTGGCTACTGGGCTTGCGTGGCTCTCGCGGTTTCGCTCTCACAGCCTCGGCTTGGGCGATCGCGCCGGGGCTGACGAAGATAGGCACTGTCGGCGCTGACTCACCATCCCAGGTCTCTTCGATGATGGGCTTGGGCAGTGAATCGAGAGCTGCGGCTAATGGTTTCAGCAGGATGCCCTTGTCCGCATCGGCGATCAGGTACAGCCGTGTGCCGCCATCGGGGTTATACATGCCGGGCCACTCTGGCTTCAGGATGGTAAAACCGTGGCGCTCCGCCCAGGCAGCCCTCTCTGTGCTTCTGCGGTCAACGGATCGCTCGTATGGTTCGTCTGCGAGAAGGTAACGCTTCGAGGCGCGGTCATACCATATGCTTCCGTGATCTTGTCCGGGCACTGCATTGGTTGACCGGCCACCAGGATAGGCGCGGCTGTGGCTCTTGGATGGCCGCAGTTTCGTCGCATCCATGAACTGCAAGGCCCGCGCCGCAGCACACGCAGCGCGACGCGCCTGTGACTGCGATTGCGTCAAGGTCTGGCGCGCCAGATGGTCTGGCCCTTCAGTACGAAAGTACACCAGCGCACGGTGGTTCCCAAGGTGAGCGGGTGTGATCAGCTCCACCAATGGAACGGTGAGCCGGATGGTCAGTGTTTCGCGGCCATCACTGCCAGCTTTGCGGTCTCTCCAGTACACGGTAATGAACACGCGGTGGCCAGGGTGCGCAGGCGCCGCTGTGCCCCCTGCGCGAATCGCATTGCGCGCATGGCGGAAGTTCTGAAAACCTGCGGAATGCGCTGCTTCGTCCAGCGCTCTTACGTGTTGAATGCCCCGCTCGACCTTGAGCGACTTGGCGAGGCGTTTGATACCGTCCAAGGTGGACGGCCGAATGGCTTCACTCGACATGACAGTTCTCCCGGTTCTTGCCGAAACGTCACCCGTCTGCCGCTTCTCGAACCTGAAAACGTCAGGACGAGGTGTAGCGTGGGCAGTGCTGTCAACAGCTTTGCTATGACGGGTGGCGGGCTCCTGCCTGAAGCCTAGCTGCCATTGTCGCACCAAACCAGAAATGAGTGAAGTGGGGGCGAATCAGATTTAATTGCCTTGCTCGACGACCGAGAGCGCTCAAATTACGAACATCCGAGGGCAGCGTTGGCGCGGCCAATACGTAAGGCGGCGTATCGGGTCATCTCGTCTCAATGGGTGCCCCCCTGCCTGGCAGCGTCGCCAACACTGACGTTGTAGCGCCCTCGCCGCGGTCGGCACCGAAGCCCATTAATCCGTCAGTTTGGCTTCGTCTGGCAGGGTCGCGCGGATGGTCGCCTTTAGCTGTTCGGCAGCCTGCTCTGCATTCTCGGTATCCCATACCACCGTCAGATGGTGGTTGGTATCGAAGTGCGTCTTCTCGTGCTCGAATGCTTTTCGCTCGCATGTATATATGACGGGTTTCCCCAAGCCCTCTGCGTAACCTGCTTCCCAATACGCGCCCTGATTGCCATGTGATAGGTCGGCGATCAAGAATCTGGCTGTACGAATTTGAACACGAAGCCGATCATCGATCAGCCCGGCTTCGGGGCGGTCATCCAATCGGACGAGCGCGAAGCCCGTCAGGGCAACTGCGGGCCGAAATATTTCGTTGACGAGTTTATCGGTGTTGGCGTCGCCATACTTCATCGCCATGAAGGCCGTTCGACTATCAACCTCACCGCGTTGGAGTTGATCGAGGTGCTCCCATCCGCGGAACGTGAGTGTGGCGTCCGCACGTCCAGGCGGTCCCATTGTCTCCGCCTTGAGTCCTGTTAGGTAATCGGTGGCGAAAAGATGATCGACGACCAAGGCAAATCCATCCGGGGTCTTCGCGCCGATAATAAACTGGTGGGTAGCCGGCCCAATTTCTTCCGTTTCTCCAGGCCCTTTGCCATTTTCTCCCAGCCAACGGACAAGGTTGTTCGCTTGCTCAAAAACGGACGGAAGGGGTGTCGCAAGCATGTTCTCAATCTGCTCAGTCATCAGGAATGGCGGATTGAGGCCACGCTGCTGCATTCGTTGGATTCCGTAGGCGACACGCGCAATGCGATCAATGTCACCAGAAAGAAGGCCAGGAATGTCCTCGATAGCCTCCTCAGACAGGAAGAATGAGCCGCATCGGCCGCACTCGACGAGATGGCCGTGGCGTCCGACCGGCGCCGGCCTTGCACCGCTTACGCTGGCATCAGCATTGCAAATTGGGCATGTCACGCAGACCTCCGTAAGTACAGGATTGAACTGATGCCGGCAACCTTCTTATTTGCCCGGGCCTTGCTTAGAGCGAAGCGCAACTGATGCTTTCTGCATTTTCGGAATAGCCGCCATCTGTTCTGGCTTGATGTGCAACGAACCGTTTGGCTCAAGGCTCCCCGTGAGTGCTCGACGTGATGCGCGCTTGCTCAGTCCATAGAACCATGCGCAGCCAGCGAAGATAACTCCGCAACAGTTCAATCCGTTAATCTGTGCCGGGAATGGTGGCACAACAATACGCCATTCCGCCACACCCTTATTCACGAAAGCTCGTGCAAAGATAGGGTATTGGTCTGGACGACCATGGTCGCGATTTGTGATGAGTGTTCTCAGATATTGGCGGTGATGTCCAAGCTCAATCTCTGAAAACATTGGCGACGTTGCCACACCACAACGGAAGAGGACGCTTAGATGAAATAGCTTAAACGTCCGATAATCAATGCCGGTCAGTGTCACCCCTCGGTCGGGAATCTGCGCCGGCAACGGCTTATTGTCGAACCAGTACCGTTTGAATGGGGCCTCAAAATTGTCACTCAGAAAGGCTTCGCAGTTCGCGCACAGCAGGCGCTCCCAGACCCCTTTCTGAATAAGCTTACGCCCCAGCGGCCCTCGCCCCGTGATGCCTGACATCTGGAAGTTAGCGTTGTAACAGGGCGCATACGCAAATTCAGGGATGACGTGCGACCGCATCAATGGCTTAGGCTGCTCGCACAGTACGCATGTTGACACGGTAAGGCTCCTGAATTGCGGCGCGCCGCGCGCCGAAGGATTGGAATGTTCGTTATCGGATTGACGCTGAAGCGCCCGCGGAACGGGTTGCTGTTACTGCGGCCAATGTGCCACTGGCGTTCTATGGTGGCTGTTTCAGGGCTTACGTAGCGGCCGCACATCGCGCGATCTGGTGGCAGAGTTTTCCAGTGCATCGACTCTTTCCCGCAACTTCGCATTTTCGGCTGACAGCGCCAGACGCGACTCCTCCGTCAAGTCGATCTGCTTTTTGAGGTCTCGCGATACCTCTGCCTGCCACCGATCGTTCGATCGATTGTTAAAGGTATCTTGGACAACGGACATCAAGGTTAGTATCGCGCTCACGATCAGAGATCCTACCGCTATCCACAGTGCGCGTCGTGAACCCGCGTCAGCGCGATTGCTGGTCTCCATAAATCGCCCGAGAAAATCGCCGAACTGTCCAAGCATCGTCGTTGTGGTTTGACTGAGCTGTGCCAGGTGCTCTGCGGATCGCACAGTCATCTCGCTTGTGCTCCGAGCCAGATCGAGCGCTTCCTTGTGCTCCTGCCGGCGCCGCTCCTCAGCACGCTGCATGATTTGGATGGCAGGCGGCTGCTCAAACTTCACGCTTGGGGAAGGCACTGCGGCAAGCTTTTGAACTTGATCAAGCTCACGATATGCGTCAAGCGCGCTCTGCTGGCGACGGGCCTCAGCCGCGATGGCAGACAGCCCCATTGCTCCCTCGTTTAGTTCGCGAAGAATCGAAGCGCTCTTTCCGAACGTCTGCTCAATGAGCGCGCGTGTTGGATTGGCCATTTCGTTGAGCCACTGAAGGGAATCGCGATCGTGCTTCACCCTGAAGGGCAATAGACGGTCTAGGAAGGCTACTGCGGACTCCTCTTTTCCACGGACCATGGGAGGCTTCGCTTTGCGCCCCGCGGCGATGTAATGCAGGCTATTCGACATTTTTAGATAGCCCTCGGCCAGGCGCTCGATGTCATCATCGGTCAGCGATTTCGCTTCTGCCCCGGACAATGGAATGTGTTCATCGGAACGCTCCCGAGTCCGCGTGGTGGCGATCTGTTCGAGAAATTGGCGGACCTTCGAGAGTGGACCGCCGTCAGGTTGCCGGGCGTACTTAATGATTACATCAGTCGCCGTTTCATAGACGAACACCGGCCCGATGGACGTTTGGACCTCTACCTTCGGATTTAGGTCAATGCGAAGCGGCATGCCACCTCCTGAGTCCGCGCGGCGATCTCAAGTTTTATGTGCGCCGCCTAGCACCGGCATAGCACCATAATTATGGCGCTACGCAGACTTCTACGTAACTCATTGAATTATTGGTGCCCCGAAGACGAATCGAACGTCCGACCTGCCCCTTAGGAGGGGGCCGCTCTATCCACTGAGCTACCGGGGCGGGACGCGCAATTCTATCCGAAATCGCCTTCCTATTCGGCAGGATTACTTCCGTGCAAGCAGGTTGGGGGTAGGCTCAAAGACTTTGACCGGCGTGCTGCGATCTGTATGGTGAAAAAGCTCGGTGCAGCTGTCCCCGGGAAAATCGCTCATGCGAATGTTCGGTGAAGGTTCGCGTCGCCCGGTCAGGGCTAGAGAATCAGTTTCGACCCCTCGGCCGGCGCGTCGCACGGAATGTTTGCGCCCAAACGGGACAGGGCTTCCCGCGCTTCCTTCAGCTTGAGGTCGATGTCGTCGTCGCTCTGGTCGGGGTCGTGATGGAACAGGTGCAGCCGCTTTACATTGGCTCTCACCGCAAGGTCGGCGACCTCGCTGACGCAGGAATGGCCCCAGTCCACTTTTGCCGGATATTCGTGGTCGCGATAGGTGGTGTCGGTGATGAGCAGGTCCGCGCCCTGCACGAAGTTCGAAAGCCGCTCGACGTAGTTGAGGTCGTAGCGGGGGTCGCTGCGCAGGTAGAGCTCGTTGTCGGTGATGTAGCAGACGGACCGGCCGTGGCAGGTGAGGCGGTAGCCGAGGCAGTAGCCCGGATGCTTGAGCAGGATCGTATCCATCCGCACCGCGCCGAAATCGAGCGATTCCTCGCGCAGGTCGCGAAACACGAGGCGCGCGCCGAATTCACGGATCGTGACCGGGAAATACACGCTCTCCATCTGGGCCGCAATCGCGCGCTCTATGGTGAGGTCGCCCTGGTAGGGGCCGAAGATCTCGATCTGATTGCCGCGCACGTACAAGGGGCCGAAGAACGGCACGGTGTTGATGTGGTCCCAATGGGTGTGCGAAATGAAAACCCGCGCCGACAGGCGCTGCACTTTGGATGCGGCAAGATGGTCGGAAAGTTTCTTGATGCCGGAGCCGCAGTCGAACACGTACAGGGGCTCGCCGCTGACCTCGACGCTGACGCAGGGGGTGTTGCCGCCGTAGCGCAGCGAGCCGGACCCGGGAACCGGAAGCGTTCCGTGCACGCCCCAGAAGCTCACGGTCACCTTTTCCGAGAGGATTTCGTTGATCAGGCGCAGCAGCGATTCGCGCTGTATCGGTTTGACGATGTACCCGTCCGCGCCGAGTTCCTTCGCGCGGCGACGGTCGAAATCGTAGGATTTCGACGAACACATGATGATCTTGATCGCGGCAAGGTCGGGCCGGCTGCGGATCTCGCGGCAGAGTTCGAAGCCGTCCATCTCCGGCATGATCACGTCGCTGATGACGCAATCGGGCCGCTCCACCGGGATTTCGCGCAGCGCGCGCAAGCTGGAGTCGTAGCACTGCACGCTGTGACCGCCTTCCTCCAGCACGGCTTTCATCAGCTGGAGGATGACCGGATCGTCGTCTACGATCAAAAACTTCATGGTGTGTTCTCAGTTTCGGTTCAGATGGACTGCCCATATGCCCTGTATTCCGCCCGGGACCCGGCAGACACACGGCATCCTACTCCATGAAGCACCCGTCTGGTAAGCCCTGCTGCGACGCGTTTTCGATGTCGCTTTTGCGCTGTCGCATTTGCGTTGATAAAACGAGGCAAAGCTGGTAGCTTCCGAGACTTGCTCAGGGACAGACGGCGAACTTACCTGCCGCGATGACAACCAATAATATGCAACAGGCGCCGACCTCAGCCATCCTCGATCCGGAGGTGACGGAACGCCGCACTGCCGACGGTTCGCAGGCGGTGGCCTTGTCCGGCGCGTGGGATATCCGAGCGCTCGAGGCGCGCGCAAAGCCGCTGAAGCTGCGCCTGCAGCGACTGGCCGCCGACTCCGGCAGGCAGTGGGATCTTTCGACGATACAGCGGCTGGACCACATAGGCGCCTTGCTTCTGTGGCAGGCTTGGGGCAAGCGCCGCCCGGCGCAGCTCCTGCTCGCGCCCGGGCACGAAGTGTTTTTTTTCAATCTGGATTCCGCCGCAGGCGCGGCGCCCAGGGTGCCGTTCGATCCTCTAAGCCTGGTGCGGGGGCTGGGCGCGCGGATGCTGCACACTTACGACCATCTGCTCGGCATGGTGCAGCTGATCGGCCAGATCCTGATCGATTCATTCGGCCTGATACGCCACCCGCTGCGTGGTCCCTGGCGCGAAATCTCAGCCAGCGTGTTTCGCGTCGGCACGCAGGCGCTCGGCATCACCGCGCTGGTGGGGTTTCTCATCGGCGTGGTGCTGTCCTATCTGTCGGCCGAGCAGTTGAAGGCGTTCGGCGCCAATATCTTCATCATCAATCTGCTCGGCATGGGCATCATCCGCGAGCTCGGGCCGGTCATTGCGGCGGTGCTGGTGGCCGGGCGCTCGGGCTCGGCCATTACCGCGCAACTCGGCGTGATGCGCGTGACGGAGGAGTTGGACGCGCTCTCGGTGATGGGCATTCCGCATACGGTGCGCCTGATCCTGCCCAAGATCGTGGCGCTGGCAATCGCGATGCCGCTGCTGATTTTGTGGACCTCGAGCATCGCCCTGATCGGCGGTGCGCTGGCCGCCAACGCGCAGCTGGGCATCAGCGTGAGTTCCTTCATGAGCGGCCTGCCCGGCGCGGTGCCTACGGTGAACCTCTGGCTGGCGATGAGCAAGGGGGTCGTGTTCGGCGGGCTGATCGCGCTGGTGGCCTGCCACTTCGGCTTGCGCGTGCAGCCCAACACCGAGAGTCTGGGCATAGGCACGACCAATTCGGTGGTCACCTCGATTACCGCGGTGATCATCGCCGATGCCATTTTCGCCGTGATTTTTTCCGACGTCGGGATTTCGCTCTGATGAACCCTATCATCGAGGTGGCGGGATTGTGGACTCAGTTCGGCGACCACGTCGTTCACCGCGATCTGAACCTCACGGTGATGCCGGGCGAGGTCGTGTCGCTCGTGGGCGGTTCGGGCAGCGGCAAGACCACGCTGATGCGGCAGATACTGGGGCTGGAGCGACCGGCGCGCGGGTCGGTGAAGGTGTTCGGCATTCCCCTTCACGGATCGAGCGCGCAGATGGTGCAGAAAATCCGCAAGCGCTGGGGCGTGCTGTTCCAGGAAGGGGCGCTGTATAGCGCGCTCTCGGTATACGACAATATCGCGCTGCCCCTGCGCGAGCTGCGCGCGTTCGACGAGGATTTCATTCACGACATGGTGATGCTCAAACTCGACATGGTCGACATCGAGCGCCGCCACGCGGGAAAAATGCCTGCGGATCTCTCCGGCGGGATGATCAAGCGCATCGCCCTGGCGCGGGCGCTGGTGCTCGAGCCGGAACTGGTGTTCCTGGACGAGCCGACGGCGGGGCTGGATCCGGACCGCAGCGAAAGTTTCGTCACGCTGATCCGCTCGCTGCACCAAAAACTCAACCTGACGGTGGTCATGGTCACGCACGACCTGGACACACTGGTGTCGCTGTCGGACAAGATCGCGGTGCTGGCGGAGCAAAAACTGATCGTGTACGGCTCTTTGCAGGAGGCGATTGCGGTGAAGCATCCGTTCATACTCAGTTTCTTTCTCGGCGAACGGGGCCTGCGCGCGCTTTCGGCGGTGGGTGGTTTGCCTAAACTAAACGGCACGAATTGAGGGGGTTGTCATGGAAAATCGCGCGCATGCCCTTGCGGCAGGCCTATTTACCCTGGCGTTGGGAGCAGCGCTGGCTGCGGTGATATTGTGGTTCAGCAAAGACGATCTGCAACTCGTCCCCTACCTCATGACGACCACCAGTTCGGTGACCGGCTTGAAAGTCGAGGCGCCGGTGCGCTATCGCGGCGTGGACGTGGGTCGGGTCGACGAAATCGCCATCGATTCGGCCAACAGCGGCCGGGTGCTCATCCGCATCGGTGTAAAGGAAGGCACGCCGATCACGGCCAGCACCTACGCCCAACTGGGCTATCAGGGGATCACCGGCCTCGCGTACGTGCTGCTGGGCGACGACGGCAAGTCGAAAGTACAGTTGAAGAGCGACGGCGGCGACATTGCGATCATTCGCATGAAGCCCTCCTTGATGGACGACGGCGAAAGCCTGTTCGGTTCCCTCATCGAAATCACGGAAAAGGTCAATCAATTGCTCGATGACGAAAACCGGGGCCGCGTGAAGCGCACGCTCGCCAATTTGGAAGACGTGACGCAGCGCGCAGGCGCGGTGACGAAGAAACTTGAGCCCAGCCTGGATGCGATGCCCGGATTGATCCGCGAGGCGAAGAGCATGGCCGCGGACGCGCGCGCGAGCCTGAAGAAGACGGACGTGCTCGTGGGCAGCTTCAACGGCGTCGCGCTCAAACTCGATCAGCGCATGGATACCCTTACCCACGCGATCGTCGGCGGGGTGGAAGAGATTGGCGTCACGTCGCGCTCTGTCGGCGAGGACACCGTGCCCCGCATGAACGTGCTCATGGATGATCTGTCCAGGGAATCGCGCACGCTGGGCCGGGTCGCCAATACTCTGGGTGACAATCCGCAGAGCATCCTGTTCGGTACACCGCCGGGCAAGCCCGGCCCGGGCGAGCCCGGTTTCGCTGGAGGACGATAATGTTGCGCGCTATTTTGCTGCTTTCAGTTGCCTTGCTTTGCGCCTGTTCCGCACCGCAATCCCGCGACGGCCTGGCCAGTTACGATTTCGGCCTGATCGCCACCGACAAGGAGGCGAAGCCCCGGCTCGGACTCGATCTCGTCATCGCGCCGGTGAGCGCGCCCGCCTGGATGGACAATACCGGCATCTACTACCGCCTGGCGTATCAGGACGAAGCGCGTCCGCAGCCGTATGCGCAAAGCCGCTGGGTCATGCCGCCGGCAGCCCTGCTTGGCCAACGACTGCGCGCGGGCATCGCGCGCGCGAGCAAGGCCGCGGTGTTTACGCCGGCCGACGGGGTGCGCGTCGACTATACTCTGCGCCTGGAACTGGAGGAGTTCAGCCAGGTCTTCGATGCGACGGACAAGAGCCGCGCGGTGCTGCGCTTGCGCGCCAGCCTGATCCGCAATCGCGCCGTCGTCGGGCAGCAGAGTTTCAACATCGAACAGGCGGCTGTCAGCGCCAACGCAGAGGGCGGCGTAAAGGCGCTGATCGCGGCGAGCGATCAAGCCGGCAACAGTCTGATCGATTGGCTCGCGGCCAGCATGAAAAAATAGCGCAGGAGGGCGGACATGATAAAGAGCCTGGATCACATCGTTTTGACCACCGGCGACGTGGAGAAGTGCATCGATTTCTACACGCGCGTCCTCGGCATGAAACTGGAGCGCTTCGGCCAGGGGCGCCTGGCGCTCGGCTTCGGCGAGCAGAAAATCAACATCCACGACAGGAATACCGTCACGGACAATTACGCCGCGCACCCGACGGCGGGTTCGCTCGATATCTGCTTTCTCGCCGGCACGCCGCTGGATGAGGTGATCGCGCACCTGCGCCAGACCGGGGTGCCGATCGAACTCGGGCCGGTCCAGCGCACCGGCGCGCGCTTTGCGCTGCGCTCGATCTACGTGCGCGATCCGGATCGCAATCTGATCGAGATCTCCGAACCCGCTTAGCCGGTCTGCCGACAGGGCGACCGGACGACGAAGCGCCCGGCCGCGCAGGAGCCTGTGTTTCCGCGATCACGCTATCCATTGCATTTTCAACCGAGGCTGCCATGAACACGAAAAGCGATTTCAAGTTGACCTATTCCACCATGTTCGATCCGCCGGAGGAATTGCACCGGCGCTTCGATCAGTCGCTGGCGAGAATCAAGGCGGACCTGGGGCGCGAGCATGCCATGCTCGTCGCCGGCAAGGACCGTTGGTGCAAGGACAAGTTCGAAGTCAGAAGCCCGATCAATCGCGATTGGCTGCTAGGTGTGTTCCAGCGCGGCGGGACAGCCGACGCCGAAGCCGCGGTGGCCGCGGCGCGCGCGGCCTTCCCCGGTTGGGCGGCGACGCCGTGGCCGGAGCGCGTGCGCCTCCTTCGCCGAGCCGCGCGCCTGATCGAAGAACGCGTCTACGACATCGGCGCGGCGATGGCCCTGGAAATCGGCAAGAACCGGATGGAAGCCCTGGGCGAAGTGCAGGAAACGGCTGATCTCATCGCCTGGTATTGCGACCAGATGGACGCCAATCAAGGCTACGACCGCATCCTGCCGAACGAACCGCTCACGGGGTTTTCCAGCCGCAATCGCAGCGTGCTCAAGCCCTACGGCGTGTGGGTGGTGATCGCCCCGTTCAATTTTCCGTTCGCTCTCGCGGGCGGACCGGTAGGGGCGGCGCTGGTCACGGGCAACAGCGTGGTGTTCAAGGTCGCGAGCGACACCGCCTGGAGCGGGCGCCTGTTGGCGGAAGTGTTTCGCGATGCCGGCTTGCCCGAGGGCGTTTGCAATTTCGTCACCGGCGAAGGTTCGACTCTGGGGGCGAGCCTGCTCGCGCACAAGGACATCGCCGGGGTCACCTTCACCGGTTCGTCCGAAGTGGGCATGCAGCTGTTTCGCAATTTTGCGCAAGGCCTCTGGCCGCGGCCCTGCATTTCCGAAATGGGCGGCAAGAACGCCACCATCGTTTCGCGCCACGCCGATCTGGAACGCGCCGCCACCGGCATTGTGCGTTCCGCGTTCGGCCTCTCCGGCCAGAAGTGCTCGGCCTGTTCCCGCGTCTACGTCGAGCGCGCGGTGGCTGCGGCGCTGTCGGAACGGATGGTCGCGCTGACGCAGGCGCTGAAGGTGGGCGATCCCACCGACAGGGCGAACTGGATGGGACCGGTGTTCAATGCCGCTGCGTACGACCGGTATCGAAAATGCAGCGAGAACCTGATCGCTCATGGCAAGGTTCTGACCGGCGGCCGGCAACTGGTAGAGGGCGATTCTGCAAAGGGTTACTTTTGCGCGCCTACGGTCGCGACCGCGCCGCTGGACTACCGGCTTTGGCGGGAGGAGAAATTCGTGCCCATCGTCCTCGTGGGCGAGGTGGATTCGGTGGACGAAGCCGTCGCGCAGGCCAACGCTTCCGAATACGGGCTGACGGCCGGCTTCTACGGCGGCGCGGACGAAATCGCGGGTTTTCTCGACCGTATCGAAGCCGGCGTTACCTATGTCAACCGGCCGCAGGGTGCGACCACCGGCGCGTGGCCCGGCTATCAGCCCTTCGGCGGCTGGAAAGCCTCCGGAACGACGGGCAAGGCCATAGGCTCGTTCTACTACGTCCAGCAGTACATGCGCGAGCAGTCGCAGACCGTCGTGGACTAGGCCAGACTGACCTGCCGCACTTGGCTGCCGAGCGCATTCGACGATTTGATTGAGCGGGGATATGGCGCCACCGATTCATTCGCACGAGCAACTCATGCCGTCGCCCTGGGTATGCCGTTTCGCGCAGTTGATCGCGCCGGGTGGAGCGGTGCTGGACCTCGCTTGCGGCCATGGCAGGCACGCCCGCTATTTGGCGGGCCTGGGTTACCAGGTGGAGGCGCTGGACCGCGACCGCGAGGCGCTCTCCACCCTCGCCGGCGTTCCCCGGGTATCGACTCGCTGCGTGGACGTCGAAGCGTCGCCCTGGCCCTATGCCGCGGGATGCTTCGACGGCATCGTCGTCACCAATTACCTGCACCGTCCGCTGGTCGCGGTTTTGATCGACGCTCTGCGCCCGGGCGGAATATTTATCTACGAAACCTTCGCGGCAGGAAACGAAAAGCTCGGAAGGCCGTCCAACCCTGAGTTCCTGCTGCATCCGGGCGAACTGCTGCAATGGGTCGACGGGCGCTTGCAGGTGCTGGCTTTCGAACAGGGCTCGATAGCGCAACCCAAACCGGCGGTGGTGCAGCGCTTGTGTGCGGCGCAGCGCTCAATCGAGAACTGCAGGCTGGATTTGTCGCCTTGATCTTTGAGGGGCGTGCTGGCCGGCGCGAATGTTCCTTACATGCTGTTACCGTGATTTGTATGCCGGCAAAGCTGGTAATGCGTTAAAATTAAACACTTTCCTAACGAGATCGCCGCTATGTTGACCGGAAGCCTGGTTGCCATTGTCACTCCAATGCTCGAAGACGGGTCGCTTGACCTTGCGCGCTTCAAGAGCCTGATCGATTGGCACATCGTCGAAGGTACGCAGGGCATCGTCGTCGTCGGTACGACCGGCGAGTCGCCCACCGTGAATTTCGACGAGCACAAGGAACTCATCCGCATCGCGGTCGCGCACGCCGCCGGGCGCGTCCCCATCATTGCCGGTACCGGCGCCAATTCCACCGCCGAGGCCATCGAATTGTCTGAATCGGCCAAGCATTCCGGCGCGCAATTGAGCCTATCGGTCGTGCCCTATTACAACAAGCCCACCCAGGAAGGGATGTACCGGCATTTTCGGGCCATCGCCGAGGCCGTCGATCTGCCGCTGATCCTGTACAACGTTCCCGGACGCACCGTCGCCGACCTGCAGAACGATACCGTGCTGCGCCTGGCGCAGGTGACCAATATCGTAGGCATAAAGGACGCGACGGGCAGCATGGACCGTTGCAGCGATCTGCTGCGGCGCGCGCCCAAGGATTTCGCCATTTACAGCGGCGAGGACGTGGCGGGACTGCCGCTGATGCTGCTCGGCGGCCACGGCGTGATATCGGTGACCGCCAACGTCGCGCCGCGCCTGATGCATGAAATGTGCGCGGCCGCCTTGGCCGGTGATCTTCCGCGCGCGCGCGCTGCGAACAACCGGCTGCTGGCATTGCATGCCAAGCTGTTTGTCGAAGGCAATCCAATTCCGGTCAAGTGGGCGCTGGCGCAAATGGGGCTGATAGCGCCCGGTCTGCGCCTGCCGCTGGTCCCGTTGTCGGCGAATTTCCATGAAGTTGTCAGGGACGCCATGCAGCAGGCCGGGATCAAAATCAAATAGGGCGCGCGACGCAAAGTTGAGGGTAAAGCTGTATGAAACGTAAAGTTATCTATTTTTCCTTGTTCGCACTGCTTGCGGGTTGCGGTGGCGTGCCCGGTGTGCTGCAGGGTGAAAAAATCCAGTACAAGGGCGCAAGCAGGCTGCCGGGACTGGAAGTTCCCCCGGACCTGACTTCTCCCGCGCGCGACGACCGTTACGCCGTGCCGGATCTGAATGCGCAGGGATCGGCCACCCTGTCTACCTACAATGCCGGGCGCGGCGGGCCGGTGCGCGCAGGTTCGACCGAACTCCTGCCCAATGTGGCCAAGGTGCGCATAGAGCGGGCCGGCAGCCAGCGCTGGCTGGTCGTGCCCGAGAGTCCGGAAAAAGTCTGGCCGGTGGTGCGGGAGTTTTGGCAAGGTCTGGGTTTTCTGGTGAAGATGGAGCAGCCCGAAGTCGGGGTGATGGAGACGGACTGGGCGGAAAACCGCGCCAAGATTGCGGACGATCCGATCCGCAATTTTCTGGGCAAGGTGATCGACTCGGTGTACTCGACCGGGGAGCGCGACAAGTTCCGCACCCGCCTGGAGCGTGGATCCGAGACCGGAACCACCGAAATTTACATCAGCCACCGGGGCATGGTCGAGGTGTATAAGTCCGAGGCCAAGGAGTCGACCGCGTGGCAGCCGCGCCCGCCGGACGCCGAACTCGAAGCGGAATTCCTGCGCCGCCTGATGGTGCGCTTCGGCGTCGAAGATGCGCGCGCAATGGCGCAACTGACCAGCGGCGAGGTAAAGACGGAGCGCGCCAAATTGGTGCGTCCGGGCACGGGTGCCGCAGCCGGCAACGGCTCGCTGGAGTTGACCGAGTCCTTCGATCGCGCCTGGCGCCGTGTCGGACTGGCGCTAGACCGCGTCGGCTTCACCGTGGAAGACCGGGATCGTTCCAAGGGCTACTACTTCGTGCGCTACGTCGATCCGCAAATCGACGGACAGCAGAGTCCGAATAAGGACAAGGGTTTCTTGTCCAGGATGGCGTTCTGGAAGAGCGAAAAGACCGGCATCAAGGCCGAGCAGTATCGCGTGGTGGTCAAGGAAACCAAGGGCTTGAGCGAGGTGCAGGTGCTGAACAAGGACGGTCTGCAGGACAGCAGCGACACCGGACGGCGCATCCTATCGCTATTGCACGAGCAACTGAAATAGCGCATGCGCTTCGCCAGTCTCGGTAGCGGCAGCCGGGGCAATTCACTCGTAGTCGAGAAGGAGCGCACCCGGTTGCTGCTCGACTGCGGCTATCCGGTGCGCGTAACCGAGCGCCGGCTGGCGCGCCTGGGTTTGGCGCCGGAAGATCTCGCCGGCATCCTGATCACGCACGAGCACAGCGATCACATTGCGGGCGCCTACAAGTTCGCGCGCAAGTATCGACTTCCGATCTGGTTGACGCATGGCACGCTCAAAGGCTTCGCCGGCGACGCCTCCGACTTGCCGCAGATCAACATCGTCGACAGCCACAGCCCGTTTTGCGTCGATGCGCTGCAGTTGCTGCCTTTCCCGGTGCCGCACGACGCGCGCGAACCGGCGCATTTCGTGTTTTCCGACGGCGCCCGCCGGCTGGGCGTACTTACCGATACCGGGGCTTCCACCAGTCATATCGAGGCCATGCTTTCGGGCTGCGATGCGCTCGTGCTCGAATGCAATCACGACCTGGACATGCTGATGAACGGGGAGTATCCGCAATCGCTCAAGGCGCGCGTCGCGGGGCGTTACGGCCATCTGGACAATCAAAGCGCCGCCACGCTGCTCGCGTCGCTGGATCGAAGCCGTTTGCAGCACCTGATTGCGGCGCATCTGTCACAGCACAACAATACAGTCGAACTCGCCCGCCAGGCGCTGGCTCAGGTGATGGGCTGTGCGCCCGGCTGGATCGGTGTAGCGGACCAGGACGAAGGGTTCAACTGGCGCGAAATCGCATAGGGTGTTCTTGTACAGAATCTATGCGCCGTGCGTCAGCGCAATAAAAAAAGCCGGTGCGAGGACCGGCTTTTTTGTTACCCAGACTACAGGCTTACTTCTTGGCTGCATCCTTGGCTGCGCCAGCCGCATCCTTGGCGGCACCGGCTGCATCCTTGGCTGCGCCAGCGGCGTCCTTGGCGGCACCAGCCGCATCCTTGGCGGCATCGGCTGCTACGGCTGCATCCTTGGCCGCACCAGCGGCGTCCTTCGCGGCGTCGGCAGCAGGTGCTGCGGGAGCCGGTGCGGGTGCTGCTGCGGGAGCGGGTGCTGCGGGCGGCGGCGGGGGCGGCGGCGGAGCTTCTTTACTGCAGCCCGCCAGTGTCAGCGCGACAAGCGCGGCGATCAGTACTGAGCGTTTCATGATTTTAAAATCCCTATATTGATGATGTTAGACGGCATTTTTGGCGCGTTTCTTGCGAACCGCTCCAAGCCCGGCATTATATATGCTTTTGTACCTGATTTAAAGGCCGGAAGTGGAGGCCGAAACGGCGGGGAAGGAGCTATCCCAGATCTCGGAGAAGCGCAGCAGCATGCCCTGCGCCTCCTGTTCGTCGCCGAGCTTGAGCGTGCCCCGCGGCTGCGCCCTCACCGGACGGCGCGCGATGTGCAGCGTGTCGGCGAGCACGAAACAATCTTGCGCGCGCGCGGCCTCGCCCTGGGTCTGATGGATAAACATCCGATCGCTGAACCGGCGCAGCAGGTCGAGCAGGCGCGGGCAGTAGTTGCGCAGGTGCTCGGGATCGTGCACGGCGATGTACAGCCGGCTGTTGCGGCTGCGCAGCAGGAACGCGCGCAGCAATTCCGATTTCTGCGGCGAGTTGATTTCCAGATCGGAAAAGTCGGCGTCGAAAATGCGCAGTTCGCGCTCGGCCAGTCCGATCAGCCGCTCGACCGCGTCGCGATATTCCCTGCGCGTGGAGAGCAGCAGGCGCTCCGGCTGTGGAGGTGCAAATTCCTGGTTCATGGTGCGCGGGGTGCTTGTCGGCGAGTGTGTCGGCGAATGTGTCGGCAAATCAACCCCGCAATTATAGCCAAGGGACTTTTGCGCGTGTGCGCGCCCGGGCTTGCCCGGGGCTTCACTATTTCCCGGGATGGTTTAGAATCGTTCGCAACGTGAAAACACATACTCCCCAAATCGGACAACCCGCTCCGGTCTTTACCCTCGCTGACGCCGACATGGAATCGGTGGGGCTGGCCACGTTCAAGGGCAAGAAGAACGTCGTCCTGTATTTTTATCCGCGCGACGGTACGCCGGGCTGCACGCTGCAGGCGATCGAGTTCTCCGACCATGAAGAAGAGTTCGCGCGGCACGACTGCGTGGTGCTGGGCGTCTCGCCGGACGATTGCATTTCCCATGCGGAATTTCGCGACAAGCACGGCCTGTCGGTGTGCCTGCTCGCCGATCCCGAAGGAACGGTGTGCCAGAAGTACGGCGTGCGCGAAGTCAAAGTGTGCGACGGCGAGAAGAAGACGGTCATCGCGCGCGCCACATTCGTGATCGACAAGAGAGGCCGCTTGCGGCATGCGCTGCACGCGGTGAATCCTCGCGGCCACGCGATGGAGGTGCTGGAACTGGTGAAAGAGATCAATCGCGAATGCAGGTAAGCAAGGACACCGTCGTCTCGCTTGCCGTGCGCCTGGGCGATCTGCACGGCAACATGATCCAGGAATCCGCGGAATCGGTGCAATACCTTCACGGCGGATATGACGGCATCTTTCCCCTGGTGGAGGCGGCACTGCAAGGCAAGGCGCCGGGAGAGAGCATCGAAGTCCAGCTCGAGCCGGAGGACGCGTTCGGCGACTACGACGCGGAACTGGTGAGCCTGGCGGAGCGCGCCGAATTTCCGCCGGAGCTCGCCCTTGGCATGCAGTTCGAACAACAGGGCGGCCGGGACGACGAGTTGCTCATCTATACCGTGACCGACATGGCCGGCGACAAAGTCGTGCTCGACGGTAACCATCCGCTTGCCGGCATGGCGCTCAAGTTTGCCTGTACCGTGGTGGGCGTGCGCCCGGCGACCGAAGGCGAGATCGAACGCGGCTATGCCGACGACGATTCGGCAGGTCCGCTGATCACCGTTGTACAGTAAGCCGTTGTACAGTACCTGAGGGCCGTTTCAGAACTTCCGAAATGGCTCCTGATTCAGGGGAGCATGAGGGGGTGTATTCCCTCGCGATGCTCCAGACAGTGCCCGAATAGGCGGAAGGCAGGCGAGGCGTGGCCTGCGCGACCCGGATAACAAGAAGGCAGTGCAAGGGAGGGCGTATGGCAGGCATGCTCGGGATCGTCAGCTACGGGCTGGGGACGGTGGTCGGATTCATCGTCATCGGCGTTCTCCTTTTCTGGTTCATCCAGGACGTCACGCAAAAGAAGCACGCGGTTCTGCGCAACTACCCGGTCATCGGCCGGCTGCGCTATTTTTTCGAGAAGCAGGGCGAGTATTTCCGCCAGTATTTCTTCATGAACGACAGGGAGGAGCTGCCGTTCAACCGCTCGGCGCGCTCCTGGGTGTATCGTCTGGCTAAAGCCGAAGGCGGGATCATCGGCTTCGGCTCCACCAACAACACCAACGAACCCGGCTCCATCCTGTTCGTGAACGCACCCTACCCGGTGCTGGAGGAAGACCGCTTGCCCACGCCCTCGCTCACCATCGGCGGGGGATACGCGCGCATGCCGTTCGAAGCCAAGTCCATCGTCAACATCAGCGGCATGAGCTACGGCGCGATTTCCGCGCCCGCGGTGCGCTCGCTGTCGCGCGGCGCCGCGCTTGCCGGCTGCTGGCTGGATACGGGGGAGGGCGGCCTGAGTCCGTATCATCTCGAAGGCGGCTGCGACATCATCATGCAGATCGGCACCGCCAAATACGGCATTCGCGACCGCGACGGCAACCTGTCGCCGGAGCGGGCCAGGGAACTGGCGCCGCAGGTCAGCGCGTTCGAGATCAAGCTGTCGCAGGGCGCCAAACCCGGAAAGGGCGGAGTGCTGCCGGCGGCCAAGGTTACCCACGAGATTGCCGGAATCCGCGGCATACCGGCGCATCAGGATTCGATCAGTCCCAACCGGCATCGGGACATAGCGAACGTGAACGACCTGCTCGACCAGATCGCCAGCATCCGCGACCTCACCGGCAGGCCGGTGGGCGTGAAGACGGCCATCGGCGGCTGGCAGTTCATCAACGAATTGTGCGAAGCGGTCAATCGCCGCGGCTTGGAGTACGCGCCGGATTTTCTCGCCATCGACGGCGGCGAAGGCGGCTCCGGAGCCGCACCGCAGGCGCTGATGGATCACATGGCTCTGCCCATCGCCGAAGCCTTGCCGCGGGTGGTCGACGCGCTGATCGAATCGGGTCTGCGTCAGCGCGTGCGCGTGATTGCCGCCGGCAAGCTGATCACGTCGGCGCGCGCCGCTTGGGCGCTGTGCGTGGGAGCCGATTTCGTCAATACCGCCCGCGGTTTCATGTTTTCGCTGGGCTGCATCCAGGCGCTCAGATGCCATCAGAACAGCTGTCCCACCGGTGTTGCCACGCACGACAAACGATTGCAGCGCGGTCTGGTGGTAGCGGAGAAACATCTGCGCGTGGCGCAATACGCCACCGGCATGAACAGAGAAATCGACATGATCGCCCACTCCTGCGGCTGCCGCCAGGCGCGAGAGCTGCGGCGCGAACACGTGCGCGTGGTGCAAAGCGTGGCGCAGAGCGTGGCGCTGAACATCCTCTATCCTTATCCGGACCCCGCCTCCAAACGCCGCTAAAGTGCTGCGTTGAGCAGCGCGCGCGCCGATTCGACGATTTCGCCGGCGCAGATGCCGATGGGCCCGTTGCCCGCTTGCGCCAGGGCGTCGCCGGCTGCGCCGTGCAGCCAGACCGCCGCCGCAGACGCGGTGCGCGCTTGGGCGCCTTGCGCCAGGAGCGCAGCGATCATGCCGGTGAGCACGTCGCCCATGCCGGCAGAAGCCATGCCCGGGTTGCCGGTCGAGTTGATCAGCCAGCTTCCGTCCTGGCCGGCGATGATGCTGCCGTTGCCCTTTAACACTACGATTGCCTGATAGCGCTCGGCCAGCGCGACTGCGGCCTTGACGCGATCGGCCTGCACCGCCTGCGTGGCGCAGCCGAGCAGGCGCGCCGCTTCGGCCGGATGCGGCGTGAGCACGCTTGCCGCGCTGCGCCTGGGCAGCCGCGCCTGCAGGGTCTTGCTCGATGCGACGAGATTCAGCGCATCGGCGTCCAGCACCAGCGGAACCTCGGCATCCAGCACTTCGCGCAGCAATTGCTCGGCCGATTTGCCGGTGCCCATGCCGGGGCCGGCGGCAAACGCCGCGATCAATCCCGCCTCCAGCAGCTCGCGCGGCGCGCGCAGCATGAGTTCGGGCTGCAGGTAGTCGATGGAGGGCGCCTGGTCGGCCAGAAGGCCCAGGAAAACCTTGCCCGCGCCCAGCTTCAAAGCCGCGCGCCCGGCCAGTAGCGCGGCGCCGACCATGCCGTGTGCGCCGCCGAGCACGGCCACGCTGCCCGCATTGCCCTTGTGGAAATTGAGCGGCCGCGGCGCGAGCGCCTGACGCAGCAGACCCGGCGCCGTGGTGGCGCCCTTGCTAGTCGGCAGAATGGCCGGATCGATGCCCAGATCGGCGATGCGGATGTCGCCGCCCGCCATGCCGCAGTAGTCCGGACCGTCCAGCGTCAGCAGGCCCGGCTTCAGGCCGATGAAGGTGATGCAGTGCGTGGCGCGCAGGGCCGTGCCCATGATCGCGCCGGTATCGGCGTTGATGCCGCTCGCGATGTCCAGCGCCAGCTTGGGGCAGGCGAGTCGGTTGATTTCGGCGATGAGTTCGGCGTAGCCGCCTTCGAGCGCGCGGGTGAGGCCGATGCCGAACAGTCCGTCGACCACCAGGTCCGGGCGAAAAGCAGCCGGCGGCGCGGCGTAGGTGCTGCCGCCGCAGGCACGCCATTTCCTCAGCGCCGCCAGCGCGTCCTCCGACAATCGGTGCTCATCCCCGGCGAATACCAGTTCCACGCGGTAGAACCAGCGCTTCAGATGGACTGCAAGCTCGAACGCGTCGCCGCCGTTGTTGCCCGGACCGGCGAGCACCAGCACGTTTCTGCCGTACTCGCCCAGCAGTTCGCGCGCGTATTGCGCGGCGGCGATCCCCGCCAGTTCCATCAGCGGCGCGGCGCCGGAGCGCGCCGCGGCGATGCGCTCCAGCGCGCGGATGTCCGCGGTCAGATAGACGGGCCGGCCTCTGTCCTCGTGCGTCATGCGTCGCGCATCACGCCCGGCGCCTCAGCTCCTGCCCAGCATCTGCTGCGGCAGGAAAGTGACGATCTGGGGGAAGATCCAGATGATGGCGACGGCGAACACCATGAGAAAGAAAAACGGCAGCGAGTACTTGCCGATGGAAAAAATATCCTTGCCGGTCATGCTTTGCAGCACGTACAGGTTGAAGCCCACCGGCGGTGTGATCTGCGCCATTTCGACCACCAGGACGATAAAGATGCCGAACCACAGAAGGTCGATATGCGCTGCCTGCACCGTGGGCAGGATGACCGCAGCCGTCAGCACCACCATGGATATGCCGTCGAGAAAGCAACCGAGGATGATGAACAGCAGCGTCAGCACCGCGATCAGCATGACGGGCGAGAGCGCCTGCCCGGTGATCCAGGCCGCCATGGCCTTGGGAATCCCGGTAAATCCCATCGCGGTGGTGAGGAACGCGGCGCCGGTGAGGATGAAGGCGATCATGCAGGAAGTGCGCATTGCCCCCATGACGGCGCCGTTGAAGGTTTCCCAATCGAGCGAACCCGATACCAGCGACAGGATGAGCGAGCCCACCACGCCCAGCACCGCGGCTTCGGTGGGGGTGGCGATGCCGCTGTAGATGGAACCGATGACGGCGGCGATCAGCAGCACGGTGGGAATCAGCAGGCGCGAGGCGTAAAGCTTCTCGCCGAAGCTCATGTGGATGTCGGAGGGCGGCGTCTTGTCGGGATTGAGCAGGGCCCAGATGATGATGTAGCCGGAGAA
>CAYNVY010000010.1:20469-41688 GCA_964400745.1 uncultured Enterobacteriaceae bacterium | reverse complement strand
GGAAGCCGGTGACGATCATCGCCACGAATCCGAACGCGTTGATCCAGTGCCAGATTCTGACCGGAAGCGGGTGTACGTATATTCTTGCCATTGCGTTGTTCCTTTTACTTTGAGGCAGCGACGTCAGCGGGACGACTGTGGGGACTCGGTCGAGCTTGAGCCCGGGCGTATCAGGAATCCTCCTGCCCGCTGATTTTCTTCGCGTATTTCTTGAACAGCCACCTGACCGTCATATGTCCGATCGGCGCGCCGATGCCGCCCAGCACCGCGAGAGCCAGGAGCCAGTCCAGCAACTTGATCCGGGTGCCGCCGATGGCGTAAAAGCCGCCGAGCGAATCGACCGAGATGATGGAGCTCAGGACTTCCGGCTTGGCACCATACCGCACCGGCCTGCCATCGGGACCGACGATGGAAACCGTAACGCTCTGGAACGCATCCGCGCCTTGCTGATGGCATTTGGCGCAATCGCGTAGCGCCTGTGCACTGGGCGTGAGTTGGTGCGCCTCGATGCCCGAACTGACTTCCAGGCGGCCCCGCAAAGTCGTCTTGTTGTCTATGCCCTCGCGGTTGAATTCGCGCAACAGGCTGTGCAAGGCCATCGCATCCAGGCCGGCACCCTTGCTGTCGGCCGAGCGGGCCCGGCTTTCGAACTGCGGCACGCCTGCTTTTTCGGTCACGGATTGCTGCGTCACGTCGTCGTAGAGTCTGAGGTTGACCTTGCGCTTGGCTGTCGGCGAATGACAGGCGGGACAGGACACTGAATCGAAATGCCGCTTGGCATTCGGAAGCCATTTCTGATGGCTCTCTTGCGCGTCCGGGTGGCACCCGAGACAGGCGCCCTTCAGCTGGCCTTCCTTGGTTGCGGCGCTCACGTCATGGGCGCCGTGACAACTGGAGCAGGCGAGGGTGGCCTTGCCGTGCACGCTGCCCGCATACGCTTCGAAAACCGACCCGTGGCACTTGCTGCAAGGGGTTCCGGTCGATGCCTCATAGGTCGCTTTGGCCATCGAGGCATGGGGACTATGGCAGTCCGTGCAGACGGGCGCGTACGAATTGCCGTCGCGGAACAGCGCGGCGTGAATGCTGCCCTCGTGCAGCTTGAATATCGGCGCGTGACAGGATTCGCAGATCTTGTTCATTTCGAGCGAATATTCACGGCTTCCGGCAATCTTCGTCTTGATCGGCGGATGGTTCTCCAGCGAAGTATTGGCATGGCAGACAGCGCAGCCCAGCTTATTGTGGACCGACTTTCCGAACGCCGCCCCGTCTACTTGCAGGGAAAGCTTGTCGCCGTTCGCCAACTTCATCTCCAGCCCCTTGGCGGAATGGCAGCCGAGACATTGCTGGTCCAGTTGGGAAAGAGCGCCGCCGCCAGTGGCGGCGTGGGCGGTCAGGCTAATGAAAGCGAGCAATGCCGCGGCCAATGCCGATCTGGCGGCGATGATCAGTTCCGCATGGAACTTCGCTCTTGTCGCAGCGCTCTTACTCCGGAAACTTGCCATTCCTAAGCTCTCCATTCCATGCCTTTAGGGCAATAACGGCGTATGGTAAGCCGCCGCCGCTCGCGGGGGCTTGACCTTGATCAAAGCAAAGCGCCGTGAAAGCAATAGATGCGCGCTGTTCGCCTGCATGAAACTTCGCCCTCGGCCCGGCGGATCTGCCTCCGGGAACCTCCCGCCCTTACCTTCCCGGGGGCGAGCTGGCGCGGCGGGCCGCGGCTTGGGCCAAGCCGCCGGAGTCGCCTTCGCCCTTCCCCCTCCAACCACCTGGCCCCCCTGTGCGGCTTTCGGCCTCGTCCGGTGCAAGCCAGATCAGCCGGTGGCGATACTTGTTCAAGTCGAAATTAAAGGGGTAGATGAATGGTAAATGTCGTCCCTTTTCCCAGTTCGCTTTCCACGTTGATTGTCCCGTTATGGCTGTCTATTATTCCCCACGTGACCGCCAGGCCCAGCCCGTTTCCGTGCTCCCCTTTGGTGGTGTAGAACGGCTCGAATATTCTGGACAAATCCTCTTTGGGGATTCCCTGTCCCGTATCGGCTACTTTCGTCTCTATGTAGTCCTTACTCCCCGCCTCATCCATCGCCTGCCACCTTTGCCAGCCACATTCCGGATTTGTGCAGGCCTCGAACATCCCGTGCGACAGCACCTGAAAGCTGCAAACCGATGATCCGCACTCGGGACAATTGACGCTTTCCTCGAGCAGCGAAACATTGCATTGGGGGCATGAAACCTGCAGCGCTTTGCCGCTTTCGATTTCGATTCCATATTGATGCCGGCGCTTTCCGTAGACGGGATCCAGGTTTATGGTACCGACATTGCCGTTAGAAATAACCTTCAGTTTGACGGACGGCAGGCCATAAATCCTCAATTCGCTGTCCATAAGGTCGTGCCCTTTGGGGCAAACTGCGGCCTTTATCTGTGCCAATCCATGCGGTGAAAGAGAAATCAATGCCGGAGTGATCGAGATCTTGCCGCCGTTATCTCCAATCGCATCGGCGGCATTGACCAGCAAGTTTATGAGGACTTGCTGAATCTGATTTGCATCGACCGTTACTTCAGGCAATGACGCGTCAAAACGCGCGTCTAACTCGATGTGCTTGAGCAGGAGTTGACTGGCGACCACTTCGATCGCGTCTTTCAGGATCTGATTTATGTCGGCTTTGAGCTTCTTCGGAACGGACTGACGCGAGAAATCAAGCAGGTTCTTAACGATTTCCCTGCTTCGAATGGTTTCTCTGACTATGACCCCCAGGCTTTCCTGCAGCTCAGGATCGTCCTTCGTCCGTTTCAGCAGAAAGCTGCTGTAGGTGAGCACGCCCGTCAGCGGGTTGTTGATCTCGTGAGCCACTCCGGCTGCGAGCCTTCCCAGCGACGCCATTTTGTCGGAGTGAAAGAGCTGCAATTTTGCCTCGGCCAGGTTCTTTGTCATCTTGTTGAATGACCTTGCAAGGGTGCCGAGTTCGTCCCTGCCGGGATTGTCTATGGTGTAATTCAAATTGCCGGAGCTGACCTGGTTCGTCGCTTTGACCAATTCACTGACGGGCTCGCCTATCCATTTTCTGACGAAATACGCGATGAAAAAGCTCAGCGCGAGAATCGCGATAACGGCAAAAATGATCAATCTGAACTTGCTGTCTGCGATTTGCTGATCCACGTCTTTGAGGTCCATCTTTATGTCGAGGACCCCCAGCACCTTCTGGTCTTTTGTGTGGGCATGGCATTTCGCCTGATGGCAGGAGGGCTCGTTGTAGATGGGATTGATTACGGCGAGTATGCGCGACGATTCCGGACTGGTCTTGTAAATGCGCATCCTTTCGTCGATGGACAGTTTTTGCAGTGGTTGATTTTCAGTATGGCACGCGTAGCAGCTTTCGGCGCGCTTATCGACCATCGTCCCGATGAGCTTTTCCTGTGAAGAAAACGTGACTATCCCTTCCTTGTTCAGAATGCGTATTTCCAGGATGCTCGGTTCATGCGAGACGGTATTGATAATGGAATGCACTTCTTCTTTTCTGTTCTCGAGCATGCCTGCGAGCGTGCTGTTCTTTATCGCGTCGCTCAGCTTGTTTGCATGTATTCCCGCCTGTGACAGCAGCGCATCGCTTTGCGCGCTGATGCTGAAATAGGAAAACGCGCCGATGATGGCGATCGTGATGATGCCGACCACGATGATCAGCTTTAGGCCGATATTTGTTTCGAACAGTTTCATTTGGCGTTTTCCAGGCATTCAAAGCCGTTCGCGGCAATGCCGCGTCGTTTGCCTTAATCTCATTTGCAGACGTCGACAGGCTCAGGCCGGGGGGTCTGCGCCGGTTCGCCTTAGCTACGAATCGGGCTGCGCGAAGGGGGGAACAAACCGGGATGCCGCGCAGCGTTCAGGCCGCGCGTGTCCCGCCCCCCGGGTCCATGCCTCAAGCCACCGGCTTCCGGTCGGCAGGTTGCGAACCCTTCTTATCGGGAGTCGCAAGGTACTTGACCAGAAGTATGCCCAGGACCAGAAAACAGAGTAACAGGATATACGCCAAGCCCTTGGTTTCAAATATATTTACATAACTGTAGAATTCCATCGCGATTCCTTCTGCTATTCCTTGCTGAGGACGTTCATCCGGGTAATGATCCATCGGAGAACCCAGATTTCCACAAACACCACCATGAGGGTCACCACGATTTCCTGCCAGGACGGATAGTACTTAACCGGTACGTTCCAGTTATAGGCGATCAAACACACGTTTTGCCTATTCAGGACGACACCCAACAAGGCCATGATCGACGCAGCTTTGATTACGCCAAAACTCTTGTTCCTCACGCCATAGGCGTACATGAAGCAGGGTACGAGCACAAAGCCGATGACCTCGACCAGGTACCAGTAACCATAGGGAGTGTCGATCAGTTGCCATTTTTCCCCGTGCATGAAGATAAACGCGAGGAAGAAATAATAGACAAACATGGTGATGGCAGCGCCCTTGGCCATCCCTAGAACAATGTCGTTGTGAGCATGGTGGGACTTCGGGCCGATCAGGTTGCTGAAGACCTTGGAACTGATCGATCCTTCGAAGATGATCATCGACATTCCGGCAAAAATGCTGGAGACGAAATACAGCAGCGGTATGTATTCCGAATACCAGAGCGGATGTATCTTGGGCTTGGCCATCAGGAACATCGCGCCGACGCCGGATTGATGCAGCATCGAGAGCGTGATGCCGATGATCACCGCGCCCAGCGTCAAGCTTTTTAGAAATTTCTGCAATTTGTGCCAATGCGCCCATTCGGCGATGGTCGGTGAAAATTCCACGAACAAGACGGTCATGTAGAGCAGAAAATGCCAGGACACCAGAAACAGGACGGAGTTGTATCCGAACGAGTTGCCGATGATCGGATTGATGATGTGCCATGGCCTGCCCAGATCCAGCACCAGCGCTCCGGAATAGAAGATATATGCCAGCAGACCGTTTAGTACGGTCACCTTGACGATGCTGTGATATTTTTCCATCCGGAGCACGTAAACGACGAAGCAGACGACGTAGGAGCCGCCGGCGAGAGCGACGCCGGTCATTACGTCGAAGCCGATCCAGAAGCCGAACGGGTATTGTTGAGAGAGGTTGGTGACCGATCCCAGTCCTTCGGTAAAGCGAAAATAGAGAATGATCAGGCCGAGGAGTATGGTCGGTATGGAAATGACGTTGAACGTCGTGAGCCACGGGCCCCTGGGCTTCAGCTCCTGCAGAAGAAACCTGAAAAATCCCTTCATCTCGCCTGCGAACACCGCTGTGTTATTCATTTGTCCACCCCTGGGCTTCGCCGACTTCGTCCTTTCTATCGGTCAGCATATTGAGCGCCAGCAGGAACGCGGGGACGCCGAACTCAATCAGCGGAACAGAGATTAGAAACTCCCTGGTGTATTCGGGATAAGGGGTCGTTCCGAGGTCGGTCCTGAAACCGATTTGTTCAAAAGGGACTGGGGATAGATATAGCCAGCCGGCCCCGCCGGCTTCGTGCTCGCCGTAGATGTGGTGCACGTATTTGTCCGGGTAGCTGTACACGCGGTGCCGCGCGATTTCCATCAATTGCCTTTTCTGACCGAACATCAGCGTATCCGTCGGGCATGCATCCACGCACGCCGGCCTTTTTCCTTCCTGCAATCTTTCGTAGCACATGGTGCACTTCTGAATTCTCGGATTCCATCCGAAATACTCGAATTTCGGTATATCGAAAGGGCAGGAGATCATGCAGAACCTGCAACCCATGCACTTGTCCCCGTCCCAGGTAACCGGTCCCTCTTTGGTCTTGAGCATGGCGTTTACCAGACACGCAGCAGCGCAGGCCGGCTGCCAGCAGTGCAGGCAGTTCTTCTTGACGAATACATCGCCCTTTTCCGTCTTGTACTTGTTTACGACGGTCAGCTGCTTGTCGCTCGTGTCCCGGATCTTTTCCAGCGCGTTGTCGGCCTTGATATCCGGAACGAAATTATTGTTGGCTTCCGAACAAGCCACTTCGCACGAGCGGCAACCGATGCACCGGGTCGTATCGACCAGCACCCCAACGAATTCCTTGGGCTCTTTGGCGCTGTCAGCTTTCAAATTGTTGTTGGGTATGCCTCCCGCGGCAACGGTAGCGGTAGCTACGAAAAACTGTCTTCTATCCACGATATGTCCTATTTAGAGACCGATCATTGGCACAATTGCATTGGTCAGAATGTTTTCTTTCCTGAATGGCACTTTTCACAGACCGCGCTGGCCTCTTTTCCGGTTCCAACCGGATGGCATTTCCAGCACTGCTGGTGAACCACCACTTTCGCGCTGAGGGTTTCATCTGCAATATTGCGCGGATTGGCGCGGTGGCATTCCGAGCACACGTAGGCTTTCTGCTTGACCTTCTGCGATTCGTTGTGGCAAACCTCGCACTTGATCGAGGAGGACTTGAAGTAATCCGGATGCGGGGTGGTCAATTTCTTGGCATTGATCTCGTGATGACAATCGGCGCATTTGATACCGAGGTCCTTGATGTGCATCTGGTGGTGAAACACCACTTCGCCGGCCGAGGAGGGAAATATCTTTTCGGCCGGCACGTCCACGGTTGCCGCTGGAGCCGCGGGCGCGGCGATCGCGGGTAGATTGGCGATACCGAAAAGTACCGCCGATAAGGCGACCAGGAAATATTTGATCATCACCATCTCTCTTTGATATTCGATTAAAGAGCAGCTCGTTTGGCCGGGGATGCAGCGTCTACTTCAGGAGAAAGGTGCCGGCGAACTCCTTCAGCAATTTCTCGTCGGCTTCCTGCTTCTTGGCCTGATCGTCGCCCGGGCTCGATGAAGCGAGTTGCAGCCTTTCCTTTTCGACCTTCTTCACAATTTCGTTGTACTTCTCTATCTCCCCCTTGTACCAGTTGATCGAATCCACTCCGATCTTCAGGGTATGCAGTTCTTCAGAGAGATTGGACGGCTCGATGCAGCACATCCAGCTGAGCTCGAACGGGCTAACCGCGATCAGCTCCGGATGCTCGATATGTTCGGTATTGATCATGGACACCTTCCCGCTTATGGGGGAGGCAATGTCGAACGTATGGGAACCGCGCTTGATCGAGAAAAGGGGTTCACCTTTCTTGACCGCCTTGTCTATTTTCGGCAGCTCGACTGCGTCGATTTTGCTGATTGTCTTTCGGACGAAATCGTCAATTCCTACGCGGGCGGTGCCGTTCAGCTCCACATTGAGCCAGGTGTGATTTTGCGAAACGAAGACACCCGCCGGCACATTGAACTCGTGCTGTGACCCGGATTCCTTTATTGCCGGCGTGATCAGGCGGACGGTCGGTTTCATCTGCCGTTCTATCCTGTCCCTGCGCTTGATGAGGGATTTGTTGAAGAAGGCAATCAGTTCGTCTTCGGTAAATGGCTTTTGCACGTAATCCATCGCACCGAACTTCATTGTTTCTACGGCGGTGTCGATCGAGGCGTATCCGGTTATCACTATCACGTCGATATCCGGGCGCAAATGCTTCACTGCCTTGGTTACCTCAAGCCCATCCATTTCCGGCATTTTCAGGTCGGTGAAAACGAAGTCGTAATCGTTCTTTAGAATGAGCCCCAGCGCTTCCCGGCCCTTTTCCACCGTATCGATGCTGTAGCCGGCAACGACAAGAATCTTCCTGAAGCTGTCCAGGATGATCGCCTCATCGTCCACGGCCAGTATTCTCGCTTTGGGTTCCTTTACTTCCACCCTTTTCAGGGTCTTTGCTTCTTCGGAGAAGTCCAGCTTCAGTCCGATATCAAGCGCTTCTTCGCGCTCCTTCCGGAGCTTCAATTCCTGTCTTCTTTGAAAATAGATGCGCAGCGCGAAATCGACCAGGATAAAAACGATAACGGTAACGACTACGATTAGTAGAACCATCACATGCCTCCGTAAAATACTTGGCTACTATTTAGCTATAAAAAGAAATGGCTGATGAATCGATACTTCCCGTGAACCCGGGTTCGACGGGGGGGGCGCTCAAGACGGTGGAAGGGCGATATGTGCGCGAGCAGCCCGCCAGCGGCGATATTTCGATTTCACCGCAGTGTTTTCTTGAGGAGAGTTTTTCATTCACAACCTCACCGTCCATGCGCTATCGGAAATCATGAGCTATGGTAGGCAGCCTCGGATCCGGAGGCTTGACAAAAATCAAGCAATATCACTTGAGAATCAGTGCATACGCAGTTAGCCCTAAGACGGAGATTCGCTCCCGCAAAAAAGCACCGGGGGGCAATGAGCCCCCCGGGTACTGCGTCAGCGTTTAGCTTAGGGACTTCGTATTACTTCAATTCCTGGCTGTCTGCGAGTGTCTTCGCGCCGAGCTTGGTCCATGCCATGAAGCCGAACCAGAGCAGCAGTCCGATTCCCAGCAGAGGCCCTGCGACTACGAACGCGAGTCCGATCAAGGGCGCGGCAATCATCAGCGCCGCGGTCTTGGCGATGCTCGGCTTGGCCGGCGCTTTCGTCTGTTCCGTAGCCGACTCTTTGGCCTTCTTTTGTTGCGCCTGGATCGCGGTCCAGGCGAGCATCCCCAGACCTACGACGGGGAAGGTGAGTATGTAGACGAGGCCGACAAAGGGCGCGGCGAGGAACAGTCCGACGTTCTTGAGGAAGCGCAGGACCCGGTTTGGCGCGGCGACTTCGACTGTGGGCTCGGGCAAGGCGGTCCGCGCGACTTCGCGGGCGCTTTCGGCGGTGGCATCTTTTTCGAAGAACGCCTTTTGGGCGCTGCCCTCCAGCATTTCCGGTGAAACCGGTTTGCGCAGGAAGCCCGATACGCCAGCCGCTTCGGCCCGAGCCTCGTTGTCGGGGGAACCGTAGCCGGTGACAATCACCACCGGCAACCAGGGGCGGCTCGCCTTGACTTGCTCCGCCATTTCCAGCCCGCTCATACCCGGCATTTTGATGTCGGTGAACACGACGTCGTAATCTTCGGTTTCGAGCTTGGTCAGCGCTTCCTGTCCGGAGGCGGCGGTGATCACCGCGTAGCCCTTGCCAGAAAGAACGCGGTCGAAACTCTTGGCAACCACCGGATCGTCGTCAACTACCAGAACTTTGCGTAAGGCACTCATGTCATTCTCCTTGTTTCAAATTGTGAAATTGTTGGTTTTCCATCCGGAATCGGCGCGTGATCCGATTCCATTTTCCGATTCGTTGCGGTCCCGGTGCATGGCCCATTTCTTTTGTGTCATGGCGCCGTTCGCCACATTGATCACGTCGTCGGGCCCGACTGGCTTGGCCAGATAGTCGAACGCGCCCAGACGCACCGCCTCTTTCGCCGTTTCTACGGTCGGATAGCCGGTAATGATGACCACCTCGGTCTCGGGCCATCCCTGCTTGATCGCCTTGAGTACCGCCATGCCGTCCATTCCGGGCATGCGCAGGTCGAGCAGCACCACATCGGCCGGCCGTACTGCCATCACGCGCAACGCTTCGTTGCCGTCGCGAACCACTTCGACGTTGCAATGGATACTCGCCAGCGTGCGTATGTGGCTGAGGCGCACGACCTCTTCGTCGTCTACCACCAGAATTTTCGTCTTTTCGTCCATAATCGCTTCCTCGCATGTTGCCTTTTGTGCTTCATAAAGCATTGACCGTGCCAGGGGCTAAGGTCTGGCCTAGATAGATATTAATTTCAGTAGGTTAGACGTTTATGTCAGCGCTTCGGCAACAGCAGGCTTGGTTCTGCCGCTAGACTTGAAGTACATTTTATGTATACACACCATCTCGTCTGGAGAATGTTTATGTATATACTTCAATGAGATAGAAAATTGTGCGGGGATTATTTTGTTTATGCACCTGCATAAGAAGCGCAGAAATGTCTTGGGTCTTGAACCGGGCGCGCATCAGCCCGCAGGTCAAGCCGCGCGCGATCGCCAGCCTTGTAAGACGAGGATGCGGTACGCTCAGAGCCCCGGTTGGGGCCAATTTTAATCGGGCTTACTTCGTTCCGGACTTGGGATATCCGGCGCTGTCCAAGGCTGCGTTCCAGCTTTGCTCTTCGTAATCTTTTTGAGCGGTCGCACCAACCAGCAGTACCGGTACACGGGGTGCTCCGGCCAGTTTGGTCAATTCGTCAATATCCTCTTGCGTGGCGACAAGCTTTTCCGCAAACGGCACGCCGCGCTTCTGCAGATGGTCCAGCGCTTTCTTGCAGGGGTTGCCGCAGTCCTTCGACGTATAGACCGTCACCGGAAAGTTTTTCGCTGCCTGCTGCAGCGCATAGGACTGCTGTGCGGAAGAAGCCCCCTGTGCGGCGGCGGGGCGGGGCGAAGCCTTCTTTTGTACATTCTTCGCGTCCGCGGGGGGGGGCGTGTCGGTGTAATGCGTCTTACCGCTGTCGTCGGTCCAGCGATAGAGCTGGGCCTGCGCAGTAAGCGCGCAGACAAGGAGACCGAAGGCAACGAGTCCGCGCATGGAGCACTCCTGGAAATGTCCTAACATGAGCCTGCTGCGATTCATGGCCTGGTACAAAACGAGGGAATACGTCCCCTCGCGCTTCCCTGGACAGGGGCCATTTCGCAACGGCCCCCTAGGCCGATATCATACCACTGTGCCGAAGCAGGGCATCCACCGCCGGCTCGCGGCCGCGAAACGCCTTGAACGACTCGATCGCCGGGCGGCTCCCGCCCACCGCGAGAATCTCGTCCCGAAAGCGCGTGCCGCTGCGCGGGTCGAGTACGCCGTTCTCCTCGAACGGCCCGTAGGCGTCAGCTGAGAGCACCTCGGCCCACTTGTAGCTGTAATAGCCGGCGCCGTAGCCCCCGGCGAAGATGTGGGAGAAATTATTCTGGAAGCGGTTGTAGGTCGGCGGAACCGCCACCGCGACCCGGCCGCGGATTTCGTCCAGCAACTGCTGCGGCGTCTTGCTGCCGCTCACATCGAAATCGTAATGCAGGTGCATATCGAACAGCGAGAACTCGAGCTGGCGCACGGTCTGCATCCCGCTCTGAAAGTTCTTGGCCGCGAGCATCTTGTCGTAGAGCGCGCGCGGCAGCGCCTCGCCGCTGTCCACATGCGCGCTCATGTGCGCGAGGACTTCCCATTCCCAGCAGAAATTCTCCATAAACTGGCTCGGCAGCTCGACCGCGTCCCACTCCACGCCGTGCAATCCCGATGCGCCGAGATAGTCGACTTGGGTAAGCAGATGATGCAATCCGTGGCCGAATTCGTGAAACAGCGTCAATACTTCGTCGTGGGTGAACAATGCCGGCTTGCCGCCCACCGGAGCCGAAAAGTTGCAGACGAGGTAGGTCACAGGGGTCTGCACCCGCGCGCCCAGCTTGCGGCGGCTGATGGTCTCATCCATCCACGCCCCGCCGCGCTTGGTATCTCGCGCGTATGGATCGAGGTAGAACTGCCCGACCAGGTTTCCCTGCGCATCGTTGATGCGGAAGAATCGCACGGCCGGATCCCAGACCTCCGCTTCGTCTGGCTGGATGCTCACGCCGAAGATCGTTTCCACCACCCGGAACATGCCTTGCATCACCTTCGCTTCCGGAAAATACTGCTTCACCTCCTGGTCGGAAAACGCGTAGCGCGCCGTGCGCAGTTTTTCCGAAGCATACGCGAGGTCCCAGGCCTCAAGACGCTTCAGCCCGAGTTCGGCCGCGGCAAACTCGCTCAGCTCCGCATAGTCCTTCTTGGCAAACGGCATGGCTTTGGCGGCGAGGTCGTTCAGGAAATCGAGTACCTGCCGGGGCGTCTGCGCCATTTTCGGGACCAGCGACACTTCTGCATGATTGGCGTAGCCCAGCAATTTCGCCGCTTCGCCATGCAAACCGAGGATCTGAGTGATCAGGGGCGTATTGTCCAGTTCCGGCTTGCCGAATTCGCTCGCCCGCGTCACGTACGCTCGGTACATCTGCTCGCGCAGTTCGCGTGCGGCAGCGTATTGCATGAAAGGCACGTACGACGGCGCCTGCAAGCTGAATTTCCAGCCGGAAACGCCGTCCTTGTCGGCTGCCGTTCGCGCCGCTTCGATCACATCCTCCGGAATTCCGGCGAGCTTTGCACGGTCTTCGACGTGGAGCGAATAGGCGTTGGTGGCGTCGAGCAGGTTTTCCGAGAACTTGGTCGACAACCGGGCCAGCTCCTCGGAAATCGCGCCGAAGCGCTGCTTTTGCTGCGCCGGAAGTTCGGCGCCGGAAAGGCGGAAATCGCGGATTTCGTTGTCGACGATCCTGCGCTGCGCGGGTGCAAGCGCGGCGAATTCGGGCGCAGCCTTGAGCGCCTTGTACTTCTCGAACAGGACCAGATTCTGGCCCAATTCGGTGTAATACTGCACGATCAGCGGCTGGTTTGCGTTGTACGCTGAACGCAACTCCGGCGAATCGAGCACGCCGTGAAGATGGCCGACGATGCCCCAGACGCGCGCCAGGCGTTCGTTCGCGTCCTCCAGCGGGGCAACGAATTCGGCCCAGGTCGCCGGGGTTCCAGCTTGCGTCAAGGCGTCGATCTGCGCGCGGTTTTCAGACAGCAGCCGCTCTACCGCGGGTGCGATGTGCTCCGTCTTGATCGAGGAAAAGCGGGGCAGGCCGGTAAGATCCAGCAGCGGATTGGGGGCAGTCATTTTCGTCTCTTGTTTGCTTCTGGCTTTAGGGGGATAGAGCGGGAGCCGAAGCGTATCACTTATCCCTGCTTCTTTAGCGTCAGTTGCACCAGTTCCGCGACGGAATTCGCCCCCATCTTCTGCATCACCCGCGAACGGTGTACCTCCACCGTCTTGATGCTGATGCCGAGCTCGTCGGCCATTTGCTTGTTCAGCTTGCCGCTTACCACCAGGGACAGAACTTCATTTTCGCGCTGCGTCAGGCTATCCAGGCGCTGCGCGACCGAGGCCGCTTCGGCGCGACTCTCCGAAGCGGCTCTATCCTGCTCCATGCAGGATTCGATCAGACTGAGCATGTCCTGGTCGTTGAACGGCTTTTCGATGAAATCGGCGGCACCCTTCTTCAGCGCCGATACCGCCATAGGTACATCGCCGTGTCCGGTAATGTAGACCACCGGCATGGTACAGGCGCGCGCCTTCAATTGCTCGTACAGGTCCAATCCGCTCATGCCGGGCATGCGCACATCCAGAACCAGGCAACCGCAGAAGGCGCGGTCGAAGGCCTGCAGGAACGCGTCGCCCGACGCGTACAGATCGACCTTGAGTCCGCGCGATTCAAGCAGCCATTTGAGCGAGTCCCGCATGGCTTCGTCATCGTCGATGACATGCACCCTCGGCTCGCTCATCGCGAATATACCGGGAGCGTGAAACTGAAGGCGGCGCCGCCGCCGGCGCTGGCAACCGCCCACAGACGCCCGTGGTGGAACTCGATGATCGAGCGGCAGATATTCAGACCCATGCCCATGCCTTCCGGCTTGGTGGTGTAGAAGGGCACGAACAGCTTCTCGGTGCTCTCGACCAGGACGCCGTGGCCGCGATCGGCCACCTTGACCTCGATGAAATCCTTGCCGTTGGCGCGCGCGCTGATGGCGAGTTCGCGCTCGGCGCGCGGCGTATCGTGCATGGCCTCGATGCCGTTTTTTACCAGATTGAGCACCACCTGCTCGATCATGATCTTGTCGGCGTAGGCGGGAGGCAGGTCTCGCGGCACGCTGACGCTGACGCGCACGCCCGACTTGCGCGCTTCGATCTCGGCGAAACCGATGATCTCTTCGATGACTTCGTCGATCCGCACCGCGCCCCGTCGCGGCTCGCTCTTCTTGACGAAATCGCGCACGCGGCGGATTATTTTTCCAGCGCGCTCGGCCTGAGCGCCCGCTTTTTGCATCGCGGCGAGCAACTCGTCGGGACGGAAGTCGTTCGACTGCAAGCGGTTGACGCAGCCCATATTGTAGTTCGCGATTGCGGCAAGGGGCTGATTCAGTTCGTGCGCCAGGCTCGACGCCATTTCTCCCATGGCGATCAGGCGCGAAGTCTGCTGCAAGCGCTCCGATTGCTGGCTGTTCAATTCCTCCATGTTCCTGCGGTCGGTGATATCGGTGGCGATTTCCATGCGCACCACCCCGCCGTCCACCCACTGGATCGCGCGCTCGCGCAGCTGATACCAGCGGCCGTTGAGGCCGTTCTGCAGTTCGGTATCGTGCAGTTCCCGCGGTGTCTGGTCCGGCGCAAGTTTTCTCGCTTCGGCCATGAAGCGTGCCGGGTCCGGATGGCAGACACTGGTGACCTGCCAGCAATTGCGACCCACGGTGTCATACCCGTAGATATTCTTGAACGCCTTGTTGGCAAACAGGAGCTGATCGGACTCCAGATCCGCGACGTAGATCGCGGCATCCAGCCCGTCGAGCACCGTCATGAACCTCTGATGCGAAGCCTCCAGTTCCGCGCGCGCGCGCCGCTGCTCGGTGATGTCGTGGATCGACGCCATCCAGCCGGCCTGACGGCCGCTGGCATCGACCAGCGGCGCCTCGAAGATGCGCACGTCCAGATTCTCCCCGGCCTTGCGCCGAAATCGCGATTCGATGCCCCCGCGCGGCGCCTCGCCGGCGAGAGAGCGTTGCAGGATGCGTTCGTGCTCGGCCAGGTCCTCGCTGCTCCAGTAAGGAAACGGCGCCGTGGCGCCGACGAGTTCTTCCTGCGAATAGCCGACCATACTGCAGAAGGCGGCATTGACGTAGGTGATGCGGCCGTGCATGTCGATGGCGCGCATGCCGGTGGGCATGGATTCTTCCATGGCCGTACGGAAATTGGATTCGGCGCGCAAGGCATCCTCGGCGCGAATCCGCCGCAACAGGTTGTTGCGCAGCGACCAAAGACTCCACACCACCAGCAACGAAAGCCCGGCGATCAGCAGGATGGGGAACGTTTTTGCCAGACCGGCTTCGGTGCGATATGCGGTGACGTGCAACTGCATGCCGTTGCCGGGAGGATCGAAACTGACGCTGTACTTGAGGCTTTCGTCGCGCGGATGCGCGGCCGAGTTCTCTGCCAGCAGCAGATTGCCGGCGCCGGTGAAGCTCAAATGGTACTTCTCCGAAAACCATGCAGGCACCAGATGACGCGCCATGCCCGACACCGGATAGACCGCCACCATGGCGCCGAGAAAAGCGGGCCCGCGGTGAATCGGTACGAACAGTTCCAGGCTAGTCGCGCTGTGTTCACGAACGTAGGCATTGCCATACAGCGCTTGACCGGAGCTTCGCGCCGCGGCAAAGCCCTGCTGTTGCGAACCAGGGGAAAGCCCGGAACCTACGCTCCAGTACCCTGACTTAGGGGGTGCGGCGTAGCGGACGATGCCGTCCGCATCGACCCATGCCATGCTGGACAGGTGCGGGTTGATCGCCAGATATTGCTGCGCGCGCGCCTGAAACTTCGCGCCGCCGATCTGCCGGTCGGCGACCTCGCGCGCAATCTCCTGCAGGAATTCCCGGTCGCTTTGCATGTTCAGTCGCAGCGTCTGCTCGGCCCACTGAACGTCGCGCGCCAGAGTCGCCATCTGCTGATCGAATTCGCGCTGCTGCAACAGCCACGCCAGCGCGATCATCGCCAGTATGAAAGTGCCCACCGCGATATTGGGCATCATCCACTGCCAGCCTCGGCTGGTTTGCGCTGCGGTGCTGTCTAGCGGGATCGGTGCCATAGGGGCGAGGGTGGGCGCGACGAGAGAAATCCGGAACGGCAATCCTAGCATGGCCGTCCCGGGCGGCTGTGGCTGCATCATGCCAGCGCGCTTTGTCCTCGCCATTGGGGTATGTCCCTATACCGCCGGGCAGGATCCGCGCATAGACTGCCGTCGCAGAAGCTGGCTTGTTGCAACGCTTGGCTTCTGTATTGCTTAGCTTGTCTCCTCCTTGCGCCGGGGCCTTCGCTCCGGCCTTTTTTTTGCACACGCTCGCCGCGCAACGCGCGAGGCGCAGGCCCAGACCGTGCGCCGACTCCCTGTATGTATAATAATGCGCGGCATTGTCCAATCCGAAGGTCAAAGCGGATTGCGCGCGGCACAGGCTTCCACCGCTACCTATCCGACCGCCGGCACGTGTCAACACATCCGCCGCAGCACAGAAGGAGTTTCCATGTCAGCCGTCCCCGAATTGCCTGCCGCAAACGATCCCGATCCCCTGGAAACGCAGGAGTGGCTCGATGCGCTCGAAGCGGTGATGGAGCGCGGGGGCGCCGAACGCGCCCACTATCTGCTGGAAAAAATGGTCGACAAAGCGCGCCGCTCGGGGGCTTACCTGCCGTACAAGGCGCAGACCGCCTATCTGAACACCATCCCGCCGCACATGGAAGAGCGCTCGCCAGGCGATGCAGCGCTGGAAGATCGAATCCGCGCCTACTGCCGCTGGAACGCGATGATCATGGTGGCGAAGGCGAACAAGGTGGAAGGCGACCTCGGCGGTCACATCGCCAGCTTCGCTTCCGTGGGCACGCTGTTCGGCATCGGCTTCAATCACTTCTGGCATGCGCCCAGCGCAGGGCACGGGGGCGACCTGATCTACTTTCAGGGCCATTCCGCACCGGGCGTGTACGCGCGCGCACTGCTCGAGGGGCGCCTGAGCCCGCAGCAACTGGTCAATTTCCGCCGCGATGTGGACGGCAAGGGTGTCACCTCCTATCCGCATCCCTGGCTGATGCCGGACTTCTGGCAATTCCCGACCGTGTCCATGGGACTCGGCCCGATCCAGGCAATCTACCAGGCGCGCTACCTCAAGTACCTGCACGCGCGCGGCCTCGCCGATACCCAGAACCGCAAGGTCTGGGCCTTCCTCGGCGACGGGGAAACCGACGAGCCTGAAGCCCTGGGTGCCATTTCCATGGCAGCGCGCGAGAAGCTAGACAACCTGGTGTTCGTCATCAACTGCAATCTGCAGCGCCTGGACGGTCCGGTGCGCGGCAACGGCAAGATCATTCAGGAGCTGGAGGGTGACTTCCGCGGCTCGGACTGGAACGTGATCAAACTGATCTGGGGTTCTTACTGGGACCCGCTGCTCGCGCGCGACAAGGAAGGTATCCTGCTGCGCATCATGGAAGAGACCGTCGACGGCGAGTATCAGAACTTCAAGGCCAACGACGGCGCCTTCGTCAGGAAGCATTTCTTCGGAAAGCATCCGAAACTGCTGGAAATGGTGTCGCGCCTGACCGACGCCGACATCTGGCGGCTCAACCGCGGCGGCCACGATCCGCACAAAATCTATGCGGCCTATGCCGCGGCGGTAAAGCACAAGGGACAGCCCACCGTGATCCTCGCCAAGACGGTCAAGGGCTTCGGCATGGGCAAGATCGGCGAAGGCAAAATGGCTACCCATCAGCAAAAGAAGATGGACATCGCCTCGATTCGCCAGTTCCGCGACCGCTTCAACATCCCGATTCCCGACGACCAGTTGGAGCAGTTGCCGTTCTATGTCCCGCCGGCCGATTCGCCGGAAATGATCTATCTGCACGAACGCCGCCGGGCGCTGGGCGGCTACCTGCCCAGCCGCAGGCGCAGGGCCGACGCGGTACCCGAGGTGCCGCCGCTATCCGCGCTGGACGCGGCCTTGGGCGCTACGGAGCGCGAGATCTCCACCACCATGGTGTTCGTGCGCATCCTCACGGCATTGCTGCGCGACAAGAACCTGGGCAAGCATATCGTGCCCATCGTTCCTGACGAAGCGCGCACTTTCGGCATGGAAGGCATGTTCCGCCAGCTCGGCATCTATTCCCGGGAGGGGCAGAAGTACGTTCCCGTGGACCGCGACCAGGTGACCTACTATCGCGAGGACAAGGCCGGGCAGATTCTGGAGGAAGGCATCAACGAGGCGGGTGCGTTCTGCTCCTGGATTGCCGCAGCCACCTCCTACAGCACCACCAACGTGGTCAGCGTGCCGTTTTATATCTTCTACTCGATGTTCGGCCTGCAGCGCATCGGCGATCTGGCCTGGGCTGCGGGCGACCAGCGCGCGCGCGGCTTTCTGCTTGGCGGCACCGCCGGACGCACCACGCTAAACGGCGAAGGCTTGCAGCACGAGGACGGACACTCGCACGTGCTCTCCTCGGTCATACCGAACTGCGTATCCTACGATCCGACCTTCGGCTTTGAGCTGGCGCTGATCATCCATGACGGCCTGAAGCGCATGGTGACCGAGCAGGAAGACGTGTTCTATTACATTACGGTGATGAACGAGAACTACCCGCATCCCGGTCTGCCGGAGGGCGCAGCGGAGGGGGTACTCAAGGGAATGTACCGATTCAAGTCCGGAGCCAAACTCAAGGCGGGAAAGAACGCGGACAAGCCGCTCAGGGTTCAGCTGCTCGGGTCGGGTGCGATCCTGCGCGAGGTCATCGCGGCGGGGGACTTGCTGGAAAGGGACTGGGGAATCGGAGCCGATATCTGGAGCTGCACCAGCTTTACCGAGTTACGCCGCGACGGACTGGACTGCGAGCGCTGGAACTTGCTGCACCCCACCGACGCACCGCGCGAATCCTGGGTGGAGAAAAATCTCAAGGGCAGCACCGGTCCGGTCGTGGCCTCCAGCGATTACATCAAGACCTTCGCCGAACAGATCCGCCCGTTCATCCCAGCGGGCCGCGCATATCGGGTGCTGGGCACCGACGGATTCGGCCGCTCGGACACGCGCGAGCGGCTGCGCGACTTCTTCGAAGTCGACCGCCATTGGGTAACCGTGGCCGCGCTGAAGGCGCTCGCGGACCAGGGCGACATCAAGGCTACGGTGGTGGCAGCCGCATTCGAGAAATACGGCATCGATGCAAACAAGCCCAATCCGGTAACGGTGTAAAAGGAACGATCATGTCCCGCATCACGGAAATCAAGGTTCCCGACATCGGCGATTTCAAGGAAGTCGATGTCATCGAAATCCTGGTCAAACCCGGCGACTCGATCGCCAAGGAAGCGTCGCTGATCACCGTCGAATCCGACAAGGCGACCATGGAGATCCCCTCGCCCGCCGCTGGCGTGGTAAAGGAGCTTAGAGTCAAATTGGGCGACAAAGTCGCAGAAGGCAGCATGATCCTGCTGCTGGAAGCCGGCTCGGACGAAACGCCGGCGGTACACGCGGACAGGCCCGCAGAAGCGCCCGCAGTCCCGGCCGAGGCAGTCAAATCTACATTGGCACCCAATCCGGAAGCGGCGATCCTGCCGACGCACCAACCCGCCCCGGTGCCGCATGAATTCGTAACCGAGGTCGCGGCGTCCACCCCGCACGCCAGTCCGTCGGTGCGCAAGTTCGCGCGCGAACTCGGCGCGGAACTGTCCAAAGTTCAGGGATCCGGCCCTAAAGGCCGCATCACGCAGGAAGACGTGCAGACTTTCGTCAAGGGTGTGATGACCCGCGCGCCTGTGCCGGCGAGCGCCGCAGCCGCACCCGCTGCCGGTGCGCCGTTCAACCTGCCGGAATGGCCTCAGGTCGACTTCGCCAAATTCGGACCGATCGAACTCAAGCCGCTGTCTCGCATCAAGCGGCTCTCAGGCTCGAACCTGCACCGCAACTGGATCTCCATTCCGCACGTGACGCAGTTCGACGAAGCCGACATCACCGAACTCGAGGCGTTTCGCAAGGAAAGCGGCGCGGCGAGCGAAAAGCAGGGCTTTAAGCTGACCATGCTTGCGTTCCTGATCAAGGCCTGCATCACCGCCTTGCGCCAGTATCCGGAATTCAACGCGTCGCTCGAGCGCGGCGGCGAAAACCTGGTGCTGAAGCGCTATTTCCATATCGGCGTGGCGGTCGACACCCCCGACGGACTCGTGGTGCCGGTGATCCGCGATGCCGACCGCAAAGGCGTGTACGACCTCGCGCGGGAACTGGGCGAGATGTCCAAGCTTGCTCGCGACAAGAAGTTGAAGCCGGGCGACATGCAGGGCGGAACGTTCAGCATCTCCAGCCTCGGCGGCATAGGCGGAACGGCCTTCACGCCCATCATCAACGCCCCCGAGGTCGCCATCCTGGGCGTGTCAAGGTCGGCGATGCGTCCCGTGTGGATCGGCGCAAAGGACGGGGCAGGGCAGTTCATGCCGCGCCTGATGCTGCCGCTGTCGCTGTCCTACGACCACCGCGTCATCGACGGCGCTGCCGCGGCGCGCTTCACCTCCTATCTCGCGTCGGTGCTGTCCGACATCCGCCGTTCACTCTTGTGATGAGGGAGACGGGTCAAGAGCAGGGCTAGCGATTTCCGCTTGACGCCCTCTGTTTCGGCAACCCACCCAGGAAAAATGACCACCATCGTAATCGCAAAGAGAAACGGCCACGTCGCGATAGGGGCCGATACGCTCACGACTTTCGGCGACACCCGCCTGACGCATCCCTACAAGCGCGCCCATGACAAGATCCTGCGCTTCCACGGCTCCTGGATCGCCGTGTGCGGCAGCTCGGCGCATCATCTGGTGCTGGAGAATATTTTTGCGGAGATGAAGGAACTGAAACTCGGCAGCCGCGCCGAGATCTTCGAAACCTTCCGCAAGATCCACCCCATCCTGAAGGAAAAGTGCTTCCTCAATCCGAAAGAGGAGGACGACGATCCTTACGAGTCCTCGCAGATCACCGCGCTGATCGCGAACAACAGCGGCATCTACGGGGTGTATTCCTACCGCGAGGTGTTCGATTACGACCGCTTCTGGGCCGCCGGTTCGGGCCGTAATTTCGCGCTTGGCGCGATGTACGCGGGCTACGCCCGCGCAAGAAGTGCGGCCGAGGTCGCGCGAGCCGGGGTCGCGGCGGGCATCGAATTCGACAAAAGTTCGGCCGCGCCCTACGAGGTGCACACCATTAAACTCAAGCGGGGTGCCGCATGAAGGACGCAATCGAGATCAAGGTCCCGGACATCGGCGACTTCAAGGAGATCGATGTCATCGAGGTGCTGGTCAAGCCGGGCGACGCGGTGGAGAAGGAAACCTCGCTCATCACGGTGGAATCGGACAAGGCGACGATGGAAATTCCCTCGCCCGCGGCCGGCGTGGTGAAAGAGCTGAAGCTCAAGGTGGGCGACAAGGTATCCGAAGGCACGCTGATCATGTTGCTCGATGCGGGTGCGAGCGCAGACGCGCCGCAGCCGGCCGCGGTCGTGGCGGCGTCACCCTCCCCCTCGAATCCGCCGGATTCCAAGTCCGGTGCCGAAAGCGCGAGTATGACGGCCCTGCCCTCGCCCGCCCCGGCCGGCGCCGACCTGCACGCCGAAGTGGTGGTCCTGGGCCCCGGACCCGGCCGCTATACCCCCCCGTTTCCCCCCGCCGACCTGGGGCAAAAAGTTGTCTTGATCCAACCCCCCACC
>CAYNVY010000010.1:0-20459 GCA_964400745.1 uncultured Enterobacteriaceae bacterium | reverse complement strand
CGCCGACGACCTGGAGAAGAAGGTTGTGTGGATCGAACGCCATGCGGCGCTGGGCGGCGTTGGCCTCAAGCGCGGCTGCATACCGTCCAAGGCATTGCTGCATGCGGCCAAAGTCGTGACCGAAGCGGAGGAGGTGGCGCGCTCCGGCATCGTCTTCGGCAAGCCGGCGATCGATGTCGACAAGCTGCGCGCATGGAAAGACTCGGTCATCGGCAAGTTGACCAAAGGTCTGGCCGCGCTGGCCAAACAGCGCAAAGTGACCACGCTGCGCGGCGTGGGGAAATTCGAGTCGCCCAACCAGATCGCGGTGGAAACGCCCGAAGGCGTCAAGCGCGTGTCGTTCGACGCCTGCATTATTGCCGCGGGTTCGCGCGTGGCGAAGATTCCCGGGTTTCCCTATGAGGACAAACGGCTGATGGACTCGACCGGGGCGCTCGCGCTCGCCGACATTCCCCGGCGCCTGCTGGTGATAGGCGGGGGCATCATCGGCCTGGAGATGGCCTGCGTCTACGATGCCCTGGGCGCCAAGGTCACCGTGGTGGAAATGGCCGATGGGCTCATCCCGGGCGCCGACCGCGACCTCATCCGTCCCCTCGCCAGGCGCATCGAGAAGCGCTACGAGGCTATCTATCTCAATGCCAAAGTGGCCAAGCTCGAATCCCGGCCGGAAGGATTGCTCGCCACGTTCGAGGGCGAGGTGAAGCCGCAGCAGCAGATGTTCAACCGCGTGCTGCTGGCGGTCGGCCGGCGCCCCAACGGGGCCGAGATCGGCGCCGAGCGCGCCGGCGTCGCGGTCGACGCGCGCGGCTTCATTTCGGTCGACAAACAGCAGCGCAGCAACGTGCCGCACATCTTTGCCATCGGCGACATCTGCGGCGAACCCATGCTGGCGCACAAAGCCACGCACGAAGCCAAGGTGGCCGCGGAGACCATTGCCGGGCACAAGGTCGGATTCGACGCCCTGACCATACCCTCGGTTGCTTACACCGACCCGGAAGTCGCCTGGATGGGCCTGACCGAAACCGAAGCGAAGAAGCGGGGTCTGGATTACGAAAAGGCGAGTTTTCCCTGGGCTGCCAGCGGCAGGGCGCTGTCGATCGGCCGCGAAGAGGGCGTGACCAAGCTGCTCTACGACAAGGCCTCCAAGCGCCTTCTCGGTGCTGGCATCGCCGGGGTAAATGCCGGCGAGCTGATCGCCGAACTGGTGCTGGCGCTGGAAATGGGCGCGGACATGGAGGACATAGGACTCACCATCCATCCGCATCCGACGCTGTCGGAGACGCCGTTCTTCGCGGCCGAAATGGCGCTGGGCAGCATCACCGACCTGTATGCCCCCAAGAAATCATAACCAAAATGCGGATACATTCATGACCCAGGATGAACTGAAGCAGGCGGTAGCAAAAGAGGCGATCACGTACGTGGTGGAAGACGCGATCGTCGGCGTCGGCAGCGGCTCGACCGCCAACTGTTTCATCGACGAGCTGGCCAAAATGAAGAACAGGATAGACGGCGCGGTGGCCAGTTCGCAGAAAACCGCCGACCGGCTGAAAGCGCATGGCATCCGCGTAGTCGACTTGAACAGCGTGAGCGAGCTGCCCGTATATGTCGACGGCGCGGACGAAATCACCGAGCACCTCGCCATGATCAAGGGCGGGGGCGGCGCGCTGACGCGCGAGAAAATCGTCGCCGCGGTGGCGACAAGGTTCATCTGCATCGCCGACGAATCCAAACTGGTCGCTACGCTGGGAAAATTTCCGCTGCCCGTCGAGGTGATCCCGATGGCGCGCTCTCACGTCGGGCGCGAACTGGTCAAGCTCGGCGGTCAGCCCGCCCTGCGCCAGGGCTTCACCACCGACAACGGCAATCTCATTCTCGACGTCTGGAACCTGAATATCCTGCGCCCGCTGGAGCTGGAAGCCGAGATCAACAATATAACCGGCGTAGTCTCGAACGGATTGTTTGCAGTGCGCGGGGCCGATGTCCTGCTGCTGGGCACGGCGGCTGGAGTGAAGACGATGCGCAAGAAATAGCGTTGCGACCGGTTCGTGAAACTGGCGCACCGCGCTCTGAAGCGCAGGTAACCAGTTTGTCACAATCTCATGTTAGCCTGCCCGCTTGAAGGGAGCCTCTGGAATGCCTGAACATATTTCAAAGCAGTTCGACGCCGAACTGGAGGCGGTGCGCTCGCGCGTGCTGCAGATGGGCGGTTTGGTGGAGGAGCAGATCGTCAAGGCCGTGGACGGACTCGCCAGCGGCGACCTCGCGGCCCTGGACCGCGTCATCGAGGACGATCACCGCGTCAACGCCATGGAAGTCGGACTGGATGAAAGCTGCAGCCAGATCATCGCGCGGCGCCAGCCGGCGGCCAGCGATCTGCGCTTGGTCATAGCTATCATCAAGACCATCACCGACCTCGAGCGCATCGGCGACGAAGCCGAGAAGATCGCGCGCATGGCAAAGCTGATACACGAGGCGGAGCGGGTGCACTTACCGCGCCTGGAACTGAAGCACGTCGCAAACCTCGCACTAGCCATGCTGCGCAAAGCGCTGGACGCGTTTGCCCGGCTGGACGTGGTATCCGCGTTGCAGGTGGTCAAGCAGGACCGGGGCGTGGACGAAGAATTCCGCTCTATACTGCGCCAGCTCATCACCTTCATGATGGAAGACCCGCGCACCATTTCCCGCTGTCTGGAGACGCTGTTCATGGCAAAGGCGATCGAGCGCATCGGCGATCACGCCGAAAACATGGCCGAATACGTGGTCTACATGGTCGAAGGCCGAGACGTGCACCACTCCCGAGACGAAGTGCACATCGAAGGCCATTAGCGCGGGGAACTGTTCGACAGCGCCCCCGGCAACAGCGGAACTACCGCGGCGGCACGTAGCCCGTGGCCGCGTCGGCACCGCCGCCGAAGAAGTGCTTCTCCATCTGCTCCGCCAGATATTGCCGGGCTGCGCTGTCCGCCAGATTCAGTCGGTTTTCGTTGATCAGCATGGTCTGGTGCTTGATCCACTGCTGCCAGGCTTCCTTCGAGACGCTTTCCCACAGCCGCTTGCCCAGATCGCCCGGGTAAGGCGGGAAGTCGAGTCCTTCAGCCTCGCGGCCGAGCTTGATGCATTTGACCATTCTTGCCATTGCCGCAACTCCTGTCGATGGTTGCCCTCATTTTATCCTATTCGCGCACGAATCCGGATAGATGGCGGCCGCGGTTGTGCGGCGGCGAATATGTGTTACTTTGGCAATCAACTTCGATCGATCGCCGCCGAGCTTCCATGAACCTGCACGCCAATGCCAGACTGTTTGCTTCCTGCCCGCGAGGACTGGAAGGCCCACTTGCCGCCGAACTTGCCGGACTCGGAGCCTCCGAGGTGCAGGCTGTCGCCGGCGGTGTCGGTTTCGAGGGCGACATGAGCGTCATCTACAGAGCCAACCTGGAAAGCCGCATCGCTACGCGCGTCCTGCTGCGGCTGTTCACGCTTCCCTACCGCACCGAAGAGGACATCTATCGCGCCAGCTACGAGCAAGACTGGCCGCAGCGCTTCGATGTGGGGCGTAGCATACGCGTCTATCTCACGGCGCAGCGTTGTCCGCTGAAAAGCCTGGATTTTCTCACCCTGCGCATCAAGGACGCGATCTGCGACCGCTTCCGCAGCGCGGTAGGCAGCCGGCCGAACGTGGACACCCGCGCGCCTGAGGTGCGCATCCACGCCTTTCTGGACGCCGCGCAATTCACGCTGTATCTGGATACATCGGGGGAACCGCTGTTCAAGCGAGGCGCGCGCGCAGCCCAGGGCGAAGCTCCGATCAAGGAAAACCTCGCCGCCGGCATCCTCGTCCTGACTGGATGGCAGCCTGGAACGGCGCTGCTCGACCCAATGTGCGGCGGCGGAACCTTCCTCATCGAGGCGGCGCAGCGCGCACTCGACATCGCGCCCGGGCTTGCTCGCAAATTCGGTTTCGAAAAGCTGAAGAATTTCGACGAACCCCTGTGGCGGAACCTGCGCTCGGAGGCCGAGGCGCGCAGGAAGCCGGTCATCGCTCTGCCGATCTACGGCAGCGAGTTGTTCGGCGACACGCTGAAGTTCGCCCACGCTAATTTGCAGGCGGCGGGGCTGGCGCAGGCGGTACAGCTGAAGCAGGCCAATGCGCTGGAGATTTCAGCGCCGGCCGAGACCGGCGTGCTCATCACCAACCCGCCCTACGGCGAGCGCATGGGCGAGCAGCAGGAACTGGCCGCGTTCTACCCCAGATTCGGCGATGCCCTGAAACAGAAATTTGCCGGCTGGAACTGCTACATACTCAGCGCCGACATGAGCCTGCCCAAGCTGATCAAGCTGCAGGTTTCCAAGCGCACGCCGCTGTTCAACGGCGCGCTTGAATGCCGCCTGTTCGAGTACAAAATCATCGCCGGCAGCATGCGCGCGCCCAGGCCCGCGCGGGACGCCGAGGGAGGCAGCGCCGCCTAGGCGGACTTGCGGGCCTTGACCGCCTTGGTTCCGGCCTTGGCCACGGTTTTTTTTGCAGCCTTCTTGGCAGGGGTCTTGGCGGCCGGCTTGGCCGCGGACTTGATCGTCGCGGAGCCGGGCTCCTCGGCCTCGGCTGCCGGCTTGCCCGGTTTGGCCGCGCGCGGTGCAAACTCGAATCCAACCTTGCCATCGGCGCCGCGCACCAGAAAGGCCGAGAATGGGCGCCCTTTCTTGGAAATGAAGCGGTGCAGCAGATCGGTCCGGCCGGTAGCGAGCAGTTTTTTCATCTGCTCGCGCTCGATCGGCCGTTGCAGGATAATGCGGCCGGATCGAAAATCGCAGCTCTTTTCCGGGCCCAGGCTCTTCTCGCATACATAGGCCATAGGCTGTTCGAAGATGCGCGCGGCGCACTTCGGACAAGCGCCCAGCGGCTCCAAACCGGAGAAATCCGGCGCCTCCTCCGAACCGTCGTTCGACTGTCCGAAATCGAATTCGGCCTTGAATTCCGGCGACAGCCGGACCACGGCGGCGAAGGGCTTGCCCATGCGGCTGCGAAAACCCTGCAGCGGACCGATGCTCTGTTTGACGATCAGGTCTTCGATCTCCTCCGGCGCGAACTCGCGGCTGGAGACGACTTTCCAGATGTTGAAATCGCAGGCCTGGCACTGGAACTTGCGATAGTTTTCCTGCACCTTGCCGCCGCATTTCGGGCACGGCGCCTCCAGCGTGAGAAATGCCGTGTCGGGAATGTCGCCGTTCTTGATCGCTGAAACCAGCTCGCGCGTCGCCTCGACGATGTGCTCCATGAACTCCGACCGATCGAGCTCGCCGTGCTCCATCTGCTTCAGCTTGAATTCCCAGTCGCCGGTGAGCTCAGGCGAGGTGATTTCGGTGATGCCGAAGTGGCGCAGCGCGAACATGAGCGAGAATGCCTTCGGCGTCGGGACCAGCTCGCGCCCGTTGCGATGCACGTAGTCCTCGAAGATCAAACCCTCGATGACGGCGGCGCGGGTCGCGGGCGTGCCCAAGCCCTTGGCGCTCATCGCTGCGCGCAATTCCTCGTCTTCGATCAGTTTTCCCGCGCCTTCCATGGCGGAGAGCAGCGTTGCCTCGGAGAAGCGCGCCGGCGGCTTGGTCTGGTTGGCCTTGACTTCGATTTCGGTCGTCTTGACCTTCTCGCCGTCCTTTATCGCCACCATCAGCGCGTCGTCTTTTTCGACGTCGCGGCCGTAGATTGCAAGCCAGCCGGGCTTGACCATCACCCGACCTTCGCTGCGGAACGGTTCGCCCTCGACGCGGGTGATGCGGGTGGTGACCAGAAACTCGGCGGCAGGGAAGAACACCGCGAGGAAGCGTTTCACCACCATGTCGTATAACTTGCCCTCGGCATCGGACAGGTTTCCCGGCGCCTGCAGCGTGGGGATGATGGCGAAGTGGTCGGAAATCTTGGAATTATCGAAAATGCGCTTGCTCGACTTGACCCAGCCTTCCTTCAGCACCTGGCGCGCAAACGGTGCATAGGCCGCGACGCCATCGCTCTTGTCTTTGCCCTTGGCTTTGCCCGCGAGCATTTCCATGGTCGAGGTCACCGTCGGCAAATAATCCTCCGGCAGCGCGCGCGCATCGGTACGCGGATAGGTCAGCACCTTGTGCTTTTCGTACAGCGCCTGCGCCAGCGACAGCGTGGTGCGGGCGGAGAAACCGAAGCGCCCGTTGGCTTCGCGCTGCAGGCTGGTCAGATCGAACAACAAGGGCGAAATTTGCGTGGTCGGCTTCGCCTCTTCGGTGGCGACGCCCGGTTTGCCTTCGCATTTGCGGCGCAGGGCCTCGGCGCGCGCCGCGTCCCACAGACGCTCGGGCTTGGCCTCGGCGTCCTCTTCCCTGGCCGCCTTGGCGAATTTTTCGTCGAACCAGCGCCCCCCGTATGCGCCGGCTTCCGCGGCGAAACTGGCATGCACTTCCCAGTAGTCGCGCGATACGAACTTCTTGATGCGATCCTCACGCTCGACCAGGATCGCCAGCGTCGGCGTCTGCACCCGGCCCACGGTGGTCTTGTAGAAGCCGCCCTCCTTGGAATTGAACGCAGTCATGGCGCGCGTGCCGTTGATCCCCACCAGCCAGTCGGACTCGGAGCGGCAGACCGCGGCGTCGGCCAGGGGCAGCATGGACTTGTCGGTGCGCAGTCCGCTGAACCCGTCGCGTATTGCGCCCTGGGTCATCGACTGCAGCCATAGCCGCTGAATCGGTTTCTTGTTGCCGGCGTGCTGCATGATGTAGCGAAAGATCAGCTCGCCCTCGCGCCCCGCGTCGCAGGCGTTGATCACGCCGGTGACGTCCTTGCGCTTCAAGAGCTTGAGCAGCAGCTTGAGCCTGTCTTCGGTGCGCTCTATCGGTTTCAGATCGAAGTGCGGCGGAATCACCGGCAGGTTCGCGAACGACCACTTGCCGCGCTTCACCTCCACGCCTTCCGGGGCCACGAGTTCGAGCAAATGACCGATCGCCGACGACAGCACGTACTCGTCGCTCTCGAAATAGTCGCCATGCCGGGTGAATCCGCCCAATGCGCGCGCAACGTCGGTGGCAACGGAAGGCTTCTCGGCGATGATGAGTTTCTTGGCCATAAGGTTCGGTCAGCGCGCGGGCGCGTGCTCGCAAATTCGGTCGCGCGCAACGTCGTTCGCGACGGAGGGTTTCTCGGCAATGATGAATTTATTGGTCATAGTGTTCCGGCTGCGCGCGGCGACATTGCCGCACGCCGGGCTTCAAGCCGCAGCATGATAAGTGCAAATCGGAGCGCGAAGCAAGAAGGCGATATGTTGCGGCCGGACAAATTCCGCTCTAAAGCCGGCTAAGCGCCTTAATGCATGAGCAATTGCGCGCGATCGGAGAGCAGTTCTTCCAGGATGAGAGAATCGATCGCATGCTGCTGGCTCCACAGGACCATGAGCACGATCACCTTCAGTTTCTCGATGCTGACGCTGTCTTCGGATAGCGCCATGGCGCGCTCGAGTATGATTTCGCGCAGCAGTGGCGTCAGCACTTTCGCGTTCTCGAGAAAGGCGAGAAACCCGCGCCCTTCGACGCCCAGTTTGGTCGATTCTATTTCGGCATAAGCTCGAAATGCCGTGCTATCCGCCAGAGAATCCGGAAGCGTGCTCGCCTCCGGGTTGGAAAGCCCCTGCAGCCAGACCAGCGCGTCGCTGATGTCCTCGTGCTCAAATCCGGCGGCGGTAAGCTTGCGCGCCAGCGCGTCCTGATCCGGATAGAGGTCGGCCTGGTAGTAATTTTCGAACAGGTAGACGAGGATATCGAACATGCTTGCGGGCGGCCTCTCAGGCGATTTTTTGGTACAACCCGCCGGGCAGGCTTGCAATTTCGCCGTCCAACTCGAGTTGCAGAAGCATGGCCGATACAGCCTCGGGCGTCAAGCCGCTTCGCGCGCACAGCGTGTCTATGTCACAGGGTTCGTAACCCAGGTCTGCGAGCAAGCCGGTGGGCGCGGAATCGGCGGACGCGGGCGGCGATACAAACCCTCCCATTCCGAGTTCCTGCAGCAGATCCTGCGCGCTTTCCACCAGTTTCGCGCCCTGCTTGATCAGCGCGTGGCAGCCCTTCGAATGCGGCGAATGGATGGACCCCGGAATGGCGAACACCTCGCGCCCCTGCTCGGCCGCCAGCCGGGCGGTGATCAGCGAGCCGGACGCGAGCGCCGCCTCCACCACCAGACAACCGCGCGCAAGACCCGCGATGATGCGGTTGCGCCGCGGGAAATTGCTGCCGTGCGGCGGCGTGCCCAGCGCAAATTCGCTGACTATCAGCCCTTCGCGCGAAATGCGCTCACCCAGCGCGCGATTGTGCTGCGGATAGAGGACGTCGGCTCCGGTGCCGAGCACCGCGATGCTGGAACCGGCGCGGTCGAGTCCGCCGCGGTGCGCCGCGGCATCTATGCCCAGCGCCAGACCGCTGACGATAGTCAGGCCGGCGGCGCTGAAGCTGCGCGCAAACTGTTCTGCATTGCTCGCGCCCTGCGGCGTGGCGTTGCGACTGCCTACGATCGCGAGGCAGGGGCGCGCGAGCAACTCGCGCCGGCCATGCAAGTAGAGCAACGCCGGCGGGTCCGGGATTTCCAGCAGCGGACGCGGATAGTCGGCGTCGGCAAGCGTGACGACGGCGTGACCGTGCATCGCCGCCCATTTCAGAGTGGCGTCGACTGCGGGAGAATGCAGATCGGAAACTATGCGGCTGGCGATTTCGGCTGAAACGATCTGCACCAGCGCTGCCCGGCCCGCTGCCAGCACGTGTTCGGGCAGGCCGAAGGCCGCGAGTAGCTTTCTGAGCCTCTGTCCGCCCAGCCCCGGAACCAGGCTGAGTTTGATCCACGCGGCGAGATGGGCATCGTTCTGCATCGAATTCAAGGAGGGCCGAAGCGCCTGGAATGGCGAGGCGCGCCCGCTACGGCTTCGCCAGGCTCAGGGGGTGGTCACGACGTCGCCGATCTGCACCGGGCGACTCGCCGACATCACCAAGGCGTAGGAGACGCGTTCGAAAACGCGGAACACGAAGACCAGGCCGTAGCGCTCGTCCGGCAGCTTGGTCGACTCCACCTTGTCCGCCCTCAGCCATTTGGGGTTGGGCGTGCGTTCCTGATTGGTCCGGCCCAGACGCAGCAGTGCGAGCACATGCCCCGGCTCCAGCCCTTCCCTCCTGCCCTGGTTGAGCGTGATCACGCTCTGCGGCCCGGTCTCGCGCAGGCCGTCACGCGTGGCGATCACCCGGCCCTCGATCGAAGCGCCCGGCGCATGCGGCGCATAGCTGTTTAGCGTGATCGGGCCCGCGGCGACCAAGCGGTCTCCCTTGCCGATTTCCCGCTCTGCGACGAATATGCGTATGGTTGCCGGGTCGCCGGGCTTGATGACTTTGCCGTCGCCCAGAAATACCGCCTCGTAACCTAGCGTTTTCTGGCTCTCGGGATCGACGAGCGCTTTGCCCGGGCGATAAATCTGCCACAGGCTGTCCATCTTGGCGTCGCCTATGCCGCTGACATAAGCCACGTCGCCCGAGCCCAGAAAGACGCGGTCGGCCTGCGCGGCGATGATGCGCGGCGCACTGTCCAGGCCGTCGGATTCGATCACCAGTGGCCGCGTGAGGAAAGGCTCGATGATCTTCGGCGGAATCGCGGGAATCGCCTGCCTGCTGGTGTCTTCGACACGCACGCGCGGCGCCAGCTTTACCGTGTCACCCATCCTGAATTCGGGCTGCGCTTCGGCGCGATGCAGGACGATCACGTCGCCCGGAAAAATCCGGTGCGGATTCTTCATATCGTCACGGTTCAGCTTCCACATTTCCGGCCAGCGCCACGGGTCCTTTAAAAACTTGGCGGCGATGCTCCACAAGGTGTCCCCCGGGACGACGACGTAACGGTCCGGCGCGTTGTCCTGCAGCTTGATATCCGCTCGCTGCTGTGCCATAGCGGGAGCCGCCGCCAGCAGGGCGGCGAACAGGGCGTATATGATAGACTTGCGCATAGGAGCCTCGAACCTATCTAAATAGAGGGCTGAATCATATAAAGTCTAGCACGCTTTTTACAGACTTCATTAAATTTAGCACCTAATCCGTTCAATTAGCAAGTTTTTATGTCTCGCCTAAACATCCTGCGCTATCCCGATGCCCGCCTGCACAAAGTCGCGGCGCCGGTGGAACACGTCAATGAGAGTATCCGCACTCTGGTCGCCGACATGGCGGAAACCATGTACGCAGCGCCCGGCGTCGGCCTCGCCGCTACGCAGGTCGACGTGCACAAGCAGGTCATTGTGATCGACGCCTCCGATACGCGCGACAAACTCTTGACACTGATCAATCCGGAAATCGTCGTCGCGGCGGGCGTGGCCGATTGCGAAGAGGGTTGCCTGTCCGTGCCCGGCATCTACGAGAAAATTGAGCGCGCCGAACACCTCGTGGTGCGCGCGCTGGGATTGGACGGGAACAGTTTCGACATGGAAGCCGACGGCCTGCTCGCCGTATGCATCCAGCATGAGATGGACCATCTGAAGGGCCGGGTATTCGTGGAATATCTGTCACGCCTGAAGCAGACGCGCATCCGGGCCAAGATGCAGAAGCAGCAGCGCCAGAGCGCATAGCGTTCCGGCCAACCGTTATCCGATGCGCCTCATTTTTGCCGGCACGCCAGAATTCGCTGCGCACGCCTTGGCCGCCTTGCTCCAGGCCGGGCACGATATCGCGCTGGTTCTGACCCAGCCCGACCGGGCCTCGGGCCGGGGACTGAAGCTCGCGCCCAGCGCAGTAAAGTTGCTGGCGCTGGAACATGGTCTGGCCGTGTATCAGCCGGTCGGTCTGAAACAGGAAGAGACGCGGGCGCGCCTGGCCGCTCTTGACGCGGACGCGATGGTTGTCGCAGCCTACGGTTTGATACTGCCCGAACCGGTGCTCAATGCGGCGCGCCTGGGTGCGATCAACATTCACGCTTCGCTCCTGCCGCGCTGGCGCGGCGCGGCGCCGATCCAACGCGCCATCCTCGCGGGCGACTCGCATACCGGCATATCCATCATGCAAATGGACAAGGGCCTGGACACGGGTCCGGTATATGCAGCCGAGTCCGTGCCGATTGCCGCAGAAGACGACAGCGCGAGCCTGCACGACAAGCTTGCGCTCACCGGCGCGCGCCTGATCGTCGCCACCCTGGCGCAACTCGAGCGCGGCGAACTCAGCGCGCAAGCGCAGGCCGCGGGGGCGACCTATGCCGCCAAAATCACCAAGGCCGATGCCGAGATCGACTGGAGCGAGAGCGCCGTCAGCATAGAGCGCAAGGTGCGCGCGTTCAGCCCGTCGCCCGGCGCATCGACTTCGATCAGAGGCGCTGCCGTGAAGATCTGGCGCGCTGCGGCGGGCACCGGGGCGGGCGCGCCGGGAACCATACTGCAGGCCGGCGCCCAGGGCATCGTCGTCGCCTGCGGCAGCGGGTCGCTCACCGTGCTGGAGCTCCAACGCGCAGGGGGCAAGAAGCTGGCCGCGGCGCATTTTCTTGCAGGCTTCCCCGTCACAGGGGGCGAGCGGGTTGAATTTTCCTCCAACAACACCATCTAAGGGCTCTCCACAACGAATCTGAAGGACCCGGGGATGTTCGGAAACTGGCTCAAGACCACGATACTGATGGCCGGCATCGTGGCGTTGTTTGGCGTCGTCGGCGCCGCGTTCGGCGGCGCTAACGGCATGCTGATCGCGCTCGCGCTCGGTGGCGCGATGAATATTTTCGCCTACTGGTTCTCCGATGCGATGGTGCTGCGCATGTACAACGCGCAGGAAGTCGATGCCGCGAGCGCGCCGCAGTTCTACGCCGTGGTGCAGGATTTGGCGCAACGTGCCGGGCTGCCCATGCCCCGCGTCTATCTCATAAACGAAGCCCAGCCCAATGCCTTCGCTACGGGGCGCAATCCCGAGCATGCCGCGGTCGCGGCGACCACCGGCATCCTGCAACTCCTCACGGCGCGCGAATTGCGCGGGGTGATGGCGCACGAACTGGCGCACGTAGGACATCGCGACATACTGATTTCGACCATTGCCGCCACAGTGGCAGGCGCGATCTCCTCCATCGCCCAGTTCGGTTTCCTGTTCGGGGGCCGAGGAGACGGCGAGCGATCCAATCCGATTGTCGGGCTGATCGTGATGATTCTGGCGCCGGTTGCGGCGATGCTGATCCAGATGGCGATTTCGCGTGCGCGCGAATTCGAGGCGGATCGCGGCGGGGCCGAGATCTGCGGCGACCCTAACGCGCTCGCCGACGCCCTGGCGAAAATGGAGCGCTACGCCAAGGGCCTGCCGATGGCAGCCGCCGAAGCCCATCCGGCAACGGCGCAGATGATGATCGTCAATCCTCTGTCCGGCGGAGGCATACAAAGCCTGTTCAGCACCCACCCGGATACCGGGGAGCGCATCGCTCGCTTGCGAGCGATGGCGTAAGAGCGGTTGCTCGCTTGCGAGCGATGGCGTAAGAGCGGTTGCTCGCTTGCGAGCGATGGCGTAAGAGCGGTTGCTCGCTTGCGCGCCACGGCGTAACGGCGACGGCTCACCCGTGCGAATGGCCTAAACGCATAAAGCCGGTTCTCTCCGCCTCCAGCCCGGTGTAGGATGCGGGCTTCCTCCATAACGATACTGCGGCACTTGCACGATACCCGACCTGCGAAGCCGCATTCCCTCCCCTTGTCCAGATCAGCCAATCTCGAGCTCGCGCTACAAGCCGCCGGCGATGCAATCGCGCAGGTGCGCGCCGGAAACAGCCTGTCGGATGCCTTGAACGGCTTGGAGCCCGGCACCAGCCTGCGCGCCGCGGTGCAGGACCTGGCTTACGGCACACTGCGCCATCTCGGCTTGCTCGACGCCATTTTGGGGGAGTTGCTGCGCAAGCCGGCGAAGCCGGCCTTGCATGCTCTGCTGCTTGCCGCGCTCTACCAATTGCGCGCGCGGCCGCGTACCAGCCATACCACGGTGGACCAGGCGGTGCGCGCGGTGTCGCGACTCGAACCCGCGGCCAAGGGCCTTGCCAACGCGGTACTGCGCAATTACCTGCGCGACGCCGATGCGATTCTTGCGCGCTGCGACTCAGACCCGGCGAATTACTCCTACCCGCAATGGTGGATAGACCGCGTGCGTTATGCCTGGCCTCAGCACTGGGAATCGGTCCTCAATGCGGGCAATCTTCACCCTCCCATGACATTGCGCGTGAATCGCCGGCATCTGTCGGCCGAGCAGTATCTGGTTAAGTTGGGTGAGCACGGCCTTGCCGGCGAAATCATCGGACCCCAGGCGATTCTGCTGGAGCGCCCGGTGGCGATAGAGTCTCTTCCGGGTTTCAGCGCGGGCGAAGTGTCGGTGCAGGACGCCGGCGCTCAGCTCGCCGCGCCCCTGCTCGACGTTCGACCGGGCATGCGCGTGCTCGATGCCTGTGCCGCCCCGGGCGGAAAAACCGGACACATCCTGGAACTCGCCGACTGCGCGCTCACCGCGCTCGATAGCGACCCGGCGCGCGTGCCCCGCATCAACGACAACCTCGCGCGTCTCGGCTTTGCGGCGCGCGTCGTCTGCGCCGACTGCGCGTCGCCTGGCACATGGCACGACGGCGGCGAATTCGAGCGCATTTTGCTCGATGCGCCCTGCACCGCCTCGGGCGTGGTCAAGCGCCACCCCGACATCAAATGGCTGCGCCGCGAAAGCGACCTCGCCGCGCTGGCCGCCACCCAGCGGCGGATGCTGGACGCGCTGTGGCAACAGTTGGCCCCGGGTGGTAAATTGTTGTATGCGACGTGTTCGATATTTCCGCAGGAAAATGAGCAGATCATCGAGTCTTTCCTGGCGCACAGCGCCGCAGCCCGCCGCCTGCCGCTCGCGGGGCTCGATGCCGGGCAGATCCTGCCCGATGCCCGACATGACGGTTTCTTCTATGCCCTGCTCGAAAAGATATAGGCGCCTGGCGCGACAGCAGCGAACACCCGCCCTCGTGCTCCTCTGCGCCAGGGGCTGCTGCACAACCACCGTAACAATCGTAAACCGATGAACTTGCGGCTGCTCGCCTCGCTGCTGCTCGCGCTCGCGCTCGGCTGGAACGCAACGGCTCGGGCCGGCAATATCGAGATCAGCCATATTTCCCTGGAGGCTAACGACGAGGGTTACGCTCTGGATGCCGATTTCCAGATCGAACTCAACCCCCGGCTCGAAGATGCGATCGACAAGGGCGTGGCGCTGTATTTTGAGGTGGAATTCGAGTTGACGCGAAAGCGCTGGTACTGGTTCGACAACAGCGTGAACCGGCAACTCATGCTGCGCCTGTCCTATCACGCGCTCACCCGCCAATATCGCGTGTCCAGCGGCGCGCTTTTCCAGAGCTTTTCGACGCTGACCGATGCGCTGCGGGTGCTCTCTCGGGTGCGCTCCTGGCAGGTGCTGGAGCCGGGACAGGCCAACGTCGGCCCAGACTACGAGGCGGGCTTGCGCATGCGCCTGGACGTGACCCAGCTGCCCAAACCGTTCCAGGTCAGCGCGCTCACCAGCCGGGAATGGAACCTCACCTCCGACTGGCGGCGCTGGCCGTTCAAAGTCCGGGCGCCGGTAACGGAAAAGCCGCCGCAATGAAATACGTACTCATCTGCAGCGTGGCACTGGGCGCGATCCTGCTGTTTCTGCTTGCGGCGGCAAGCGGCAATACCGCGCTGTTCTCGCGCCACTATGCGTTGCTGCTGGGACTCAACGCAGCGCTGGCCGCGGCGCTGCTGGGCTTGATCGGCTATCAGTTGTGGGTGCTCACCAGCAAGCTGCGCACCCGCGTGTTCGGCTCGCGTCTGACCCTGCGCTTTCTGCTCATGTTCCTGCCCATGGTCATCGTCCCCGGGGGGTTGGTCTATGTCGTGTCGTTGCAATTCATGGCGAAGAGCATCGAATCCTGGTTCGACGTGCGCGTGGACAACGCGCTAGAAGGCGGGCTCAACCTCGGGCGAACCGCGCTCGACCTGTCGCTTACCGAACTCAGCGACAAGGCGCGCCGCATGGCGCTTGAACTGTCCGACAAGTCGCCGGCGCAACAGGTCGTGCTGCTCAATCGCCTGCGCGAACAGGCGGGCGTGGAGGACGCGCTGCTGCTCACGTCCAGCGGCGGCGTCATCGCCAGCGCGAACAAGGGCGTGGGCAAGCTCCTGCCTGATCTGCCGAGTATCGGCGTCCAGCGCCAGGCAAGGCAAGGCCGCGGCTACTCGGCGCTCGAAGGCGCGCCCGACAAGGGATTGAGTCTGCGCGTGCTGGTTCCGGTCGCGGCGCTCAGCATCGCCGAAGACGAACGCCTGCTGCAACTGCTGCAACCGGTGCCGAAAACACTGGCGCGCGACGCGGAAGCGGTGCAGGAAGTGTACCGGGACTACAAGGAACTCTCGCTCTCGCGCCAGGGGCTGAAAGAGATTTACATCCTGACGCTGACGCTGACGCTCCTCTTGACGCTGCTCTCGGCCACCGCGCTCGCCTTTCTTCTTTCGGCGCGCCTGTCCGAACCCCTGGCGCTGCTCGCAGCCGGCACCCAGGCGGTGGCGCGCGGTGACTACAGTCGCCGCGCGCAGGTGACCAGCAGCGACGAATTGGGCATTCTCACCCAGTCGTTCAACAGCATGACCGAGCAACTGGACGAGGCGCGCAGCGTGGCCGAGTCGCGCCGCGCCGAGTTGGAGACTGCGAAGGCCTATCTGGAGAACATTCTCGCCAATCTGTCCGCCGGCGTCCTGGTATTCGACGAGCATCTGCGTCTGGGCACGGTGAACCACGGCGCCGGCGCCATCCTGCGCGAGGAATTCGACGGTTTGAAGGGTCAAGCGCTGGCCGACTGGCCCCGGCTGCAGCCGCTGGCGCAGGCCATCGTCGAGGGTTTCAAACAGCACGGCACGCAGACTTGGCAGCAACAGCTGGAATTGACCGAACGCATGCTGCTGGTACGCGGTTCGGTGCTGCCGCAAGCGAGCGGCGGCGGCTGCGTGGTCGTATTCGACGACGTGACCAAGCTGGTCCAGGCGCAACGGGCGACTGCCTGGGGGGAAGTGGCGCGCCGCCTCGCGCACGAAATCAAGAATCCGCTGACGCCGATCCAGCTCTCGGCCGAGCGCCTGCAGGCGAAGCTCGCGCACAAGCTCGCAGCCGAAGACGCTGCGACGTTGAACCGCGCCACCGAAACCATCGTCAACCAGGTCGCGGCGATGAAGGGCATGGTGGACGATTTTGGCGAATACGCGCGCACGCCGGCGCCCAACCTGCAGGCTCTGGACCTGAACGCGCTGGTGCGCGAGGTCCTCGGCCTGTACGAGCACGCCGGTGCGCTGGTTCAGCCCAGCCTGCAACCAGGACTGCCAAAGGTGACGGGCGATCCGACGCAACTGCGCCAGGTCATACACAATCTGCTGCAAAACGCGCAGGACGCCCTCGCCGGCAGCACCGAGCCGCACATCGATGTCCAGACCGAGCGCGCGGGTAATTTCGTCTGCCTGCGAATCAGCGACAATGGCTGCGGTTTTCCCGAAGCCATCATGACGCGCGCCTTCGAACCCTACGTGACCACCAAGCCCAGGGGCACCGGCTTGGGCCTTGCGATCGTGAAGAAGATCATCGACGAGCACAGCGGCGCGGTCAACGTCGAAAACCTGCCGGATCGCGGCGCCAGCGTCAGCATTTCTCTGCCGCTGCTGCACGATTCGGAGAAGGCCGCCTGATGTCGCAAATCCTGGTCGTCGACGACGAAATCGGCATCCGCGAACTGCTGTCGGAGATTCTCGCCGACGAGGGCCACACGGTGCGGCTGGCGGAAGACGCGGCCCACGCGCGCGCCCTGCGCAACGCGGAACGCCCGGATCTGGTCTTGCTCGACATCTGGATGCCGGATACCGATGGCATCACCTTGCTCAAAGAGTGGGCCGCAAACGGACAACTCACCATGCCGGTGGTGATGATGTCCGGACACGGCACCATCGAAACGGCGGTGGAGGCCACCCGCATCGGCGCAATCGACTTCCTGGAAAAACCGATTGCGCTGCAGAAACTGCTTGCGACGGTAAAGCGCGCGCTGCGAAACGGCGGAGGGCAGGCGCAAGCCGGACTTACGCTGCTGAGCCTGGGCCGCTCGGCCCTGCTGAACGACCTGCGCAAGCGCATGGCGCAGGTCGCCACCCTGTCGGTGCCGGTGCTGCTTCGCGGCGAGCCGGGGGTCATGCCGGAATTGTTCGCGCGCTATCTGCATCAGCCCAATACACCCTGGATCGTGGCCGGCGCCGCCTTGATCGACGCGCCGCAGGAGCTGCTGGAGCAGGCCGCCAGCGGACTGATTTTCGTCGAAGAGCTGGCGGCCCTGACCAAGACGCAGCAGAAGAACCTGGCCTTCATTCTCGGCAAGCAGGAAAAAACCAGGACGCGCGTCGTCTCGTTCACGACGGAAGAACCCGCGCGCCTCGTGGCCGAGATCGGATTCGACGCCGCGCTGCTCGCGCGCCTGTCCGAACTCTCGCTGCTGCTTCCGGCGCTGCGCGAGCATGCCGAAGACATTCCGGACATCGCCGGCATCCTGCTGGCTCAGCTGGTGGAGGCGAAGCATTGCCCGCCGCGGCATTTTTCGACTGCGGCACTGAACACCCTGCGTCAGTTCCATTGGCCGCGCAACCTGGAAGACCTGCAGGGCGCGGTAAAGAATCTGGCGCTCACCGCCCTGGAGGAGGAAATCGGCGCGGCAGACGTCGAGCGCGTGTCGGCGCAGTTCCATCCCGCGTCCGGCACGCAGGTGGCATTGCCGATCGAGCTGCCGCTGCGCGAAGCGCGCGAAGCGTTCGAGCGCGCCTATTTCGAACAGTTGCTCGCGCGCGAGAACGGTTCGATCGCGCGCGTGGCGGAAAAAAGCGGCCTGGAGCGCACCCATCTATACCGCAAGCTCAAGGCGCTGGGAATCTCGACCGGCAGGAAAGATGAGTAGCATCTCGTGTCGCGGCGCAGCAAAAGGGAATAAAATGCGCCCCATCCGATATGTATCGTCAGGGTCCGCGGAGTCAGCCCGCGTTAATACCTCGCAGGACTCGGAGGGGCAACATTGAAAATCATCATTCTCGGCGCAGGTCAGGTCGGCACCAGCGTCGCTGAAAGCCTGGTCTCCGAAGCCAACGATATCACCGTAGTGGATATCGACGCGGCCCGCCTGCGCCTGCTGCAGGACCGGCTGGACTTGCGCACCGTAACCGGAAGCGCGGCGCATCCCTCGGTTCTGAAAAGCGCCGGGATCGAAGACGCCGACATGCTCATCGCGGTGACGCAAAGCGACGAAACCAACCTGGTGGCGTGCAAGATCGCGGCGCACCAGTACAACGTGCCCACCCGGATCGCGCGCGTGCGCGCGCCCGAGTACCTGGCCAACGAGCAACTGTTCGCTCCCGACTGTTTTGCCGTGGACTACGCCATTTGTCCGGAGCAGCTGATCACCGAATACCTGGTCAAGCTGGTCCAGTTTCCCGAGGCGCTGCAAGTGCTGGAGTTCGCCGACGGCCGCGTCAGCCTGGTGGCTGTGCGCGCCTTCGAGGGCGGGCCCCTGGTGGGTCATCAATTGCAGGACATACGCAAGCACATTCCCACGGTCGACGTGCGACTGGCGGCCATTTTCCGCGGTGACCGGCCCATCGTGCCCGAGGGTACCACTGTAGTTGAAGCGGGCGACGAGGTGTTCTGCCTTGCTGCGAGCCAGAATATCCGCAAGGTGATGCAGGAACTGCGGCGCCAGGACAAACCGGTGCGGCGCGTCATGATCGCAGGCGGCGGCAACATTGGCCTGCGGCTGGCGCGCGCGCTGGAGAGCGAATATACGGTGAAGATCCTGGAGCACAACAAGCGCCGCTGCGAAGAACTGTCGACGCGGCTCGATAAGACGCTGGTATTGCAGGGTGACGTGACCGACGAGTCGCTGCTCGAAGCCGAAAACGTCGAGGAAATGGATCTCTTCGTTGCAGTCACCAACGACGACGAAAACAATATCATGAGCTGCCTGCTGGCGAAGCGCATGGGCGCGCGCCGCGTGGTTGCGCTGATCAACCGGCGCTCGTACGTGGATCTGCTGCAATCAGGACAGATCGACATCGCCATCTCGCCGGCCCAGGCGACCATAGGCACGCTGCTGGCGCACGTGCGCCGCGGCGACATCACCGAAGTGCACTCGCTGCGCCGCGGTGCGGCCGAGGCCCTGGAGGCGGTGGTCCACGGTGACGCGGCTTCATGCAAAATGGTGGGTCGGCGCATCGAGCAGATCGAGCTGCCCAAGGGTACGACCATCGCAGCCCTGGTGCGCGGCGACGAGGTTCTGATGGCCCACCACGACCTGGTGATCGAGGCGGGCGACCACGCCATCGTCTTCGTCACCAACAAGAAAATGGTGCCGAAAGTGGAAAAGCTGTTCCAGGTCAGCGCAGGCTTTCTCTAAGCCAGCCCAGGCGCCTCCCATGGTCCGAATTTTTGCCGTCCTGCACGTGCTGAGCGTGGTCATCATGATCTTCGCGCTGTGCCTGCTGTTTCCGCTGCTGTGCTCTTTTTTCATGGGCGACAACGCGCAAACCGCCTATGACGAAGCGATCCTGCTGACCGCGGCCGGCGGTGCCCTGCTGTGGGCGATGACGAAGAAAAAGCGGCGCGAACTGCAGCCGCGCGACGGTTTTCTGCTGGTGGCGCTGGTATGGACCGTACTGCCGGCTTTCGCCACCCTGCCGCTGCTGTTCTATATGCCGGAACTATCCTTCACCGACGCCTACTTCGAAACCGTTTCCGGACTCACGACCACCGGGGCCACGGTCCTGTCCGGCCTGGACGCGCTGCCGCCCTCGATCAACATCTGGCGCACGTTCCTCGTCTGGATCGGCGGCATGGGCGTGATCGTGCTGGCGGTGGCCATCCTGCCGCTGCTCGGCGTGGGCGGCAGCCAGATCTACAAGGCCGAGACGCCGGGTCCGATGAAGGACACCAAGCTCACGCCGCGCATCGCGGAAACGGCCAAAGGGCTGTGGCTGGTGTACCTGGGCATCACCGTCGCCTGCATCCTGAGCTACCGCATCGCGGGCATGAACTGGCTAGACGCCATGATGCACGCGTTCTCCACCATGGGCCTGGGCGGGTTTTCCTCCCACGACGCCAGTTTCGGCCACTGGAATTCGCCGGCGATCGAAGCGGTCTCCATCTATTTCATGTTGCTGGCGGGCATCAACTTCGGCACCCATTTTCTCGCCTGGCAGCGCCGCAGCTTCGCCCCGTACACGCGCGACCCGGAGGCCGGACTGTATCTGCTGGTGGTCATCGGCAGCGTGTTCGGCATCGCCTATTTCCTGCTCGCCAACCAGACCTATGCAAGCTTCTGGACGGCGCTGCGCTATGCCGCGTTCAACGTCGTCTCCATCGCCACCACCACCGGGTTTGCCAATACGGACTTCAACCTGTGGCCG
>CAYNVY010000009.1:0-47146 GCA_964400745.1 uncultured Enterobacteriaceae bacterium | reverse complement strand
GCGGCGGCTACAGCCGCTGGAAAGACCTCGCCGTCACACGCTGGCGCGAAGACAGCACCCGCGACAACTGGGGCACGTTCTGCTACATCCGCGACGTGAAGAGCGGCGCGTTCTGGTCCAATACGCACCAGCCGACGCTCAAACACGCTGAGACCTACGAAGCGATATTCTCCGAAGGCCGCGCCGAATTCCGCCGCCGCGACCTGGACTACGACACCCATACCGAGATCGTCGTGTCGCCCGAGGACGACATCGAACTGCGTCGCGTGCACATCGTCAACCGCGCGCGCAGCCGGCGCACGATCGAATTCACGAGCTATGCCGAAGTGGTGCTCGCCGCGCCCGTCGCCGACGCGCTGCACCCGGCGTTCAGCAATCTGTTCGTGCAGACCGAGATCGTGCAAGAGCGGCAGGCCATCCTGTGCACGGGCCGGCCGCGCTCGCTCGCCGAACAGCCGCCGTGCATGTTCCACCTGATGGCCGTGCGCGGCGCCGAGGCCGGCGAGATCTCGTACGAGACCGACCGCACGCGCTTCGTCGGCCGCGGGCGCAGCCTCGCCTGGCCGCAGGCGCTCGCCGGCCCGGCGGCGCTCTCGGGCAGCGCGGGCTCGGTGCTCGATCCGGTGGTCGCCATCCGCTACCGCATCACTTTGGAGGCGGACCAGAAAGCGATCATAGACATGGTCACCGGCATCGGCGCCGATCGCGACGCGGCCCTGGTCCTGGCCGGGAAATACCAGGACCGGCAACTCGCCGATCGCGTGTTCGAACTGGCGTGGACCCACAGCCAGGTGGTGCTGCGGCAGATCAACGCGAGCGAAGCCGACGCGCAGCTGTATGCGCAGCTTGCGCGCTCGGTCATCTACGCCAACTCCAGCCTGCGCGCGGACCCGGCCGTGGTCGGCAAGAACCGGCGCGGTCAATCCGGCCTGTGGGGCTATGCCATTTCCGGCGATCTGCCCATCGTGCTGCTCAAGATCGGCGATCCGGCCAACATCGACCTCGTGCGCCAGCTGGTGCAGGCCCACGCCTACTGGCGCCTGAAGGGCCTGAGCGTCGATCTGGTCATCTGGAACGAGGATAGAGCCGGATACCGCCAATCGCTGCACGAGCAGATCATGGGCTTGATCGCCGCCGGCGTCGAAGCCCACGTGATCGACCGGCCGGGCGGCATCTTCGTGCGCCCTGCGGACCAGATATCGGATGAAGACCGCACCCTGGTCCAGTCGGTCGCGCGCGCCATCCTGAGCGACCGGCGCGGCGCCCTGGGCGACCAGATCATCCGCCGCGGCGCCGCGGACGTGCGCGCGCCGCATCTGAATCTGCCGCGCCTGAAACCGACGCGCGCGCACCGCCCCGGCCCACCCGCGGCCATTGCGCCGGCGCGCAGCGACCTGCTGTTCCACAACGGCCTCGGAGGCTTCACTTCCGACGGGCGCGAGTACGTCATCACCACGGCCGAGGGGCGCGTGACCCCGGCGCCCTGGGTCAACGTGCTCGCGAATGCGCAGTTCGGAAGCGTCGTTTCCGAGAACGGCGCGGCCTATACCTGGAGCGAAAACGCCCACCAGTTTCGCCTGAGCCCATGGGACAACGATCCGGTGAGCGATACGGGCGGCGAGGCGCTTTACCTGCGCGACGAAGAGAGCGCGCACTACTGGTCGCCCACGCCCCTGCCCAGCCGCGGCGCCGGGCCTTACGTCAGCCGGCACGGCTTCGGCTACAGCTGTTTCGAGCACGAGGAAACCGGCGTGTTTTCCGAGCTGACGGTGTTTGTCGCGCTGGACGCCGCGGTCAAGTTCTCGGTGTTGAAGCTGCGCAACAACTCGGGGCGCGCGCGGCGGCTTTCGGCCACGGGCTACGTGGAGTGGGTGCTGGGCGACCTGCGGCCCAAGTCGAGCATGCACATCATCACCGAAATCGACGCGGCGAGCGGTGCGCTCTGTGCGCGCAACGCCTACAACACCGAGTTCGCCGACCGGGTCGCGTTCTTCGACGCGGACGAGCCCAATCGCAGCGTCAGCGGCGACCGTGCCGAGTTCATCGGCCGCAACGGCACGCTCGCCAATCCCGCGGCCATGGCCAGGGCGCAGCTATCCAACAAGGTCGGCGCAACGCTAGACCCCTGCGCTGCGATCCAGCTCGGCTTCGAGCTCGCCGACGGCGAGGAGCGCGAGTTCGTCTTCAGGCTGGGCGCCGGACGCAACCTGACCGACGCGAGAGCGCTGCTCGCGCGCTGCCGCGGCGTTGCGGCGGCGCGCGCGGCGCTGGAAAAAGTGTGGCAGTACTGGCGCCACACCCTGGGCGCGGTGCAGGTGGAGACGCCCGATCAGGCGCTCAACGTGCTCGCCAACGGCTGGCTCGTGTATCAGACCCTGGCCTGCCGCCTGTGGGCGCGCAGCGGCTACTACCAGTCGGGCGGCGCATTCGGCTTTCGCGACCAGCTGCAGGACGTCATGGCCCTGGTGCACGCCGAACCCGCGCTGGTGCGCCAGCACCTGCTGCGCTCGGCCGCGCACCAGTTCCGCGAGGGCGATGTGCAGCACTGGTGGCATCCGACTTCCGAACGCGGCGTGCGCACCCATTGCTCGGACGACTACCTGTGGCTGCCGCTGGCCATCTGCCGCTACGTCTTTGCCACCGGCGACACCGGGGTGCTGGACGAAACCGCGCATTTCCTCGAGGGCCGCGCGCTCAACCCCGACGAGGACTCCTACTACGACCTCCCCGGGCGCTCGGACGAGTCGGCCGATCTGTACCAGCACGGCGTGCGCGCCATCCTCAAGGGACTGCGTTTCGGCGAGCGCGGCCTGCCGCTGATGGGCTCGGGCGACTGGAACGACGGCATGAACATCGTCGGCCTCGAGGGCAAGGGCGAAAGCGTGTGGCTGGGCTTCTTCCTGTATGAAGTGCTGACGCAATTCGCCGCCCTGGCACGCCTGCGCGGCGACGCCGCCTTCGCCGCGCGCTGCGGCAAAGAGGCGGCGCAACTGCGCCTGAATCTCGAGCAACAGGGCTGGGACGGCGCCTGGTACCGCCGCGCCTACTTCGACGACGGCACGCCGCTGGGCTCGGCCGGCAACGCCGAATGTCAGATCGACGCCATCGCGCAAAGCTGGGCCGTGCTCTCCGGCGCGGGGAATCCGGAGCGCGCGCGTACCGCGATGGCGGCGGTGGACGAACGCCTGGTGCGCCGCGAGCACGGCTTGATCCAGCTGCTGGCCCCGCCGTTCGACAAATCGGACTTGAACCCCGGCTATATCAAGGGCTACGTTCCCGGCGTGCGCGAAAACGGCGGACAATACACGCACGCGGCGATCTGGACCGTGATGGCTTTCGCGGCCCAGGGCGACAGCGCCCGCGCGTGGGAGCTGTTCAAGCTGATCAATCCGGTCAGGCACGCCGATTCGGCAGCCGCGATCGAAGTCTACAAGACCGAGCCCTACGTGGTCGCCGCCGACGTCTACGCGGTCGCGCCGCACATCGGCCGCGGCGGCTGGAGCTGGTACACCGGATCGGCCGGCTGGATGTACCGCCTGATCCTGGAATCGCTGCTGGGATTGAAACTGGAAGTCGACAGGCTGCGCTTCGCGCCCTGCCTGCCCCCGGATTGGGACACATTCAAGCTGCATTACCGCTACCGCGAAACGGTCTACCACATCACCGTCGTTCAAACGCGCGCGGCGCCCGGCCAGACCCGCGTGATCGTCGACGGCGTGGAACAGGCCGATGCCTGTGTCCGTCTGCTCGACGATCATGCGGAGCATGCGGTCGAAGTAAGGATTGCCGGGGCGCAGAGCTGAAGGGGAAAAAATACGGCCCCCGGAAATGAGCATAACCGGGGGCCGAGACCCGCCAGGCACAAGGGAGGAAAAGCCGTTGGCGGGGGGAGGAAGCCCGATTATTCGCCATCGCATCCGACGCTTCGGTTCGTTGCCGAACATATGGCGAAAGTAAACGAACCAAGGAAGCGCTGATTACGTCCTGAATCTTGCGAACAGCTATTCAGCGGTTTCTCTGTTTCCCGGCTAGTTGACCAGTCCCTTCACCAGCAACGGCGCCGCGACCGGATCGAAATCGACCCAGTCGCCGTCCAGCCATTCGCCCTGCGCGTGTTCGATGTCGACCGCGCCCTGATTGTGCAGGGTGGCGATGACGCGCCGCTCGTCCACCGGTCCGACGATGCGCACCGACAGCATGAAACCGTCCGGCCGGCGCTCTGCCGCAAGGGGGGCATGCGCCGGCGGCGGATTGCGCGGAAAAACGCAGATGTCCGCGTAGTCGATATATTTCGCGATCGACGCCGCCACGATGTCCGCATCTGCTCTGCTCTGGAAACGCCCTGCGATGATTCTGTCCATTTCAATCGCCTTTCGCCCGGGCGCGAGTGGGCGACCGGGCAGGTATGGTTGGAGTTCGGTGAATTGACAAGACCAGCAGCAAGCTTGCTCGCTTTCGCCTTGATTATCTGTGCGCTTACCGGCACATGAGATGGACGACTGGACATGGACGACAGGGCATGGGCGCAGGCGCGCTGCGTAGCCGTATCGAGGGTGGTGTCGCTACGAACTCCGGGGCGGATCCGCGCGGGCGGACCCCGGCACGCGCTTCTTCGCGTCCCCCGCCGGAAGCGCGCTGCCCGAACGGCTGGGCACCTCGGCCTGCGATTTGTTCGCAATCAAGGCGCGCTTCGACCCGTATTCGTGCGAGTAGACCCAGGTGAACTCGGCGCCGAGCAGGAAGATCTGCGCGGAAAAATAGACCCACACCAGCAGCAGCACCAGCGATCCCGCGGCGCCGAAGCCGGATGCGACGCCGGTCTTGCCCAGATACAGGCCGATGAGAAATTTTCCGATCTCGAACAGCAGCGCGGTCACCGCCGCGCCGACCCAGACGTCGCGCCAGGCGATTCTGGCGCGGGGCATGACTTTGTAGATCATCGCGAACAGCAGCGTGGTGATGGCGAACGAAATGCAGAAATTCAAGGACTGAAGATAGGCTTCCCTGCCGACGAAAAAGCCGTAGCTCCATTTGCCGAATCCGGCGATGGCGGCGCTGAACACCAAGGACACCAGCAGCAGAAATCCGAGTCCCAGCGCCAGGCCGAAAGACAGCAGGCGCGAGCGCAGCAGGCCCCACAGGCTGCTTTCGTCCGGCGGTGCGGGAACGCGCCAGATGCGGTCCAGGTCGCTCTGCAATTCCGCGAACACGGTCGTCGCGCCGACGATCAGGGTAACGACGCTCACCAGCGTCGCCACGATATCCCGGGCCGGCTCGCTCGCGCTCTTCAGCAGGCCCTGCACCGCGATGGCGCCCTCGCGCCCGATGAGGTCTTCGATCTGGGACACGATTTCACCCCGCGCCGCTTCCTGACCGAAGAACAGGCCCGCGACCGCGATGGCGATGATGAGCAGCGGCGCGAGCGAGAACAGCGTGTAGTAGGCCAGCGCCGCGCCCATGCTGGGCGCGTAGTCGTCCAGCCAGGCCGTTACCGACTTGCTGCTCAGATTCCAGATCTGCTTGAAGACGATGTCGATCATTTGGCCGGAACACTCAAGCTTGGGGCACAGTGCGCGCTTCGAAGCGCTGCGAGCGCAAGGCGTTCTTGCCGCCCGCCTTCGCCTGATACATCAATTTGTCGGCCTGTTTCAGCATTTCCGGAAACGGGCGATCCGAGCGCGCGAACCACGCAACGCCGATGCTGGCTTTCACCGGAGGAAAATCCCGCAGCGCCCGGTTGACGGCAAGCGCGATCTTGCGCCCGGCTTCGAGCGCCGCCTCGTATCCGATTTCCGGCAGCAGGATGGCGAATTCATCGCCGCCCATGCGCGCGACGCGATCGCTGGAGCGCAAGGCGCCCAGTGCCCTGGCCGTCGCCCGCAGCGCCGCGTCCCCGGACGCATGGCCGCGGGTGTCGTTGATCTGCTTGAAGTCGTCCAGATCCAGAAACAGCACGCTCAGGGGAAATCCGTAGCGCGTCGCGCGTTCGACTTCGCCCGCGCCGGCCGCGAGAAAGCCGCGCCGGTTCTGCAATCCGGTCAACGCGTCCTCGTTCGCGCATTCGCGCTCCCGGTCCAGTTGCAGGCGCACCTGCGCCGCGAGCAGCGCCACGATGCTGTAGATCATCAAGCGGGTGGCAGCGTTGGCCCACGGAATCCAGCTTGCGCTGAATTGCCGTTCCGAAGCGATATCGGCCGCGGCCCACATGGCCGTCGCGAGAAAGGCCATCAGCACGCCGTTACGCTTGCCGTCTATCCAGGCGATGAAAAGCACCGGCAGCAAAGCCAGCGAAGCGAAGGTCAGTTCGACGTCCGTTCCCGTGCGTATCGCGCCCAGCGCCAGCACCGTGCCGACGCAGACCGCCCAGGCCGCGCCGCGACGCCAGCCGGTCCAGGCGACGCCGACGAGGCGGCGAACCAGAGCAGGAAGCCCCATTTCGCAGCGGCCCAAGCGCCGCAGCACCGCGCGCGCGACCTCTGCCGACTGGCGCAAGGCATACGTCATGTTGCGCCAGCGCGCGAGCGGGCATCTGCGCGCAGCGGGCCGGCAAAGTGTTGCAGGTATTGCCTGTCGCTCGTCATGATGTGTTCGTTCCGCCACTTCTTGAAGACACGGACAAGCCCCTGTGGCTCGGCCCCGTTCACGCCGAAGAAGTTCCGCGCCGCCGCTTCCAGGTCGGCATGAATCTGCCGGTGTTCTTCCTTGTGCCGCTCCAGTTCCGGGTAGTCGAAGCTGCGCATCATGCTTTCCTCCAGCGCGAAATGCTGCTCCAGGAGTTCGATCAGGCGGGCGTAGGAAGAATCGGCAAGAAAGCGGTCGTGCCGGTTCAAGGCTTCCGCCGCCATGGTGGCAAAGCAGTCGAAAATCCGCTTGTGCTGCAGATCGATCGCTGGAATGCCAAGCAGGCAATCATCGTTCCATTTCGTGTCGCGCATTTGTCCACCGTCCTGCCGAAAAGCGAATAGTCGAGATCGAAACAGCCTTCGCTTCCGCCATCACCGATCGTCCGTCACGCCGACGTAACCAGCGCTCAGGCAAGACTACGCAAAACGCCAATGAATATCGGTGCGTTGGCAGACACAACCGGACGGCTGTCGGGGAATTGCACTTTGCGCTGCGCCAAGCCGCCGCCTTGCGCGCGGGGGTGATGTGTTGGCTCTGTTAGCGCTAAGCGTCGATGGATGCTTAGCGCTAATCCAGTTGTAGCATATCCGGCCTTTGATTTTGTCCTACTTGAATAAAACACACAGTTATACTAAAATAGCACTTATCCTGAATAGGAGGCTTCAATGCTGCAGACCCTGCGCAAAGCCGGTGGCTCACTCGTAATGACGGTGCCCAAGGCGTTTATTGACCAGAATGGACTTGGTGAAGGTTCCCAGGTCGAACTTCATCTCCTTGGAAAGAAGATGACCGTCGAGGCACCAACCCGCCCGCGTTACAAGCTGGCCGACCTGATGGCCGAGATGCCGCAAGGGCTGCCGCGCGTTGAAGGCTGGGATGAAATGCCCTCCGTCGGGCTTGAGAACGGCTGATGGCGTACCTGCCGAACCGTGGCGATATCGTGCACCTTGATTTCGACCCGTCTTCCGGCCGAGAAATGAAAGGCCCTCACTTCGGCCTTGTCCTGAGCGGCAAGGTCTTTAACCAGCAAGGGCTGGCGATGATTTGCCCAATTTCTCAGGGCGCTGCTGCCGCTGCTCGCACCTACGGCACAGTGGTCACGCTGATGGGCGCAGGCACAGATGCACAAGGCGCCGTGCATTGCCACCAATTGAAGTCGCTGGACTGGCGCGCGCGGAATGTACGCCTCAAGGAAACTGTGCCCCAGCACATCGTCGATGAAGTCCTGGCCAGAGTCGAAGCAATTCTATTTGAATGACGCTAATCCGTGATGTAAATCAGAGGCAAGCTCTCTAGGGGCTTGGCGTTGTATCGACTGCGGTCACGGAACAGGCAAGGGCTTCCCCCGCAATGTTCATCCCTTCCGCTCTGGGAAGGCGGTTTATCAACGTTTAGCGCTAACAGAGCCGATGTGTTAGCAGGCTGTTGAAATTCGCTTCCCGAGCGCGGCATTACCCGCTTTGGTCAACCGGCCTCATAGGGAAAACGATCAAACTTGGGGCGCCACAGCCGCTGTTTCAGCTCCGCGAAAGTATCCGCGGAAAAAACCAACTCACGATATGAGATTGATACAGCAACGATTATCTTGGCACGGCCGGTCCCCAGGCAGCGTAAAGCCCGCGCATCTATTTCTGGTCGTGGGACATCAGCAGCGACTTCAGGCCGACGTAAGGCGCGGCGTCATCCTCCGCCTTCACCGGCGCAAGCGTCCCCGGCCCCGCCTGCACTTCCAGATCGCGCACGCGGCGCTCCAGGGTGGTCCGCTCTTCCTCCAGGCTCGCGACCTGGCGCCGCAAGCGCGCGCTGGCCCACTGCCCCTTGATCACGCTCGGCGTCGAAACCAGCCCGGCGATCAATGCGCCCAGTGCCAGAGCCACCAGAAGCACGACCGCGAGCGTGCTGTCGTAGCGCCAGAACCCGAGGACGACCGCCACCGGCGCGTTGTTCTGCAGGGCGAAGGTGACGGCTCCGATGGCGAATGCGATACCCAGGATCAGTAAGAGTTGCATGATGTGCTCCGTTTAATGGAATGGCCGCCTTGACGCGGCGCCTGTTTGATCTGCGCGGTCCTGCGCGGATCTGCGCTGCGCGGACTCTGCGCGAACTCGGACTCTGCGCGAACTATTTGGCGGCAGGAACTCAGCTTTCGTGGTGCATCAAGCGGTCGAAGATCACACCGACTTCCGCGCGCTCGTCCTCGATGTCGAAGATGTTCTCGCTGACGCGATCGTCGCAGGCGTCGGCGGCATTGGCGCGCAATGCCGCGTACTCGGCCTCGCGCCAGGCGATCGGAAGTTTGAATGATTTGGCACTGCGCACTGCATTGCGTTTCATGGCTGTCTCCCGCTGGACGATATGCCAGCATGGATGCAGCGTGCGCCCGAATTCGCGCCCGATCTGTGCGCAAGCAGACAAAGGGCGCCACTTGTAACGAAGGTAACGAAATTAGCGAAGGCAAGGAACGCAAGGAACACAGCGAAGAATACCCGGCTGTGCGCCGCAAACTCCGTTAGTCAGCGTACAGACGGCGCTGCCGCGACGGGATAAGTTGTCGGCCTAGAACCGGAGCCTGTCCATGCCTGTGCATTCAAGTCCGAACCAGTCTGCCGCCGCAACCGCGCGACACGCGTCGCGCAGCGCAGCGGCGCTGCGTTTGGCGCTGGGTTTGACGCTGGGGTCGATTTTGGCCGCCGGCTGCGCCACGGTACGGCTCGAACCGGCGGCTGCGGCGACGCCCGTCGATCCGTACGTCTCCGTCCCGAATCAGGACACCCCCGTTGAAGACGCGACCCGCGCGCAGCGCGCGCTCGCACCGGCGGCCGTCGCGCAAGCGATCACGCTGACACCGCCGCCGCTGCCCGCTCCCTTGCCCGCCGCTGCCGTGGAAGTCGCCCTTGCACCCGCGCCATCGGCGGCGTCAGGGCCATCGGCGGCGTCAGGGCCATCGGCGGCGTCAGGGCCATCGGCGGCCGCAGAGGCAGCGCACAGGGCAAGCACGACGGCAAGCGCGGCGCCAAGCACGACGCCAAACGCTCCCGCGTCGAACCAGACGCTCACGCATGCACCCTCCACCCAGGCGCCGGCCAAGGCCGTTGCGAGCGCGCCTGGCATCGATCCGAAGAAGCACGAGAGCCCGCCCCCCGTCGCCAAGAAGGCGGAGCCGCAGTTGGACGTGGCGGCGCTGAAAGCGCGCCTGCGGGACACCAGCGCCATCGGCGTGTTCACCAAGCTCGCACTGAAGAACCAGGTGGACGATCTGATGCAGCAGTTCCGGGCGCACTACCTGAGCGGGCATAAGACCAGTCCCGCCGCCCTGCGCCAGCCCTACGATATGCTGATTCTCAAGGTGCTGGCTCTGATCCAGGACAGCGACCCTTCCCTCGCAAGAACGATCTCGGGGTCGCGCGAAGCGATCTGGGGCATTCTCGCCGATCCGCAAAAATTCGATGCCGCGAGCTGACGCAAAAGGAACCATGTTGCCATGTTGATTACACGCACCCGGGCTTCGGCTCTGTCGTTCACGCTGGCGGTGCTGCTTTCCGCCCTATTTGCCGCGCCGGCGGCGGCCGCCGAAAACGCTGCCCTGCTGAAAGATCTCACAGCGGTCGTCGCGCTGCTCGGCCTGCCTTGCGGCCAGGTGATCAGCGCCAGACGGCAAGCGGACAACGACCACATCGCGTCATGCACGGACGGCAATCGCTACCGCATCTTCGTCAACGCGGCAGGCCGGGTCGCCGCGCAAAAGCAGTAGGCGGGCTGCGATCATCCAGAATTCGCCGCAGGAGTCCGAGCGCGACCAGATCAGCCAGAACATCGAGGCGGTTCTGGAGTTCTACGCGCGCGAGGAACAAAAGATCACGCGCTCGCAACGCATCCTTGAGCGCATCAGCGATTTCATCGGACAGCCGGTGTTTCTCGGCGTCATCCTGCTTCTGGTCGCGCTATGGATGCTGGCCAACGACGCTTTGCGCCGCTCGGGCCTGGCCGAATTCGACCCGGCGCCCTACTTCTGGCTTCAGGGGATCGTCGGCCTGGGCGCGCTGCTGACCGCGACCATTGTCCTGATCAAACAAAACCGCCTGGCCAAACTCGAGGAGCAGCGCGCGCATCTGGATTTGAAAGTAACGCTGCTGACCGAGCAGAAGGCGGCGAAGCTGATCGAACTGCTGGAAGAATTGCGGCGCGATCTTCCCAACGTCAGAAACCGCCACGACCCGGAGGCGGCCGCGCTGAAGCAGGCGATGAACCCGAACCTGGTGCTTGCCGCGCTGGACGAACGCGCCGCTCCGGAGGAACAGCCGAAGCCCGCGGAAGCATCGCCTGAGAAATGAGCGACGCAGGGCACAAAGGCCCAAGCGCTCACTGCCGTCTGGCTTAGCGCGGCATACCGAACACCTGCGCCCAGTACACACCCATGTCGCTGGCGGAGTCGACCGCGAAGGCGGCGCCCATTTCGGTATAGGTGGGACTCATCAGATTGGCGCAGTGCGTCGGGCTCCTGATCCAGCCCGCGACCGCGTCCTCCGGCTGCATCTGCCCTGCCGCGATGTTTTCGCCGGTCGAGCGGTAGCGATAGCCGGCGCGCTCCACGCGCTGCGCCGGATTGGAGCCGTCGCGGCCGCTGTGGCCGAAATAGTTGTTGCGCGCCATGTCCTCGGCATGCGCCCTCGAGGCCTCGGCCAGCAACTCGTTCCAGCGTACCGGCCGCACCGCTTGGTAGGCGCGCCCGCCGCAGCGGCGCGAGGAGGCGCGCGCATGATTCACCAGCGCAAGCACGCGCTCGCCCGCCGCCTGCGCGGACATGCCCACGGAGGGCGCGAACGGCGCCGCCATCACCACCCAGAGCTCGCGCGCATCCAGGTAGATGCCGACTTCGCTCATCGCGGCGTCCTGCAACTGCGCGCAGTAGGCAGGCTTCGCCAGCAACTGCGCTGCCTGCGCGCCTACCCCGTCGCCCTTGAGGCTGAGCACGCTGTAGCGCGCCGCCCGATAGCCGGCCGCCTTCAGGCTGGGTTCCGCTTTGTCGCCTCGCGCGAGATCCCGGGCGGCGCGATCGAGCGCGGCCTGCGGCGCGAGCGGGATCAGGTCTTGCGCAGCGGCGCAACTGCCCGACCCTGCGCGAAGTTGGTTGATCGACCGGTAGAGATCATCGGCAGCCGCGGCTGAATACGGGGCGGCGAGCAGAAACAGCAAAAACAATTCGGATGGACGTTTCGACAATTTCGGCAACCGCCCTTCAATCGACCGCAGCGGCACCAGCCGCGTCGCCCGGCATCCTAACACCAGCAGCCGTCGCGCCGAGGCAGGTCTTCCCGCTCAGGAGCGTGAGCACGCCCTCGCACAGCGAAACGGCGCATGGTCGTCGACGATCAGTATGCGGAATAGGGCAAGCACAAGAACTGTGTGGCGCTGTGTGGCGGAATGTCGGACCGACAGGCGCCCTGCCCCGCGAAGCGCGGAGCAGGACGATGCAGCCGGTCAACGCTTACTGCTTACCGCCTACCGCTCATCGCCTACTTGAGCCGCATGTCGTTCTTGACCGTCTTCACGCCCTTGATGTTGCGCGTGATTTCGACCGCCTTGTTGATGTCCGCCTGGTACTTGACGAAGCCGCCGAGCTGCACCGTGCCCTTGAAGGTTTCGACGTTGATTTCAGACGATTTGAGCGACGGTTCGTTGAAAATCGCCGCCTTCACCTTGGTCGTGATCACGGTGTCATCGACGTACTCTCCGGTACCTTCCTGGGTGGAGGTGGAAGCGCAGCCCATGGCCGTTGCCAGCAAGAGGGCGGCAAATACTGCGGAAATGCTTTTGATCAGTTTCATGACAATACTCCTGTGAATAATGCGTTAACACGGATGGCCGTGCCCGCTTGCACGCGGCGATAGCACCGCTTGCAGCTTGCCAGGACCATCGTCCTCTTTCGCGCAGCCGTACTCCGTGCGGTGACGAACATAGCGCTGCAACTATCCATGAGTTGGACACCTATGAGCCGGAAACCTATGAGTTGGACACCAAGGTGCCGTTTTCAACCCTGACCTTGTCGCCCACCCTGAACGCCGGCTCGGTCGCATAGGAGACCGTCTGGCTGCCGCCGCCCTGCAGGCGCACGGTGACATCGTAGTGGCGGCTCCTGTTGACGTGCTTTTCGATCTCGTTGCCGGCTACCGCGCCGCCGACGGCGCCCGCGATCTCGGCCGCCGTCGTGCCGCGGCCGGAGCCGATCTGGCTGCCCAGCACCGCCCCGACCACGCCGCCCGCGATCTTGCCCAGATAAGTGCCTTCGCCTTTGACTTCGACCAGATTGATCGATTCGATCACGCCGCAGTTGGCGCAATCTCTGGCCGAGCGCCGCGCCGAGGGCGCACGTCCGGCCGCTGCCAGCAGGGGCTGACCGAGGGTGGCGCTGGTTTCCAGTTCGCCCTTGCGCAGCGTCGCCGTGACCGCGGCGTTCGCCGCAATGCGGTCCCGGTCGCGGATGACATAGATTCCCTCGTACACGCCCGCAGTGACTTCCGGCAGGGACAGCTTGCCTTTCACGCCGACTATCCTGACGCTGGCCTTGCCTCCCGCGGTTCCGGCGAGCGAAAACAGCAGATCCGAGCCCGCGTCCAGGCGCGCGGCCGGGTCGACGTCGAAGCGGTTGATTCTCGGCGTCGCCGCCAGCGCAGCCGCATCGGCCGCGCGCTTGGCGGCGGAATGCGAAGGCGCGCCGGCGAGCAGCGATTCGTCCAGCACCTCGGTCGCGATGCGATTGCCCACGCGCAGGTTCGCCGTGACGTTGCCGGTCGCGCTGATTCGATCCCTGCTCTTGATGGTATAGCTGCCCTCATACACCCCGGTTTCCACTTCCTCCAGCTGGATACGGCTCGCGACGCCGTTGATCTGCAGCGTCGCGGCACCGCCGGGGCTGCCGTACAGGGTAAACAGCAATTCGTAGCCTGCCGTCAGCTGCGCCGCCGGCTCCACATCGAAGCCGTCTATCCTCGGCATGGCGTTCGCGTACGCGCTCTGCTGCGCGTGCGCGGGGAGCGATGAGAGCGCGAAGGGCAAAGACGCGAGCAGCACGATGATCCCAAAAAGCACTTTTCTGATGATGTTCACAATATTCCTTTGGGTAAGCTCTGAAAAACCTCGGGCGATGCTTTCCCGGCCGAGGTTTTTCACTGTGATGGTGGGATTGGGAAAGGGGGCCATGGGCCCCTTTTTCAGAGTTTCCTTAGGTTATTTACGACCGGAACCAGCGCCTGGAAATGTCCCAGTCGCGGTTGCGGTAGAGAAAATCGCTGATCTGGCGCTCGGATTCTTCCTTCGAATTGCCCAGGCGCACCTGGATGCTGCCGGCGAGCTGGTCGCGTTTGCCGGCGTTCACGTTCAGATCGTTGTGAACCAGCCTGCCCCACTGCTCTTTGATCTGCCCGCTCAGCTGCTTCCAGCTGCCTGCCACACGATCTCGATTCATACCGGCCTCCTGCATTCGTCTGGTTGGGCATCCATGCCCCGGGTTCGCTACCCCGGCTTCGCCGCCCCGGCTTTCGCAGCCGCCGCGGGCACCGGCATCACGCACACCGTGCCGGAATTGTGGCCGCCGCCGTGGCCGAAGTCTGTGCGCTGGCAGACACACAGACAGACGCGCACACACGCACAGGCGCAGCGCCGCGACCGGTCCCGAAAAATCTGCCATATGTTGGATAACGTACATAGCCTCCCCTGTCCAAGTGCTAGACTCCACGGCATCAGGCAGCGCTCTAGCCTTCTATCCCGACCGATCCGCGCAGTCATGCCAAGGACGGCATTCAGCCAGTCGCCAATGCCCACGCCGCCAAGCCCGAATCAGAACCATCTGCTCGCCGCGCTGCCTGCGGAGGTGTTCGAGCGCCTCGCGCCGCACCTCGAAGCGGTCGAACTGCGCCTCGGAGACGTTCTGTACGAATCCGGCGGCCAGCTGCTGCACGTCTACTTTCCGACCACGGCGATCATGTCCCTGCACTATGTGATGGAAGACGGCGCGTCCTCCGAAATCGCCGGCGTGGGCAACGAGGGGGTGCTCGGCATCTCCTTGTTCATGGGCGGCAACACGACGCCCAGCCGCGCGGTGGTGCAGACCGGCGGCCGCGGTTACCGCCTCAAAGCGGCGCTGATGAAGCAGGAATTCAGCCGCGCCGGCCCGATGCAGCAACTCATGCTGCGCTACACCCAGGCGCTGATCACGCAGATGTCGCAGACCGCGGCCTGCAACCGGCACCATTCGCTGGTGCAGCAGTTGTGCCGCTGGCTGCTGCTGACGCTGGACCGCATGCCTACCAACGAACTGATCATGACGCAGGAACTGATCGCCAACATGCTCGGCGTGCGCCGCGAAGGCGTGACCGAAGCCGCGGGCAAGCTGCAGCAGGCCGGGGTCATCAGCTACCGCCGCGGGCACATCACCGTGCTCGACCGGGACAGGCTGGAAGCACAGGTGTGCGAGTGCTACGCCGTGGTCAAGAAGGAATTTGCGCGCCTGCTGCCCGACGCGCTGCAGCGCCAGGAAACGACCGTCGAAGCGCCGCGGCGCAGGGCCGGTTTGCCGTGAAGACCTCGCACAAAATTTCTGCCACGCTGATCGTCGCGGCGCTGCTGGTCGCCATGCTGGTGGCTGTATCGCTCTGGGCCTACAAGCAGATCGTAGACACTTCCGCGGCGCGCAAGCAGACCTACGAGCTGATCATCCGCGCCGACGCCCTGCTCTACGACCTGATCAACGCCGAGACCGGCCAGCGCGGCTATACGCTCACCGGCGACGAGGCTTTTCTCGCGCCCTATGTCGCGGTGCGCGACAGCATCGAAGGTCAGCTGCGCGATTTGCGCGCGCTCAGCAAGAGCAGCGCGACGCTAGAGCACCTTGACGCCTTGCCGGCGCTGATCAACGAGAAATTGACGGAAATGTCGCTGGTCATCGACTTGACGCGCAGGCACAACATGGCCGCCATACGCGTGGTGGTCGCCAGCGCCCAAGGCAAGCGACTGATGGATTCGATACGCGCCGAGCTGGGCACCTACCTGCAGGGGCAGGAGCGCGAACTCGCGCAGTACGAAACCACGTTCCAGTCGAACATGCGCTTCCTGTTCGTCCTGCTCATCGCCGGCAGCCTGTTGACGCTGCTCTTCGCCCTCTCCTTCGCCTATCTCGTGTATCGGGAAACGCAGCACAATCTGGACAATCTGGTGCATCTGAAGACGAAGAATCTGCTCGAGATACAGGAGGTGACGAATCAGGAACTGCAGCTCGCCTATGCCACCCTGCAAGTCAGCGAGGAAAAGCTCTCGGTCACCCTCCAATCCATCGGCGACGCGGTGATCGCCACCGATGCAGACGGCAGGGTGAAGCTGATGAACCCGCTGGCCGAACGGCTGAGCGGCTGGACCCAGGCCGAAGCCCTGGACCGCCCGGTGAACGACATCTTTCATATCATCAGCCAGGAAACACGCAAACCGTCTATCGTCCCGGTCAAGGAAACCCTGGAGCAGGGCACGATACACGGCCTCGCGAACCACACCATACTGATCGCGCGCGACGGCAGCGAATGCGCCATCGCAGATAGCTGCGCGCCGATACGCGAGCGCGGCGGCCAGGTCGTCGGCGCGGTGCTGATCTTTCGCGACGTCACCGTGGAATACGCCATCCAGCAGGCCTTGCAGCAGAGCAATGTCGATCTCGCGAACGCCCGCACCGTGGCCGACAAGGCCAATCTCGCCAAATCGGATTTTCTCTCCAGCATGAGCCACGAACTGCGCACCCCGCTCAACGCCGTGCTCGGCTTCGCGCAGCTGCTCGAGTCGGGAACGCCGCAGCCGACGCCGTCGCAGAAAAGCAGCCTGGACCAGATCCTGAAGGCCGGCTGGTACCTGCTCGAGCTGATCAACGAGATTCTCGACCTCGCCCGCATCGAATCGGGCAGGCTGACGATTTCCTCCGAACCTGTGTCCCTGAACCAGGTCATGCTCGAATGCCACGCGATGATAGAGCCGCAGGCGCAAAAGCGCGACCTCGCCATGACTTTTCCGCACTTCGACGAGCCCGTTTTCGTGCTCGCCGACAGGACGCGCCTGAAGCAGGTGTTGATCAACCTGCTGTTCAACGCGATCAAGTACAACAAGCCAGACGGCGCCGTGGTGGTGGAATGGGCTATGCCGCGGGCGGGGGCTATCCGCATCAGCATCACCGATACCGGCCAGGGGCTGCCGCCGGAGCAGCTGGAGCAACTGTTCCAGCCGTTCAACCGCCTCGGCAAAGAGATCGGCATAGAAGAGGGCACCGGCATCGGCCTGACCGTGGCCAAGCGCCTGGTCGAGCTGATGGAGGGCAGCATCGGCGTCGAAAGCACGGTCGGCACCGGCACCATGTTCTGGATCGAGTTGCAGCTGTGCGACCCGCCGCAGCTCACCCACGGCGACACCGACGCGAGCGCGCATTTTCCGCAATCCGACCATGCGGGCGCGACGCAGCGCACGCTGCTCTACATCGAAGACAATCCGGCGAATCTGCGACTGGTCGAGGAGCTGATCGCACGCCGCCCCGATCTGCGCCTGCTCTCCGCGGCCGATGGTCCCCTCGGCATCGCGCTCGCGCGCGAATTCCTGCCCGATCTGATCCTGATGGATATAAACTTGCCCGGCATCAACGGCATCGAAGCCATGAAACTGCTGCGCACCGACCCCGCGACGGCGCACATCCCGGTCGTCGCGATCAGCGCAAACGTCATGCCCAGCGATATCAGGAAAGGCCTGGACGCGGGATTTTTCCGCTATCTCACCAAACCCATCGTGGTCCGCGAATTCATGGACTCGATACGCGTCGCCCTGGAATTCGCGGCAAAACGAGCGGCAGACAAGCTCAAAAAGGAATCACTTCAATGATCAACGCATCCGAAATCCTGAACGCGAGCGTACTGATCGTGGACGATCAGGAAGCCAATATCCTGCTGCTCGAAACCATTCTGAAAGAAGCCGGCTACAGCAACGTCGCTTCCACCAGCGATCCGCATCTGGTCGCGGCGATGCACCGGGAACACCGCTACGACCTGATCCTGCTCGATCTGCAGATGCCAGGCATGGACGGATTCCAGGTCATGGAGAATCTGAAAGCGACCGAGACCGAGAGCTACATACCGGTGCTGGTGATCACCGCCCAGCCGGCGCACAAGCTGCGCGCGCTGCAGGCCGGCGCGCGCGATTTCGTGAGCAAACCCTTCGATCTGACCGAAGTCAAGACGCGCATTCACAACATGCTCGAAGTGCGGCTGCTCTACCGCAAGCTGGACAACTACAACAAAATGCTGGAGCAGACGGTGCAGGAGCGCACGGCCGAACTGCGCCAGAGCGAAGCGCGCTTTCGCGCCCTGACGGAGCTCGCATCCGACTGGTATTGGGAATCGGACGAAAAGCAGTGCGTCACCAAGGTGTCCGGCCCTATCGTCGAGATGCTCGGCATACATATGGGCGCTTCGATGGAAGAAACCAACGTGCTGCAGGGCGCCGGCTGGAACGAAGCCGAGCGTGCCGAACTCGAAGCCAACATCAAAGCCAGGCGGCCCTTCCTCGACTTCCCCTTCAGCCGGCAAAAGCCGGACGGCTCGCACCAGTACTTCCGCGCGAGCGGCGAACCGATCTTCGACCAGTCCGCGCGCTTTGTCGGTTATCGCGGCATCGGGGTGGAAGTGACCGGCCGCGCGCTGCCAAACACCGGCACTGACCGGGACTGAACCCAAGGCGTCAATCGGCAGGCGCAGCCCGGGCCATGTGTCATGGGCCGCGCTTACTCGACCTCGTTTTCGACCCAGTTCTCGACTTTGAGCGCCTTCACTTTCTGGAAATGCTTGCGATTGTTGGTGACCAGCGTGGCTTTGAGCGCCAGCGCGTGACCCGCAATCATAGTGTCGAACACGCCGATGGGCGTGCCATCGCGTTCCAGCGCCGCCCGCAGTTGCGCGAACTGATCGGCTGCCGCCGCATCCCAGGGCACGACCGTGATGCGGTCCAGGAATGCATGCACCCGCCGCGACAGGGCGCGCGGATTGCCGCGTTTTTCCAGGCCGAAAATGAGTTCAGCCCGGGTCACCGCTGAAGCCGCGAGCGAGCCTGTTTTGGCCGTTGCCAGCCGTGCGTCGAGCGCGGCGCAAGCATAGCGAATGGCGTAACTGCAGGTATCGGTGTCCAGCAAATAGAGCATGGCGTGCTATTTCCTGCGCGGCGCCCTGACCTCCTTTATTCCGGCGTAGGGGTCTCGCGCCAACTTGATTTCATTCAGGGGCCGGTCGGAAAGGAAATCCTCGGGAATGCGAGTCCTGGCGCGCAGCTTGAAAAAATCCGCCCACGAACCCGCAGATGCATGCGCCGAAAGCACGACATCGCCGGTCGCCGCATCCTTGCGGATGAAGACTTCAGTGCCGGTAAAGCGGAATTCCTTGGGCAGGCGCACGGCCTGGCTGTTGCCGTTGGTGAATACACGGGTAGTTCGCATGACAGCCTCGATCGATGTGTGTATTTGTCAATATTATACACACACTTGGTCTCCGGGCAAGCAGCCGGAAGCCCTATATTGTCCGGAAGTCCGATCTTCGACTAAAAGGCCACTTCAGAATTACCGAAATGGCCCCTGACAATAGGGGGTTTGAGGGGAACCATCCCCTCATTTTGAAACAAGACTTTGGGAAGCGTTGATCAACCCCCGATTTCGCTAACAGATACTCAGCGCTTCCTCTGAAGTGGGGAATTTACAAGGGGGCGTCGCCCCCTTGTTCAGTATCGCCTCAGTTGCGCCGATAAAGCAGCAGCCCGATCGCGATACCCAGCGCGACGCTGACGCCGGCGGCGAATCCGGCGGTCTGCCAGGGGTTCTCGTGCACGTACACGTCGGTCGCGCGCGCCGTCGCCCTGGTCTTTTCCAGCACCGTGTCTTCCAGGTCGCGCAGCCGCGCCTTGGCCGCGTTCAGGTTGCGCTCCACCCTGACGCGCAGGGCGTCGGCCCGGTCTCCGCCTTCGTCGGATAGATGCCGCAGAAACTCGTCGGCTTCGGTCACGACGGCGTTGAAATCGGCCAGTAGCTTTTGCTTCACTGCTTCGGAATTCGAATAGCTCATCTTGCACTCCAATATCGGCGGCGGACCGGCGGCGCCGGGATGGCCTGACTGATCAAGCCCGCCTGTATCACAGCTTAGGCGCGAGGGTGGAAAAAATCGGTACGCTAGCGAACATTGAGCAGCGGCGCGGCGGCACAACGCCGCCGCCCGTTCTCCCAAATGCAAATGCCCCGCCGAAGCGGGGCACTTGGATTGACTGCGGGATTGACCGCCGGAAAGGCGCTTGGCTAGTTCAGGCCCACCATCTTGTTCGTCCCCAGCACGTCGATATCCACGCGGCGGTCGGGCTGCAGGCAGGCGATGACTTTCTCCGACTTCGCGCCCTTGCAGTCGTCCGCAGCGGTCACCGGCTGCGTCTCGCCCTTGCCCGTGGCCACGATTTGGTTGGCCGGGATGCCGCGGCCCACCAGATAGGCTTTCACCGCTTCTGCGCGTTGCACCGACAGCTTCTGGTTGGCTTCGTTCGAGCCGATGCGATCAGCATGACCGGTATCGGTGATGCTGTCGATGTTGACCGACTTGAGCTTGCCCACCAACTCGTCGAGCTTGGCCTCGCCCTCGGGCCTGAGGCTGTACTTGTTGAAACCGAACAGCGTGTCGGTGGACAGGGAATAGCGCGTCATCGTCGGCACGACCGCCGCCGCCGTCGTCGCCACCACCACCGGCGGCGTCGCCTCGAGCAGGCTCAGCTTGATCAGTCCGGGGCCGCCGCGGCCGCCGGCTTCCGCGGCTGCGTTGACGCGTTCCGACCCGCCGGTGGCGCCGCTGCCTATGCTCGCACCGCCGCCTCCGCCGGCATCGGCCTGAACCGGGATATTCGCCTTCTTATCGGCCTCGGCGCTGCGCTCGCTCTCGCGTCCGGCTTCACCGGCCACGCCGGCATAGCCGCCTGTCGCCGACGCACCGCCCGCCTGGGCCGGCTGCTCGGACTTGCCGCCGCCGGCCAAAGTCGCATCGGCGCCGCTGCCGCCGGTGCTGCCGCCGGGCTTGCCCACGCCGCCGCGACCGCTGCCGGCGCCCTGGTATTGGGGATTCCAGGTGTCGGCGCCGGCGAAGCCTGCGATCAATTGCCCGGTATAGGCGTTGGTCAGGCTGGTCGGGTTTCCGGCGCCCGTCGCGCCGCCTTGGGCGCTGCCGCCTTCACCGCCGGTGCCTATGGTCATTTTGTAGACGCCGGGCGCCAGGGTCTGCACGGTGCGCAACGGAGCCGCTCCGGCGCCGCCGCCGCCGCCGCCCTGCATGTGCGCGCCGCCGCCGCCGCCGCCGCCACCGCCGCCGACGAGGTCAATGGTGTACTTGCCTTCGACGAAGTACGAGCCCGGGTGTTGCGACGCCTCGGCCGGCACCGCGCCGTTCTGGTAGACGATGATGAAGCACTGTTCGTTCACCGCGGCCGCTTGCGGATTCCTGACGGTGTAGATGTTCTGTATCTTGTCAAGATTGGTGGTTCCGCACATCGGGGAATTGCTCTGCGCGAACGCCGGGGCGGATGCTGCCGCCAGGCACATTAAAGCCAGACGAATTTCGTTTTTCATTTGTATCTCCTTGGACTTGCATCTATTTGCCTAAAAAATAAACGCGGCTCGTGTCGACTCGCCGCGGACACCCGCTAGATGCACCAGCCTTGAGTGGCCATCTATCGTTGCAGTGATTTTCTGCTTCCGGGTGCCTGAGTTCTGTCTGCGAACGCACACAGGGTGCAAAATAGTTTTCTGGCCTTCCTGCCGTCCCATGCGTGCTGGCGTCCCATGCGTGCTGGCGTTCCTTGTGCGCTATAGTACAGAGCGGGGTGGGGGGCAACCGGCACCGAACCGCAGCGCGTTTCCAACCGTCCTCGTGGAGGGCCGTCAATATGTTGAAGAACCAGCCTTCGTTCAAATCGCACTCGCCGCTGGAGAACAAGCTGCTCGCCGCACTGCCCGCGGCGGACTACGCGCGCCTGCTGCCCAATCTGGAACTCGTCCCGCTGCCGCTGGGCTGGGCCGTCTACGAATCCGGCGGCCCGCAGGGATATGTGTTTTTTCCCACCAGCAGCATCGTGTCCCTGCTCTACGTCATGGAGAACGGCGCCTCGGCCGAGATCGCGATCGTGGGCAACGATGGCCTGGTCGGTATCGCCTTGTTCATGGGCGGCGAAAGCACACCCAGCCGCGCGGTGGTGCAAAGCGCAGGTTTCGGCTATCGCTTGCGCGCCGCCGCGCTGAAGGACGAGTTCAACCACGGCGGCGAACTGCAGCACCTGGCGCTGCGCTACACGCAGGCGCTGATCACGCAGATGGCGCAGACCGCGGTGTGCAACCGGCATCACGTGGTGGAACAGCAGTTGTGCCGCTGGCTGCTGCTGAGCCTGGACCGGCTGCGTTCGAACGAACTGGCGATGACGCAAGACCTGATCGCCAATATGCTGGGCGTGCGCCGCGAAGGCGTGACCGAAGCGGCCGGCCATCTGCAAAATGAAGGACTGATCCACTACAGCCGCGGCAAGATCGCCGTGATCGACCGCAAGAAGCTGGAGCAAAGGGTGTGCGAGTGTTACGCGGTGGTGAAACGCGAATACGACCGGCTGCTGCCCAAAGCCGCCGCAACGCATTGAGGAGAAATGGGGACAGACCACCATTCTTTCCCGCTTTTCTCTCCCATCTGCGCTTGCTATTTTTAGCAATGCGATATGCCTGCGCGCCATGCTGCACTTGTGGTTCGCAGAATCCAATGTTATGAATTCAGCAATTGATCAGACTAAGGAAACTTGGAAAAGGGGGCCCATGGCCCTAGGCGTTAAGCTAACGTGTTGAAAACTTCGCCCGTTTTTAGTGCTTAGGGCACGCGGCCGCAAGGCGGTTCTTGTACCACAGAGCCATGCTCTCATCTTCCAAAGCATAGTCCCCATAGGCTGCTTGCCATATGAGATTTTTTTGACGCAATGCGTTGAGCGCGCCTTGGACGTCAGCGACCGTTACATCTTCTTCGGCTAAAGCCGCGTAAGCTTTCAGAGATACCTCCGAAAAGGGGGCATAGTCGTAACCCTGTTGAAGTATTCGTTCGAGCACGGCCCGCTGAATTGGCGATAACGCTGCAAACTCACTTTCCATCGCACCCCAAATGCGCTCGCGAAATGCAGCCGCCCCGGCCTTTAATTGGCTGGCCAAGGTTTCTGCATTCCCCTCCAGTGCTAAGTCCGCAATAATATTACGCAGCATCTCGGGGCGATGGCCTACTAGCTTAAACGCTTCAAAAACATCTCCGGCAGCGAACTGATTGTTGGCCGCAAGCTTAGCATTAACGAAATTGGTAAAGCTGTCGGAAAACCGCCTGTCTAGCAGCGGAAACCTGGTAATGCGACAGCCATAGAAGGGCGGGAGAAATGGGGACAGACCACCATTCTTTCCCGCTTTTCTCTCCCATCTGCGCTTGCTATTTTTAGCAATGCGATATGCCTGCGCGCCATGCTGCACTTGTGGTTCGCAGAATCCAATGTTATGAATTCAGCAATTGACCAGACTAAGGAAACTTTGAAAAGGGGGCCCATGGCCCGCTTTTCCAATCCCCTCCAATCACAGTGAAAAACCTCGGCCGAGAATATATCGCCCGAGGTTTTTCAGAGCTTGCCGAAGATTTCGGGACCGGCCATCCGGGAGCAGGTCGCGTTGCGCCTCGCTGGAAAAGGTGGTCTGTCCCCGGTTTGCCCTACTTGGTGCCGGTGACTTCGACGTCTACGCGGCGGTCGGGCTGCAGACAGGCGATCAGCGCTTTCGTCGCTTTCGTGCCTTTGCACTCGCCGGGCTTGGTGACGGGATCGGACCCGTCCACGCCTCTGGCCACGATCTTGCCGGCAAGATCGTGGCCAGAGGCGTGGACGGGTCCGATCCCGTCACCAAGCCCGGCGAGTGCAAAGGCACGAAAGCGACGAAAGCGCTGATCGCCTGTCTGCAGCCCGACCGCCGCGTAGACGTCGAAGTCACCGGCACCAAGTAGGGCAAACCGGGGACAGACCACCTTTTCCAGCGAGGCGCAACGCGACCTGCTCCCGGATGGCCGGTCCCGAAATCTTCGGCAAGCTCTGAAAAACCTCGGGCGATATATTCTCGGCCGAGGTTTTTCACTGTGATTGGAGGGGATTGGAAAAGCGGGCCATGGGCCCCCTTTTCAAAGTTTCCTTAGTCTGGTCAATTGCTGAATTCATAACATTGGATTCTGCGAACCACAAGTGCAGCATGGCGCGCAGGCATATCGCATTGCTAAAAATAGCAAGCGCAGATGGGAGAGAAAAGCGGGAAAGAATGGTGGTCTGTCCCCATTTCTCCCGCCCTTCTATGGCTGTCGCATTACCAGGTTTCCGCTGCTAGACAGGCGGTTTTCCGACAGCTTTACCAATTTCGTTAATGCTAAGCTTGCGGCCAACAATCAGTTCGCTGCCGGAGATGTTTTTGAAGCGTTTAAGCTAGTAGGCCATCGCCCCGAGATGCTGCGTAATATTATTGCGGACTTAGCACTGGAGGGGAATGCAGAAACCTTGGCCAGCCAATTAAAGGCCGGGGCGGCTGCATTTCGCGAGCGCATTTGGGGTGCGATGGAAAGTGAGTTTGCAGCGTTATCGCCAATTCAGCGGGCCGTGCTCGAACGAATACTTCAACAGGGTTACGACTATGCCCCCTTTTCGGAGGTATCTCTGAAAGCTTACGCGGCTTTAGCCGAAGAAGATGTAACGGTCGCTGACGTCCAAGGCGCGCTCAACGCATTGCGTCAAAAAAATCTCATATGGCAAGCAGCCTATGGGGACTATGCTTTGGAAGATGAGAGCATGGCTCTGTGGTACAAGAACCGCCTTGCGGCCGCGTGCCCTAAGCACTAAAAACGGGCGAAGTTTTCAACACGTTAGCTTAACGCCTAGGGCCATGGGCCCCCTTTTCCAAGTTTCCTTAGTCTGATCAATTGCTGAATTCATAACATTGGATTCTGCGAACCACAAGTGCAGCATGGCGCGCAGGCATATCGCATTGCTAAAAATAGCAAGCGCAGATGGGAGAGAAAAGCGGGAAAGAATGGTGGTCTGTCCCCATTTCTCCTCAATGCGTTGCGGCGGCTTTGGGCAGCAGCCGGTCGTATTCGCGTTTCACCACCGCGTAACACTCGCACACCCTTTGCTCCAGCTTCTTGCGGTCGATCACGGCGATCTTGCCGCGGCTGTAGTGGATCAGTCCTTCATTTTGCAGATGGCCGGCCGCTTCGGTCACGCCTTCGCGGCGCACGCCCAGCATATTGGCGATCAGGTCTTGCGTCATCGCCAGTTCGTTCGAACGCAGCCGGTCCAGGCTCAGCAGCAGCCAGCGGCACAACTGCTGTTCCACCACGTGATGCCGGTTGCACACCGCGGTCTGCGCCATCTGCGTGATCAGCGCCTGCGTGTAGCGCAGCGCCAGGTGCTGCAGTTCGCCGCCGTGGTTGAACTCGTCCTTCAGCGCGGCGGCGCGCAAGCGATAGCCGAAACCTGCGCTTTGCACCACCGCGCGGCTGGGTGTGCTTTCGCCGCCCATGAACAAGGCGATACCGACCAGGCCATCGTTGCCCACGATCGCGATCTCGGCCGAGGCGCCGTTCTCCATGACGTAGAGCAGGGACACGATGCTGCTGGTGGGAAAAAACACATATCCCTGCGGGCCGCCGGATTCGTAGACGGCCCAGCCCAGCGGCAGCGGGACGAGTTCCAGATTGGGCAGCAGGCGCGCGTAGTCCGCCGCGGGCAGTGCGGCGAGCAGCTTGTTCTCCAGCGGCGAGTGCGATTTGAACGAAGGCTGGTTCTTCAACATATTGACGGCCCTCCACGAGGACGGTTGGAAACGCGCTGCGGTTCGGTGCCGGTTGCCCCCCACCCCGCTCTGTACTATAGCGCACAAGGAACGCCAGCACGCATGGGACGCCAGCACGCATGGGACGGCAGGAAGGCCAGAAAACTATTTTGCACCCTGTGTGCGTTCGCAGACAGAACTCAGGCACCCGGAAGCAGAAAATCACTGCAACGATAGATGGCCACTCAAGGCTGGTGCATCTAGCGGGTGTCCGCGGCGAGTCGACACGAGCCGCGTTTATTTTTTAGGCAAATAGATGCAAGTCCAAGGAGATACAAATGAAAAACGAAATTCGTCTGGCTTTAATGTGCCTGGCGGCAGCATCCGCCCCGGCGTTCGCGCAGAGCAATTCCCCGATGTGCGGAACCACCAATCTTGACAAGATACAGAACATCTACACCGTCAGGAATCCGCAAGCGGCCGCGGTGAACGAACAGTGCTTCATCATCGTCTACCAGAACGGCGCGGTGCCGGCCGAGGCGTCGCAACACCCGGGCTCGTACTTCGTCGAAGGCAAGTACACCATTGACCTCGTCGGCGGCGGTGGCGGCGGCGGCGGCGGCGGCGCGCACATGCAGGGCGGCGGCGGCGGCGGCGCCGGAGCGGCTCCGTTGCGCACCGTGCAGACCCTGGCGCCCGGCGTCTACAAAATGACCATAGGCACCGGCGGTGAAGGCGGCAGCGCCCAAGGCGGCGCGACGGGCGCCGGAAACCCGACCAGCCTGACCAACGCCTATACCGGGCAATTGATCGCAGGCTTCGCCGGCGCCGACACCTGGAATCCCCAATACCAGGGCGCCGGCAGCGGTCGCGGCGGCGTGGGCAAGCCCGGCGGCAGCACCGGCGGCAGCGGCGCCGATGCGACTTTGGCCGGCGGCGGCAAGTCCGAGCAGCCGGCCCAGGCGGGCGGTGCGTCGGCGACAGGCGGCTATGCCGGCGTGGCCGGTGAAGCCGGACGCGAGAGCGAGCGCAGCGCCGAGGCCGATAAGAAGGCGAATATCCCGGTTCAGGCCGATGCCGGCGGAGGCGGCGGTGCGAGCATAGGCAGCGGCGCCACCGGCGGGTCGGAACGCGTCAACGCAGCCGCGGAAGCCGGCGGCCGCGGCGGCCCCGGACTGATCAAGCTGAGCCTGCTCGAGGCGACGCCGCCGGTGGTGGTGGCGACGACGGCGGCGGCGGTCGTGCCGACGATGACGCGCTATTCCCTGTCCACCGACACGCTGTTCGGTTTCAACAAGTACAGCCTCAGGCCCGAGGGCGAGGCCAAGCTCGACGAGTTGGTGGGCAAGCTCAAGTCGGTCAACATCGACAGCATCACCGATACCGGTCATGCTGATCGCATCGGCTCGAACGAAGCCAACCAGAAGCTGTCGGTGCAACGCGCAGAAGCGGTGAAAGCCTATCTGGTGGGCCGCGGCATCCCGGCCAACCAAATCGTGGCCACGGGCAAGGGCGAGACGCAGCCGGTGACCGCTGCGGACGACTGCAAGGGCGCGAAGTCGGAGAAAGTCATCGCCTGCCTGCAGCCCGACCGCCGCGTGGATATCGACGTGCTGGGGACGAACAAGATGGTGGGCCTGAACTAGCCAAGCGCCTTTCCGGCGGTCAATCCCGCAGTCAATCCAAGTGCCCCGCTTCGGCGGGGCATTTGCATTTGGGAGAACGGGCGGCGGCGTTGTGCCGCCGCGCCGCTGCTCAATGTTCGCTAGCGTACCGATTTTTTCCACCCTCGCGCCTAAGCTGTGATACAGGCGGGCTTGATCAGTCAGGCCATCCCGGCGCCGCCGGTCCGCCGCCGATATTGGAGTGCAAGATGAGCTATTCGAATTCCGAAGCAGTGAAGCAAAAGCTACTGGCCGATTTCAACGCCGTCGTGACCGAAGCCGACGAGTTTCTGCGGCATCTATCCGACGAAGGCGGAGACCGGGCCGACGCCCTGCGCGTCAGGGTGGAGCGCAACCTGAACGCGGCCAAGGCGCGGCTGCGCGACCTGGAAGACACGGTGCTGGAAAAGACCAGGGCGACGGCGCGCGCGACCGACGTGTACGTGCACGAGAACCCCTGGCAGACCGCCGGATTCGCCGCCGGCGTCAGCGTCGCGCTGGGTATCGCGATCGGGCTGCTGCTTTATCGGCGCAACTGAGGCGATACTGAACAAGGGGGCGACGCCCCCTTGTAAATTCCCCACTTCAGAGGAAGCGCTGAGTATCTGTTAGCGAAATCGGGGGTTGATCAACGCTTCCCAAAGTCTTGTTTCAAAATGAGGGGATGGTTCCCCTCAAACCCCCTATTGTCAGGGGCCATTTCGGTAATTCTGAAGTGGCCTTTTAGTCGAAGATCGGACTTCCGGACAATATAGGGCTTCCGGCTGCTTGCCCGGAGACCAAGTGTGTGTATAATATTGACAAATACACACATCGATCGAGGCTGTCATGCGAACTACCCGTGTATTCACCAACGGCAACAGCCAGGCCGTGCGCCTGCCCAAGGAATTCCGCTTTACCGGCACTGAAGTCTTCATCCGCAAGGATGCGGCGACCGGCGATGTCGTGCTTTCGGCGCATGCATCTGCGGGTTCGTGGGCGGATTTTTTCAAGCTGCGCGCCAGGACTCGCATTCCCGAGGATTTCCTTTCCGACCGGCCCCTGAATGAAATCAAGTTGGCGCGAGACCCCTACGCCGGAATAAAGGAGGTCAGGGCGCCGCGCAGGAAATAGCACGCCATGCTCTATTTGCTGGACACCGATACCTGCAGTTACGCCATTCGCTATGCTTGCGCCGCGCTCGACGCACGGCTGGCAACGGCCAAAACAGGCTCGCTCGCGGCTTCAGCGGTGACCCGGGCTGAACTCATTTTCGGCCTGGAAAAACGCGGCAATCCGCGCGCCCTGTCGCGGCGGGTGCATGCATTCCTGGACCGCATCACGGTCGTGCCCTGGGATGCGGCGGCAGCCGATCAGTTCGCGCAACTGCGGGCGGCGCTGGAACGCGATGGCACGCCCATCGGCGTGTTCGACACTATGATTGCGGGTCACGCGCTGGCGCTCAAAGCCACGCTGGTCACCAACAATCGCAAGCATTTCCAGAAAGTGAAGGCGCTCAAAGTCGAGAACTGGGTCGAAAACGAGGTCGAGTAAGCGCGGCCCATGACACATGGCCCGGGCTGCGCCTGCCGATTGACGCCTTGGGTTCAGTCCCGGTCAGTGCCGGTGTTTGGCAGCGCGCGGCCGGTCACTTCCACCCCGATGCCGCGATAACCGACAAAGCGCGCGGACTGGTCGAAGATCGGTTCGCCGCTCGCGCGGAAGTACTGGTGCGAGCCGTCCGGCTTTTGCCGGCTGAAGGGGAAGTCGAGGAAGGGCCGCCTGGCTTTGATGTTGGCTTCGAGTTCGGCACGCTCGGCTTCGTTCCAGCCGGCGCCCTGCAGCACGTTGGTTTCTTCCATCGAAGCGCCCATATGTATGCCGAGCATCTCGACGATAGGGCCGGACACCTTGGTGACGCACTGCTTTTCGTCCGATTCCCAATACCAGTCGGATGCGAGCTCCGTCAGGGCGCGAAAGCGCGCTTCGCTCTGGCGCAGTTCGGCCGTGCGCTCCTGCACCGTCTGCTCCAGCATTTTGTTGTAGTTGTCCAGCTTGCGGTAGAGCAGCCGCACTTCGAGCATGTTGTGAATGCGCGTCTTGACTTCGGTCAGATCGAAGGGTTTGCTCACGAAATCGCGCGCGCCGGCCTGCAGCGCGCGCAGCTTGTGCGCCGGCTGGGCGGTGATCACCAGCACCGGTATGTAGCTCTCGGTCTCGGTCGCTTTCAGATTCTCCATGACCTGGAATCCGTCCATGCCTGGCATCTGCAGATCGAGCAGGATCAGGTCGTAGCGGTGTTCCCGGTGCATCGCCGCGACCAGATGCGGATCGCTGGTGGAAGCGACGTTGCTGTAGCCGGCTTCTTTCAGAATGGTTTCGAGCAGCAGGATATTGGCTTCCTGATCGTCCACGATCAGTACGCTCGCGTTCAGGATTTCGGATGCGTTGATCATTGAAGTGATTCCTTTTTGAGCTTGTCTGCCGCTCGTTTTGCCGCGAATTCCAGGGCGACGCGTATCGAGTCCATGAATTCGCGGACCACGATGGGTTTGGTGAGATAGCGGAAAAATCCCGCGTCCAGGCCTTTCCTGATATCGCTGGGCATGACGTTTGCGCTGATCGCGACGACCGGGATGTGCGCCGTCGCGGGGTCGGTGCGCAGCAGTTTCATGGCTTCGATGCCGTTGATGCCGGGCAAGTTTATATCCATCAGGATCAGATCGGGCAGGAATTCGCGCGCGAGCGCGATGCCGAGGGGACCATCGGCCGCGGAGAGCAGGCGCAGATCGGGGCGGCGTGCGATCAGCTCCTCGACCAGTCGCAGATTCGCCGGATTGTCTTCGATGTAGAGCAGCGTGCGCTGCGTCGCGCCCGCATGGTCGGATTGCGGAAAATGCGCGCTCGCGTCGGTGTCGCCGTGGGTGAGCTGCGGCGGGTCGCACAGCTGCAACTCGATCCAGAACATGGTGCCGGTGCCGACCGTGCTTTCGACGCCGATGCTGCCCTCCATCAGCTCGACCAGGCGCTTGGCCACGGTCAGGCCGATGCCGGTGCCCTCTTCTATGCCGATCTCTTTGCCGAGGCGGTTGAACGGCTGGAACAGTTGCTCCAGCTGCTCCGGCGGCAGCCCCTGGCCGGTATCGGTGATGCTGATGCGGATAGCCCCCGCCCGCGGCATAGCCCATTCCACCACCACGGCGCCGTCTGGCTTGTTGTACTTGATCGCGTTGAACAGCAGGTTGATCAACACCTGCTTCAGGCGCGTCCTGTCGGCGAGCACGAAAACGGGCTCGTCGAAGTGCGGAAAAGTCATGGCGAGGTCGCGCTTTTGCGCCTGCGGCTCTATCATCGCGTGGCATTCGAGCATGACCTGGTTCAGGGACACAGGTTCGGAGGAAATCGTCAGCCTGCCCGATTCGATGCGGGCGAGGTCGAGAATCTCGTTGATCAGCTCGAGCAGGTACCAGCCGGCCTTCAGGATCTGGTCCAGGCTGCTTTTCTGCGACGGCGTCGGCTGCGGCGTTCCCGACTCGAGCAGCTGCGCGAAGCCGAGCACGGCGTTGAGCGGGGTGCGCAGTTCGTGGCTCATGCTGGAGAGAAAATCCGATTTGGCGAGATTGGCCTTGTCGGCCACGGTGCGGGCGTTCGCGAGATCGACATTGCTCTGCTGCAAGGCCTGCTGGATGGCGTATTCCACGGTGACGTCGCGAAAGATCAGCACCGCGCCGACGACCTGGCCGCCGCGCTCGCGTATCGGCGCGCAGCTATCTGCGATGGCGCATTCGCTGCCGTCGCGCGCGATCAGTATGGTGTGGTTCGCGAGGCCGTGTATCGTGCCCTGCTCCAGGGTTTCCTTGACCGGGACGATAGACGGTTTGCGTGTTTCCTGGCTGATGATATGAAAGATGTCGTTCACCGGGCGGTCCAGGGCTTCGGCCTGGGTCCAGCCGCTCAGCCGTTCGGCCAGCGGGTTCATCAGCTTCACCCTGCCGTCTGCATCGGTGGCGATCACCGCGTCGCCGATGGATTGGAGGGTGACCGAGAGCTTTTCCTCGCTGACTTGCAGGGTGGCATAGGCGAGCTGCAGTTCCTGATTCGTCACCTCCTGTATCTCGAGCAGATTCTTCGTCTTCAGATGCACCAGATTGTCCAGATTGTGCTGCGTTTCCCGATACACGAGATAGGCGAAGGAGAGGGCGAAGAGCAGCGTCAACAGGCTGCCGGCGATGAGCAGGACGAACAGGAAGCGCATGTTCGACTGGAACGTGGTTTCGTACTGCGCGAGTTCGCGCTCCTGCCCCTGCAGGTAGGTGCCCAGCTCGGCGCGTATCGAATCCATCAGTCGCTTGCCTTGGGCGCTGGCGACCACCACGCGTATGGCGGCCATGTTGTGCCTGCGCGTCAAGTCGATGACCAGCGACATTTCCGTCAATTTCTCGTTGATCAGCGCCGGCAAGGCGTCAAGGTGCTCTAGCGTCGCGCTGCTCTTGCTGAGCGCGCGCAAATCGCGCAGCTGACCTTCGATGCTGTCGCGCACCGCGACATAGGGCGCGAGAAAAGCCTCGTCGCCGGTGAGCGTATAGCCGCGCTGGCCGGTCTCGGCGTTGATCAGGTCGTAGAGCAGGGCGTCGGCGCGGATGATCAGCTCGTAGGTCTGCTTGCGCGCCGCGGAAGTGTCTACGATCTGCTTGTAGGCCCAGAGCGATACAGCCACCAGCATGGCGACCAGCAGCGCCGCGACGATCAGCGTGGCAGAAATTTTGTGCGAGGTCTTCACGGCAAACCGGCCCTGCGCCGCGGCGCTTCGACGGTCGTTTCCTGGCGCTGCAGCGCGTCGGGCAGCAGGCGCGCAAATTCCTTCTTGACCACGGCGTAGCACTCGCACACCTGTGCTTCCAGCCTGTCCCGGTCGAGCACGGTGATGTGCCCGCGGCGGTAGCTGATGACCCCGGCCTGCTGCAGCTTGCCCGCGGCTTCGGTCACGCCTTCGCGGCGCACGCCGAGCATGTTGGCGATCAGTTCCTGCGTCATGATCAGTTCGTTGGTAGGCATGCGGTCCAGCGTCAGCAGCAGCCAGCGGCACAACTGCTGCACCAGCGAATGGTGCCGGTTGCAGGCCGCGGTCTGCGACATCTGCGTGATCAGCGCCTGGGTGTAGCGCAGCATGAGTTGCTGCATCGGGCCGGCGCGGCTGAATTCCTGCTTCATCAGCGCCGCTTTGAGGCGGTAACCGCGGCCGCCGGTCTGCACCACCGCGCGGCTGGGCGTCGTGTTGCCGCCCATGAACAAGGAGATGCCGAGCACCCCCTCGTTGCCCACGCCGGCGATTTCGGAGGACGCGCCGTCTTCCATCACATAGTGCAGGGACATGATCGCCGTGGTCGGAAAGTAGACGTGCAGCAGCTGGCCGCCGGATTCGTACAGAACGTCTCCGAGGCGCAGTTCGACCGCTTCGAGGTGCGGCGCGAGGCGCTCGAACACCTCCGCAGGCAGCGCGGCGAGCAGATGGTTCTGATTCGGGCTTGGCGGCGTGGGCATTGGCGACTGGCTGAATGCCGTCCTTGGCATGACTGCGCGGATCGGTCGGGATAGAAGGCTAGAGCGCTGCCTGATGCCGTGGAGTCTAGCACTTGGACAGGGGAGGCTATGTACGTTATCCAACATATGGCAGATTTTTCGGGACCGGTCGCGGCGCTGCGCCTGTGCGTGTGTGCGCGTCTGTCTGTGTGTCTGCCAGCGCACAGACTTCGGCCACGGCGGCGGCCACAATTCCGGCACGGTGTGCGTGATGCCGGTGCCCGCGGCGGCTGCGAAAGCCGGGGCGGCGAAGCCGGGGTAGCGAACCCGGGGCATGGATGCCCAACCAGACGAATGCAGGAGGCCGGTATGAATCGAGATCGTGTGGCAGGCAGCTGGAAGCAGCTGAGCGGGCAGATCAAAGAGCAGTGGGGCAGGCTGGTTCACAACGATCTGAACGTGAACGCCGGCAAACGCGACCAGCTCGCCGGCAGCATCCAGGTGCGCCTGGGCAATTCGAAGGAAGAATCCGAGCGCCAGATCAGCGATTTTCTCTACCGCAACCGCGACTGGGACATTTCCAGGCGCTGGTTCCGGTCGTAAATAACCTAAGGAAACTCTGAAAAAGGGGCCCATGGCCCCCTTTCCCAATCCCACCATCACAGTGAAAAACCTCGGCCGGGAAAGCATCGCCCGAGGTTTTTCAGAGCTTACCCAAAGGAATATTGTGAACATCATCAGAAAAGTGCTTTTTGGGATCATCGTGCTGCTCGCGTCTTTGCCCTTCGCGCTCTCATCGCTCCCCGCGCACGCGCAGCAGAGCGCGTACGCGAACGCCATGCCGAGGATAGACGGCTTCGATGTGGAGCCGGCGGCGCAGCTGACGGCAGGCTACGAATTGCTGTTTACCCTGTACGGCAGCCCCGGCGGTGCCGCGACGCTGCAGATCAACGGCGTCGCGAGCCGTATCCAGCTGGAGGAAGTGGAAACCGGGGTGTATGAGGGCAGCTATACCATCAAGAGCAGGGATCGAATCAGCGCGACCGGCAACGTCACGGCGAACCTGCGCGTGGGCAATCGCATCGCGACCGAGGTGCTGGACGAATCGCTGCTCGCCGGCGCGCCTTCGCATTCCGCCGCCAAGCGCGCGGCCGATGCGGCTGCGCTGGCGGCGACGCCGAGAATCAACCGCTTCGACGTCGACCCGGCCGCGCGCCTGGACGCGGGCTCGGATCTGCTGTTTTCGCTCGCCGGAACCGCGGGAGGCAAGGCCAGCGTCAGGATAGTCGGCGTGAAAGGCAAGCTGTCCCTGCCGGAAGTCACTGCGGGCGTGTACGAGGGAATCTATGTCATCCGCGACCGGGACCGCATTGCGGCGAACGCCGCGGTCACGGCGACGCTGCGCAAGGGCGAACTGGAAACCAGCGCCACCCTCGGTCAGCCCCTGCTGGCAGCGGCCGGACGTGCGCCCTCGGCGCGGCGCTCGGCCAGAGATTGCGCCAACTGCGGCGTGATCGAATCGATCAATCTGGTCGAAGTCAAAGGCGAAGGCACTTATCTGGGCAAGATCGCGGGCGGCGTGGTCGGGGCGGTGCTGGGCAGCCAGATCGGCTCCGGCCGCGGCACGACGGCGGCCGAGATCGCGGGCGCCGTCGGCGGCGCGGTAGCCGGCAACGAGATCGAAAAGCACGTCAACAGGAGCCGCCACTACGATGTCACCGTGCGCCTGCAGGGCGGCGGCAGCCAGACGGTCTCCTATGCGACCGAGCCGGCGTTCAGGGTGGGCGACAAGGTCAGGGTTGAAAACGGCACCTTGGTGTCCAACTCATAGGTTTCCGGCTCATAGGTGTCCAACTCATGGATAGTTGCAGCGCTATGTTCGTCACCGCACGGAGTACGGCTGCGCGAAAGAGGACGATGGTCCTGGCAAGCTGCAAGCGGTGCTATCGCCGCGTGCAAGCGGGCACGGCCATCCGTGTTAACGCATTATTCACAGGAGTATTGTCATGAAACTGATCAAAAGCATTTCCGCAGTATTTGCCGCCCTCTTGCTGGCAACGGCCATGGGCTGCGCTTCCACCTCCACCCAGGAAGGTACCGGAGAGTACGTCGATGACACCGTGATCACGACCAAGGTGAAGGCGGCGATTTTCAACGAACCGTCGCTCAAATCGTCTGAAATCAACGTCGAAACCTTCAAGGGCACGGTGCAGCTCGGCGGCTTCGTCAAGTACCAGGCGGACATCAACAAGGCGGTCGAAATCACGCGCAACATCAAGGGCGTGAAGACGGTCAAGAACGACATGCGGCTCAAGTAGGCGATGAGCGGTAGGCGGTAAGCAGTAAGCGTTGACCGGCTGCATCGTCCTGCTCCGCGCTTCGCGGGGCAGGGCGCCTGTCGGTCCGACATTCCGCCACACAGCGCCACACAGTTCTTGTGCTTGCCCTATTCCGCATACTGATCGTCGACGACCATGCGCCGTTTCGCTGTGCGAGGGCGTGCTCACGCTCCTGAGCGGGAAGACCTGCCTCGGCGCGACGGCTGCTGGTGTTAGGATGCCGGGCGACGCGGCTGGTGCCGCTGCGGTCGATTGAAGGGCGGTTGCCGAAATTGTCGAAACGTCCATCCGAATTGTTTTTGCTGTTTCTGCTCGCCGCCCCGTATTCAGCCGCGGCTGCCGATGATCTCTACCGGTCGATCAACCAACTTCGCGCAGGGTCGGGCAGTTGCGCCGCTGCGCAAGACCTGATCCCGCTCGCGCCGCAGGCCGCGCTCGATCGCGCCGCCCGGGATCTCGCGCGAGGCGACAAAGCGGAACCCAGCCTGAAGGCGGCCGGCTATCGGGCGGCGCGCTACAGCGTGCTCAGCCTCAAGGGCGACGGGGTAGGCGCGCAGGCAGCGCAGTTGCTGGCGAAGCCTGCCTACTGCGCGCAGTTGCAGGACGCCGCGATGAGCGAAGTCGGCATCTACCTGGATGCGCGCGAGCTCTGGGTGGTGATGGCGGCGCCGTTCGCGCCCTCCGTGGGCATGTCCGCGCAGGCGGCGGGCGAGCGCGTGCTTGCGCTGGTGAATCATGCGCGCGCCTCCTCGCGCCGCTGCGGCGGGCGCGCCTACCAAGCGGTGCGGCCGGTACGCTGGAACGAGTTGCTGGCCGAGGCCTCGAGGGCGCATGCCGAGGACATGGCGCGCAACAACTATTTCGGCCACAGCGGCCGCGACGGCTCCAATCCGGCGCAGCGCGTGGAGCGCGCCGGCTATCGCTACCGCTCGACCGGCGAAAACATCGCGGCAGGGCAGATGCAGCCGGAGGACGCGGTCGCGGGCTGGATCAGGAGCCCGACGCACTGCGCCAATCTGATGAGTCCCACCTATACCGAAATGGGCGCCGCCTTCGCGGTCGACTCCGCCAGCGACATGGGTGTGTACTGGGCGCAGGTGTTCGGTATGCCGCGCTAAGCCAGACGGCAGTGAGCGCTTGGGCCTTTGTGCCCTGCGTCGCTCATTTCTCAGGCGATGCTTCCGCGGGCTTCGGCTGTTCCTCCGGAGCGGCGCGTTCGTCCAGCGCGGCAAGCACCAGGTTCGGGTTCATCGCCTGCTTCAGCGCGGCCGCCTCCGGGTCGTGGCGGTTTCTGACGTTGGGAAGATCGCGCCGCAATTCTTCCAGCAGTTCGATCAGCTTCGCCGCCTTCTGCTCGGTCAGCAGCGTTACTTTCAAATCCAGATGCGCGCGCTGCTCCTCGAGTTTGGCCAGGCGGTTTTGTTTGATCAGGACAATGGTCGCGGTCAGCAGCGCGCCCAGGCCGACGATCCCCTGAAGCCAGAAGTAGGGCGCCGGGTCGAATTCGGCCAGGCCCGAGCGGCGCAAAGCGTCGTTGGCCAGCATCCATAGCGCGACCAGAAGCAGGATGACGCCGAGAAACACCGGCTGTCCGATGAAATCGCTGATGCGCTCAAGGATGCGTTGCGAGCGCGTGATCTTTTGTTCCTCGCGCGCGTAGAACTCCAGAACCGCCTCGATGTTCTGGCTGATCTGGTCGCGCTCGGACTCCTGCGGCGAATTCTGGATGATCGCAGCCCGCCTACTGCTTTTGCGCGGCGACCCGGCCTGCCGCGTTGACGAAGATGCGGTAGCGATTGCCGTCCGTGCATGACGCGATGTGGTCGTTGTCCGCTTGCCGTCTGGCGCTGATCACCTGGCCGCAAGGCAGGCCGAGCAGCGCGACGACCGCTGTGAGATCTTTCAGCAGGGCAGCGTTTTCGGCGGCCGCCGCCGGCGCGGCAAATAGGGCGGAAAGCAGCACCGCCAGCGTGAACGACAGAGCCGAAGCCCGGGTGCGTGTAATCAACATGGCAACATGGTTCCTTTTGCGTCAGCTCGCGGCATCGAATTTTTGCGGATCGGCGAGAATGCCCCAGATCGCTTCGCGCGACCCCGAGATCGTTCTTGCGAGGGAAGGGTCGCTGTCCTGGATCAGAGCCAGCACCTTGAGAATCAGCATATCGTAGGGCTGGCGCAGGGCGGCGGGACTGGTCTTATGCCCGCTCAGGTAGTGCGCCCGGAACTGCTGCATCAGATCGTCCACCTGGTTCTTCAGTGCGAGCTTGGTGAACACGCCGATGGCGCTGGTGTCCCGCAGGCGCGCTTTCAGCGCCGCCACGTCCAACTGCGGCTCCGCCTTCTTGGCGACGGGGGGCGGGCTCTCGTGCTTCTTCGGATCGATGCCAGGCGCGCTCGCAACGGCCTTGGCCGGCGCCTGGGTGGAGGGTGCATGCGTGAGCGTCTGGTTCGACGCGGGAGCGTTTGGCGTCGTGCTTGGCGCCGCGCTTGCCGTCGTGCTTGCCCTGTGCGCTGCCTCTGCGGCCGCCGATGGCCCTGACGCCGCCGATGGCCCTGACGCCGCCGATGGCCCTGACGCCGCCGATGGCGCGGGTGCAAGGGCGACTTCCACGGCAGCGGCGGGCAAGGGAGCGGGCAGCGGCGGCGGTGTCAGCGTGATCGCTTGCGCGACGGCCGCCGGTGCGAGCGCGCGCTGCGCGCGGGTCGCGTCTTCAACGGGGGTGTCCTGATTCGGGACGGAGACGTACGGATCGACGGGCGTCGCCGCAGCCGCCGGTTCGAGCCGTACCGTGGCGCAGCCGGCGGCCAAAATCGACCCCAGCGTCAAACCCAGCGCCAAACGCAGCGCCGCTGCGCTGCGCGACGCGTGTCGCGCGGTTGCGGCGGCAGACTGGTTCGGACTTGAATGCACAGGCATGGACAGGCTCCGGTTCTAGGCCGACAACTTATCCCGTCGCGGCAGCGCCGTCTGTACGCTGACTAACGGAGTTTGCGGCGCACAGCCGGGTATTCTTCGCTGTGTTCCTTGCGTTCCTTGCCTTCGCTAATTTCGTTACCTTCGTTACAAGTGGCGCCCTTTGTCTGCTTGCGCACAGATCGGGCGCGAATTCGGGCGCACGCTGCATCCATGCTGGCATATCGTCCAGCGGGAGACAGCCATGAAACGCAATGCAGTGCGCAGTGCCAAATCATTCAAACTTCCGATCGCCTGGCGCGAGGCCGAGTACGCGGCATTGCGCGCCAATGCCGCCGACGCCTGCGACGATCGCGTCAGCGAGAACATCTTCGACATCGAGGACGAGCGCGCGGAAGTCGGTGTGATCTTCGACCGCTTGATGCACCACGAAAGCTGAGTTCCTGCCGCCAAATAGTTCGCGCAGAGTCCGAGTTCGCGCAGAGTCCGCGCAGCGCAGATCCGCGCAGGACCGCGCAGATCAAACAGGCGCCGCGTCAAGGCGGCCATTCCATTAAACGGAGCACATCATGCAACTCTTACTGATCCTGGGTATCGCATTCGCCATCGGAGCCGTCACCTTCGCCCTGCAGAACAACGCGCCGGTGGCGGTCGTCCTCGGGTTCTGGCGCTACGACAGCACGCTCGCGGTCGTGCTTCTGGTGGCTCTGGCACTGGGCGCATTGATCGCCGGGCTGGTTTCGACGCCGAGCGTGATCAAGGGGCAGTGGGCCAGCGCGCGCTTGCGGCGCCAGGTCGCGAGCCTGGAGGAAGAGCGGACCACCCTGGAGCGCCGCGTGCGCGATCTGGAAGTGCAGGCGGGGCCGGGGACGCTTGCGCCGGTGAAGGCGGAGGATGACGCCGCGCCTTACGTCGGCCTGAAGTCGCTGCTGATGTCCCACGACCAGAAATAGATGCGCGGGCTTTACGCTGCCTGGGGACCGGCCGTGCCAAGATAATCGTTGCTGTATCAATCTCATATCGTGAGTTGGTTTTTTCCGCGGATACTTTCGCGGAGCTGAAACAGCGGCTGTGGCGCCCCAAGTTTGATCGTTTTCCCTATGAGGCCGGTTGACCAAAGCGGGTAATGCCGCGCTCGGGAAGCGAATTTCAACAGCCTGCTAACACATCGGCTCTGTTAGCGCTAAACGTTGATAAACCGCCTTCCCAGAGCGGAAGGGATGAACATTGCGGGGGAAGCCCTTGCCTGTTCCGTGACCGCAGTCGATACAACGCCAAGCCCCTAGAGAGCTTGCCTCTGATTTACATCACGGATTAGCGTCATTCAAATAGAATTGCTTCGACTCTGGCCAGGACTTCATCGACGATGTGCTGGGGCACAGTTTCCTTGAGGCGTACATTCCGCGCGCGCCAGTCCAGCGACTTCAATTGGTGGCAATGCACGGCGCCTTGTGCATCTGTGCCTGCGCCCATCAGCGTGACCACTGTGCCGTAGGTGCGAGCAGCGGCAGCAGCGCCCTGAGAAATTGGGCAAATCATCGCCAGCCCTTGCTGGTTAAAGACCTTGCCGCTCAGGACAAGGCCGAAGTGAGGGCCTTTCATTTCTCGGCCGGAAGACGGGTCGAAATCAAGGTGCACGATATCGCCACGGTTCGGCAGGTACGCCATCAGCCGTTCTCAAGCCCGACGGAGGGCATTTCATCCCAGCCTTCAACGCGCGGCAGCCCTTGCGGCATCTCGGCCATCAGGTCGGCCAGCTTGTAACGCGGGCGGGTTGGTGCCTCGACGGTCATCTTCTTTCCAAGGAGATGAAGTTCGACCTGGGAACCTTCACCAAGTCCATTCTGGTCAATAAACGCCTTGGGCACCGTCATTACGAGTGAGCCACCGGCTTTGCGCAGGGTCTGCAGCATTGAAGCCTCCTATTCAGGATAAGTGCTATTTTAGTATAACTGTGTGTTTTATTCAAGTAGGACAAAATCAAAGGCCGGATATGCTACAACTGGATTAGCGCTAAGCATCCATCGACGCTTAGCGCTAACAGAGCCAACACATCACCCCCGCGCGCAAGGCGGCGGCTTGGCGCAGCGCAAAGTGCAATTCCCCGACAGCCGTCCGGTTGTGTCTGCCAACGCACCGATATTCATTGGCGTTTTGCGTAGTCTTGCCTGAGCGCTGGTTACGTCGGCGTGACGGACGATCGGTGATGGCGGAAGCGAAGGCTGTTTCGATCTCGACTATTCGCTTTTCGGCAGGACGGTGGACAAATGCGCGACACGAAATGGAACGATGATTGCCTGCTTGGCATTCCAGCGATCGATCTGCAGCACAAGCGGATTTTCGACTGCTTTGCCACCATGGCGGCGGAAGCCTTGAACCGGCACGACCGCTTTCTTGCCGATTCTTCCTACGCCCGCCTGATCGAACTCCTGGAGCAGCATTTCGCGCTGGAGGAAAGCATGATGCGCAGCTTCGACTACCCGGAACTGGAGCGGCACAAGGAAGAACACCGGCAGATTCATGCCGACCTGGAAGCGGCGGCGCGGAACTTCTTCGGCGTGAACGGGGCCGAGCCACAGGGGCTTGTCCGTGTCTTCAAGAAGTGGCGGAACGAACACATCATGACGAGCGACAGGCAATACCTGCAACACTTTGCCGGCCCGCTGCGCGCAGATGCCCGCTCGCGCGCTGGCGCAACATGACGTATGCCTTGCGCCAGTCGGCAGAGGTCGCGCGCGCGGTGCTGCGGCGCTTGGGCCGCTGCGAAATGGGGCTTCCTGCTCTGGTTCGCCGCCTCGTCGGCGTCGCCTGGACCGGCTGGCGTCGCGGCGCGGCCTGGGCGGTCTGCGTCGGCACGGTGCTGGCGCTGGGCGCGATACGCACGGGAACGGACGTCGAACTGACCTTCGCTTCGCTGGCTTTGCTGCCGGTGCTTTTCATCGCCTGGATAGACGGCAAGCGTAACGGCGTGCTGATGGCCTTTCTCGCGACGGCCATGTGGGCCGCGGCCGATATCGCTTCGGAACGGCAATTCAGCGCAAGCTGGATTCCGTGGGCCAACGCTGCCACCCGCTTGATGATCTACAGCATCGTGGCGCTGCTCGCGGCGCAGGTGCGCCTGCAACTGGACCGGGAGCGCGAATGCGCGAACGAGGACGCGTTGACCGGATTGCAGAACCGGCGCGGCTTTCTCGCGGCCGGCGCGGGCGAAGTCGAACGCGCGACGCGCTACGGATTTCCCCTGAGCGTGCTGTTTCTGGATCTGGACGACTTCAAGCAGATCAACGACACCCGCGGCCATGCGTCCGGGGACGCGGCGCTGCGGGCGACGGCCAGGGCACTGGGCGCCTTGCGCTCCAGCGATCGCGTCGCGCGCATGGGCGGCGATGAATTCGCCATCCTGCTGCCGGAAATCGGATACGAGGCGGCGCTCGAAGCCGGGCGCAAGATCGCGCTTGCCGTCAACCGGGCGCTGCGGGATTTTCCTCCGGTGAAAGCCAGCATCGGCGTTGCGTGGTTCGCGCGCTCGGATCGCCCGTTTCCGGAAATGCTGAAACAGGCCGACAAATTGATGTATCAGGCGAAGGCGGGCGGCAAGAACGCCTTGCGCTCGCAGCGCTTCGAAGCGCGCACTGTGCCCCAAGCTTGAGTGTTCCGGCCAAATGATCGACATCGTCTTCAAGCAGATCTGGAATCTGAGCAGCAAGTCGGTAACGGCCTGGCTGGACGACTACGCGCCCAGCATGGGCGCGGCGCTGGCCTACTACACGCTGTTCTCGCTCGCGCCGCTGCTCATCATCGCCATCGCGGTCGCGGGCCTGTTCTTCGGTCAGGAAGCGGCGCGGGGTGAAATCGTGTCCCAGATCGAAGACCTCATCGGGCGCGAGGGCGCCATCGCGGTGCAGGGCCTGCTGAAGAGCGCGAGCGAGCCGGCCCGGGATATCGTGGCGACGCTGGTGAGCGTCGTTACCCTGATCGTCGGCGCGACGACCGTGTTCGCGGAATTGCAGAGCGACCTGGACCGCATCTGGCGCGTTCCCGCACCGCCGGACGAAAGCAGCCTGTGGGGCCTGCTGCGCTCGCGCCTGCTGTCTTTCGGCCTGGCGCTGGGACTCGGATTTCTGCTGCTGGTGTCCTTGGTGTTCAGCGCCGCCATCGCCGGATTCGGCAAATGGAGCTACGGCTTTTTCGTCGGCAGGGAAGCCTATCTTCAGTCCTTGAATTTCTGCATTTCGTTCGCCATCACCACGCTGCTGTTCGCGATGATCTACAAAGTCATGCCCCGCGCCAGAATCGCCTGGCGCGACGTCTGGGTCGGCGCGGCGGTGACCGCGCTGCTGTTCGAGATCGGAAAATTTCTCATCGGCCTGTATCTGGGCAAGACCGGCGTCGCATCCGGCTTCGGCGCCGCGGGATCGCTGGTGCTGCTGCTGGTGTGGGTCTATTTTTCCGCGCAGATCTTCCTGCTCGGCGCCGAGTTCACCTGGGTCTACTCGCACGAATACGGGTCGAAGCGCGCCTTGATTGCGAACAAATCGCAGGCCGAGGTGCCCAGCCGTTCGGGCAGCGCGCTTCCGGCGGGGGACGCGAAGAAGCGCGTGCCGGGGTCCGCCCGCGCGGATCCGCCCCGGAGTTCGTAGCGACACCACCCTCGATACGGCTACGCAGCGCGCCTGCGCCCATGCCCTGTCGTCCATGTCCAGTCGTCCATCTCATGTGCCGGTAAGCGCACAGATAATCAAGGCGAAAGCGAGCAAGCTTGCTGCTGGTCTTGTCAATTCACCGAACTCCAACCATACCTGCCCGGTCGCCCACTCGCGCCCGGGCGAAAGGCGATTGAAATGGACAGAATCATCGCAGGGCGTTTCCAGAGCAGAGCAGATGCGGACATCGTGGCGGCGTCGATCGCGAAATATATCGACTACGCGGACATCTGCGTTTTTCCGCGCAATCCGCCGCCGGCGCATGCCCCCCTTGCGGCAGAGCGCCGGCCGGACGGTTTCATGCTGTCGGTGCGCATCGTCGGACCGGTGGACGAGCGGCGCGTCATCGCCACCCTGCACAATCAGGGCGCGGTCGACATCGAACACGCGCAGGGCGAATGGCTGGACGGCGACTGGGTCGATTTCGATCCGGTCGCGGCGCCGTTGCTGGTGAAGGGACTGGTCAACTAGCCGGGAAACAGAGAAACCGCTGAATAGCTGTTCGCAAGATTCAGGACGTAATCAGCGCTTCCTTGGTTCGTTTACTTTCGCCATATGTTCGGCAACGAACCGAAGCGTCGGATGCGATGGCGAATAATCGGGCTTCCTCCCCCCGCCAACGGCTTTTCCTCCCTTGTGCCTGGCGGGTCTCGGCCCCCGGTTATGCTCATTTCCGGGGGCCGTATTTTTTCCCCTTCAGCTCTGCGCCCCGGCAATCCTTACTTCGACCGCATGCTCCGCATGATCGTCGAGCAGACGGACACAGGCATCGGCCTGTTCCACGCCGTCGACGATCACGCGGGTCTGGCCGGGCGCCGCGCGCGTTTGAACGACGGTGATGTGGTAGACCGTTTCGCGGTAGCGGTAATGCAGCTTGAATGTGTCCCAATCCGGGGGCAGGCAGGGCGCGAAGCGCAGCCTGTCGACTTCCAGTTTCAATCCCAGCAGCGATTCCAGGATCAGGCGGTACATCCAGCCGGCCGATCCGGTGTACCAGCTCCAGCCGCCGCGGCCGATGTGCGGCGCGACCGCGTAGACGTCGGCGGCGACCACGTAGGGCTCGGTCTTGTAGACTTCGATCGCGGCTGCCGAATCGGCGTGCCTGACCGGATTGATCAGCTTGAACAGCTCCCACGCGCGGGCGCTGTCGCCCTGGGCCGCGAAAGCCATCACGGTCCAGATCGCCGCGTGCGTGTATTGTCCGCCGTTTTCGCGCACGCCGGGAACGTAGCCCTTGATATAGCCGGGGTTCAAGTCCGATTTGTCGAACGGCGGGGCCAGCAGCTGGATCAAGCCGTGCTCGCGGCGCACCAGGCGTTCGTCCACCGCCGCCATCGCGGTACGCGCGCGCTCCGGATTCCCCGCGCCGGAGAGCACGGCCCAGCTTTGCGCGATGGCGTCGATCTGACATTCGGCGTTGCCGGCCGAGCCCAGCGGCGTGCCGTCGTCGAAGTAGGCGCGGCGGTACCAGGCGCCGTCCCAGCCCTGTTGCTCGAGATTCAGGCGCAGTTGCGCCGCCTCTTTGCCGCAGCGCGCGGCGAAGGCGGCGTCGCCGCGCAGGCGTGCCAGGGCGGCGAATTGCGTCAGCACTTCATACAGGAAGAAGCCCAGCCACACGCTTTCGCCCTTGCCCTCGAGGCCGACGATGTTCATGCCGTCGTTCCAGTCGCCCGAGCCCATCAGCGGCAGGCCGCGCTCGCCGAAACGCAGTCCCTTGAGGATGGCGCGCACGCCGTGCTGGTACAGATCGGCCGACTCGTCCGAGCGCCCGGGGAGGTCGTAGTAGGAGTCCTCGTCGGGGTTGAGCGCGCGGCCCTCGAGGAAATGCGCGGTTTCGTCCAGCACCCCGGTGTCGCCGGTGGCAAAGACGTAGCGGCAGATGGCCAGCGGCAGCCACAGGTAGTCGTCCGAGCAATGGGTGCGCACGCCGCGTTCGGAAGTCGGATGCCACCAGTGCTGCACATCGCCCTCGCGGAACTGGTGCGCGGCCGAGCGCAGCAGGTGCTGGCGCACCAGCGCGGGTTCGGCGTGCACCAGGGCCATGACGTCCTGCAGCTGGTCGCGAAAGCCGAATGCGCCGCCCGACTGGTAGTAGCCGCTGCGCGCCCACAGGCGGCAGGCCAGGGTCTGATACACGAGCCAGCCGTTGGCGAGCACGTTGAGCGCCTGATCGGGCGTCTCCACCTGCACCGCGCCCAGGGTGTGGCGCCAGTACTGCCACACTTTTTCCAGCGCCGCGCGCGCCGCCGCAACGCCGCGGCAGCGCGCGAGCAGCGCTCTCGCGTCGGTCAGGTTGCGTCCGGCGCCCAGCCTGAAGACGAACTCGCGCTCCTCGCCGTCGGCGAGCTCGAAGCCGAGCTGGATCGCAGCGCAGGGGTCTAGCGTTGCGCCGACCTTGTTGGATAGCTGCGCCCTGGCCATGGCCGCGGGATTGGCGAGCGTGCCGTTGCGGCCGATGAACTCGGCACGGTCGCCGCTGACGCTGCGATTGGGCTCGTCCGCGTCGAAGAACGCGACCCGGTCGGCGAACTCGGTGTTGTAGGCGTTGCGCGCACAGAGCGCACCGCTCGCCGCGTCGATTTCGGTGATGATGTGCATGCTCGACTTGGGCCGCAGGTCGCCCAGCACCCACTCCACGTAGCCCGTGGCCGAAAGCCGCCGCGCGCGCCCCGAGTTGTTGCGCAGCTTCAACACCGAGAACTTGACCGCGGCGTCCAGCGCGACAAACACCGTCAGCTCGGAAAACACGCCGGTTTCCTCGTGCTCGAAACAGCTGTAGCCGAAGCCGTGCCGGCTGACGTAAGGCCCGGCGCCGCGGCTGGGCAGGGGCGTGGGCGACCAGTAGTGCGCGCTCTCTTCGTCGCGCAGGTAAAGCGCCTCGCCGCCCGTATCGCTCACCGGATCGTTGTCCCATGGGCTCAGGCGAAACTGGTGGGCGTTTTCGCTCCAGGTATAGGCCGCGCCGTTCTCGGAAACGACGCTTCCGAACTGCGCATTCGCGAGCACGTTGACCCAGGGCGCCGGGGTCACGCGCCCCTCGGCCGTGGTGATGACGTACTCGCGCCCGTCGGAAGTGAAGCCTCCGAGGCCGTTGTGGAACAGCAGGTCGCTGCGCGCCGGCGCAATGGCCGCGGGTGGGCCGGGGCGGTGCGCGCGCGTCGGTTTCAGGCGCGGCAGATTCAGATGCGGCGCGCGCACGTCCGCGGCGCCGCGGCGGATGATCTGGTCGCCCAGGGCGCCGCGCCGGTCGCTCAGGATGGCGCGCGCGACCGACTGGACCAGGGTGCGGTCTTCATCCGATATCTGGTCCGCAGGGCGCACGAAGATGCCGCCCGGCCGGTCGATCACGTGGGCTTCGACGCCGGCGGCGATCAAGCCCATGATCTGCTCGTGCAGCGATTGGCGGTATCCGGCTCTATCCTCGTTCCAGATGACCAGATCGACGCTCAGGCCCTTCAGGCGCCAGTAGGCGTGGGCCTGCACCAGCTGGCGCACGAGGTCGATGTTGGCCGGATCGCCGATCTTGAGCAGCACGATGGGCAGATCGCCGGAAATGGCATAGCCCCACAGGCCGGATTGACCGCGCCGGTTCTTGCCGACCACGGCCGGGTCCGCGCGCAGGCTGGAGTTGGCGTAGATGACCGAGCGCGCAAGCTGCGCATACAGCTGCGCGTCGGCTTCGCTCGCGTTGATCTGCCGCAGCACCACCTGGCTGTGGGTCCACGCCAGTTCGAACACGCGATCGGCGAGTTGCCGGTCCTGGTATTTCCCGGCCAGGACCAGGGCCGCGTCGCGATCGGCGCCGATGCCGGTGACCATGTCTATGATCGCTTTCTGGTCCGCCTCCAAAGTGATGCGGTAGCGGATGGCGACCACCGGATCGAGCACCGAGCCCGCGCTGCCCGAGAGCGCCGCCGGGCCGGCGAGCGCCTGCGGCCAGGCGAGGCTGCGCCCGCGGCCGACGAAGCGCGTGCGGTCGGTCTCGTACGAGATCTCGCCGGCCTCGGCGCCGCGCACGGCCATCAGGTGGAACATGCACGGCGGCTGTTCGGCGAGCGAGCGCGGCCGGCCCGTGCACAGGATGGCCTGCCGCTCTTGCACGATCTCGGTCTGCACGAACAGATTGCTGAACGCCGGGTGCAGCGCGTCGGCGACGGGCGCGGCGAGCACCACTTCGGCATAGCTCGTGAATTCGATCGTGCGCCGGCTGCGCGCGCGGTTGACGATGTGCACGCGACGCAGTTCGATGTCGTCCTCGGGCGACACGACGATCTCGGTATGGGTGTCGTAGTCCAGGTCGCGGCGGCGGAATTCGGCGCGGCCTTCGGAGAATATCGCTTCGTAGGTCTCAGCGTGTTTGAGCGTCGGCTGGTGCGTATTGGACCAGAACGCGCCGCTCTTCACGTCGCGGATGTAGCAGAACGTGCCCCAGTTGTCGCGGGTGCTGTCTTCGCGCCAGCGTGTGACGGCGAGGTCTTTCCAGCGGCTGTAGCCGCCGC
>CAYNVY010000008.1:0-49177 GCA_964400745.1 uncultured Enterobacteriaceae bacterium | reverse complement strand
ATAGACGTTGAAGCCCGACACCAGGATCATGTCCTTCTTGCGGTCGACGATGCGCGTGTGGCCTTTTTCGTCCATGATGCCGACGTCGCCGCTGCGAAAGAACCCGTCCGCGGTCATGACCTGCGCCGTCTCCTCCGGGCGCTGCCAGTAGCCGGCCATGACCTGCGGCCCGCGGATGCAGATCTCCCCCGCCTGCCCCAGCGGCAGCTCGTTGCCGGCGTCGTCGCGGATCGAGATTTCGGTCGAGGGCACGGGCAGCCCGATCGAGCCGTTGAACTCCTTCAGATCCGGCGGATTGGTGGTCGCGACCGGCGAAGTCTCGGTCAGGCCGTAGCCCTCGGTCAGGGTCACGCCGGTGATCTTCTTCCACTTTTCCGCCACCGCCTTTTGCACCGCCATGCCGCCGCCGTTGGAAATGCGCAGCGCGCTGAAATCCAGCTTTTCGAAATCCGGGTGGTGCATCAGGCCGTTGAACAGCGTGTTGACCCCGGTGATCGTGGTGTACTTGTGATTGGCCAGTTCCTTGACAAATCCGGGGATGTCGCGCGGGTTCACGATCAGCACGTTCTTGCCGCCGATCTTGAGCATCATCAGGCAGTTCACGGTCAGGGAAAAGATGTGATACAGCGGCAGCGCGGTGATGATGATGTAATGCTTGCGGTCGTAGTCGGTCAGGAACGGATCGAGCCAGGCGTCGACCTGCATCAGGTTGGCGGTGATGTTGCGGTTGAGCAGCATCGCCCCCTTGGACACGCCGGTGGTGCCGCCAGTGTATTGCAGGAACGCGATGTCCTCCGGCTTGATCTCCGCCCGCGCGAGCGTCATGCCCGCTGCCGCGGCGAGCACGGCGTTGAAGCGCATCGCGTTGTCGAACTGGTACGCCGGCACCATCTTCTTCACCTTGCGCACCACGAAATTGACCAGCGCGCCCTTGGCGAAGCCCAGCATGTCGCCCATCGCCGCGACCACCACCTGCTTCACCGGCGTGCGCGCGATCACCTGCTCCAGGGTATGCGCGAAGTTCTCCAGGATCACGATCGCCTTCGCGCCGGAGTCCTTCAACTGATGCTCGAGTTCGCGCGGCGTATACAGCGGATTCACGTTCACCACCACCAGGCCGGCGCGCAGCACGCCGAACAGCGCGACCGGGTATTGCAGCACGTTGGGCATCATCAGCGCCACGCGGTCGCCTTTGTGCAGCCCTTGCGCCTGCAGCCAGGCGCCGAAAGCCTTCGACATGCGGTCGAGTTCGGCGAAAGTGATCTCCTTGCCCATGCAATAGTAGGCGGGTCGCTCGCCGAAGCTGGCCACGCTCTCCTCGAACAGATCGCGGATCGACTGGTACTTGTTCGGGTCGATGTCCGCGGGCACGCCCGCCGGGTAGTGCTTGAGCCAGATCTTTTCCATGTAAGCGTCCTCCTCGGTACGGATATGGATATCTATTTTTCGGAATAGCCGCCATCATAAACCGCGCCGGGAAGGTGCGGCTATTGAACTACCTTGAAGAGAAGGCGGCGAATTCGACCTTCCTATTGCTGGGAGATCCACATGGAGACGAGCAGCGTTGACCCCATCTTCGCCTTGGTCTATACCCAATTTTCCAGAAGCAGCCCCGCTACCCGTGAGAACTCCCGCAGGCTGTTGCTCACCAGCGTCAACCCCTGACTACGGGCGTGCGCGGCGATGTGCAGGTCATTGACACCGATGGTCTGCCCGCCTTGCTCCAGCGCCGCGCGGATGCTGCCGTAGTGGTATGCCGCTTCTACGGTATAAGGCAGTAGCGCAAGTCGGCTGCAAAAGTCTTCGACCAAATTCAGATTGCGCGCGGGATACTGGCTTTTTTCTGCGCCATGAACCAGTTCGGCCACGGTAATGGACGACACGGCCATTTGACCCTGATGCCGATTGAAGGTCTCCAGTGCCGCCAGCGGACGCTGTTTGATGACGTAAATGACGATGTTCGTGTCGAGCAGATACTTGATCATGATCCGTGCTACAGGGGCTCGCGTTCGGGCTGCTGCTGACTGGCCCGCTCGGCCATGAAGTCTTCGCTCGCCGCCTGGCCGCCGAGAAAGAAACTATCCCAGGCATGATCCGCCGGGGCGATGATGCGCTCCTGCCCGACCGCCCGTACGTCCACCTTCTTCACGCGATCAGGAAAGCGCATTTCCGCCGGCAGGCGAACGGCTTGCGTGCGGTTGTTGTTGAAGACGGTGCTGGTGGCCATGGGGGTCCCTCCGGGTGCTATATACAATGAATATATACACCCGGCCAACGCGTGTCAAACGCCCTCGTGTTCGCGATGAGAAAGGTAACTCTGACCCAGGCTTTCAGAAAATCCGATTTGACTCGGCGGCCTGTTACTGAGACTATCGATCCTATCAATATGATAGGAACACGGCGATGGCGTCGTGGTCAAAGTCGCAGTGGCAGCGGCACATTCGCATGGCGCTTAGCGCGCCTGAGCGTATCGTTTTCACGAATCATTCCCTGCAACAGATGCGAACGCGCAGGGTGACGCGCTCGGAGGCAATGGAGGTTTTGAAGAAGGGTATCATCCGGCGCGAGCCGGAGCCGAACCTGAGGCGCGGCACCCTCGAATGCCGCTTGGAGTATTACGTTGCCGGGCGCGATCTTGCGCTGGTGGCGGCTGTCGAGTCCGGCAATCCTGCAGTCGTCGTGGTAACGGTGATCGATCTAGACCGGGAGTGAATGTCATGTATCGCTGGGATGATTGCGGGCTCAAGAACGTTTGGCTGGCCAACGGCTACACATTGCACGACACGCAGTATGGGAAAGGCGTGTCTTTCCATGATATCGAAGGTTTGACGCGCGCCGTATGCACTGCGCTTGCAAGAAAGCCTGGGAAGCTGACAGGCGTCGAATTTCGCTACTTGCGCCAGGCGGGACTCAGGATGTCGCAGCCCTCGCTCGGACGCTTGATCGGCATCGATGGTCAATCCATTGCGCGATGGGAGAAAACAGGCAAGGTGCCGAAGTGGGCAAACCGGATGATCCGCCTCGTCTATGAGGCGCACGCCGACGGCAATACCGCGATCCGGCGTGTTGTCGGCCGTATCAACGACGTGGACCGCCTGGTGAATCAGCGCATCGTGCTGGAGCAAACGCAAAAGCGCGGATGGCAGACTATGGTCGCCGCCTGAAGGACGCCCGCTTCACAAGGATATTGGGGTCAGGGATATTGGGGTCAGAGTAACTTTTCTTTACCGGAACCAAATCAATTCGGGTCGGTGTAGCTTTTTGCGAACAAAATGGACTCGATGCCCGCAGAGTCAATAGGGACGGGCGTTTCCAGCCGATTGCCGAATATAATCGAAGAGAGTCGGCGCCACCCTTACTCTGACGCGGATCTCTGCTCCTCATGGCGCTTGCGCTGCCCTGGCCGGCAGAATCCGCCGCGCAAGCCAGATGCTGATCAAGGTCGCGACCACGGCCAGAACGCCCACCGTGCCGTAGTGCGTCAATTCGCCCGCGGCGTCCCTGCCGATCAGCAGGCTCGCGCCGAACGAGGCGGTGCCCGAAGCGAAGCCCTGAACGGACGAGTTGAAACTCATGAAGCTGCCGCGCAGGCGCGGCGTCACGCTGGAGGTGATCAGCGCCATGGCCGGAACGAAGCGCCCGGAGAGCATCGCCATGAGAAAGGCCGAGGACAGGATCGCAAAGTAAATCGGGACCCGCGGCAGATGCGTGAGGACAAGTATGGCCACGGCCGATAGTCCTGCCATCAGGGTGAACATGCGGTGCTTGCCGTGCAGGTCGGTGAGGCGTCCGGCAAGTCGCACCACGATCAGGGTGAGCACGCCGCCGAGCAGATACAGCAGCGGCAGATCCTTTTCCGGCACCCCCACGTTGGACACCATGAACGGGCTGATGAACGGAATCACGGCAAAGCCGGAGAAGAACAGCATGGCCGAAAACAGGAACACCTTGAGGTGATTCGGGTCGCGAAACACGGCCCGCGCCTGCTCCAGCGGATGACGCTCGCGCGCCGCCCGCAGGTGGCCGCGCATGCGCGGCAGCATCCAGGCCACGCTCACCCACCCCACAAGGCAGAGTCCGGCGATAAATAAGAACGGCGCGCGCCAGGTGAAATGATTCGCGAGGTACAGGCTGATCGGCACCCCCGCGGTCGCGGCGATGGAGAACGCCGACATCACCACGCCCAGCGCCGCGCCGCGGCGGCGTTCCGGGATGAGATCGCCGACGATGGCGAATACGATCGCCGACAGCACGCCGCCGAAGGCCCCGGCCAGAGCCCGCGCCGCAAGCAGCGTGAGATAGCTTTGCGAGGACACGGCGAGCAGAGTGGTTCCGGCAAAGCATGCGTAGAGGACCAGCAACGCCTTCTTGCGATCGAAGCGGTCGATGAAGAAGGCCGCGGCGAAGCCGACGGCGGCGGAACTGAAGGTATAGACCGACACCAGGAAGCCGAACTGCGTCGGCCCGACGCCGAACATGCGCATGAACTGCGGCCCCAGCGGCATCAGGATCATGAAATCCAGGATGTGGCTGATCTGCACGCCGGCGAGCACGAGCAGAATCGCCCACTCGCGCACGACCGGCTGCTCGGGCGGTTTCATCCCGGACGCCGCGGGTCCGACGGACGCGGCACCCAACTCACTATCACTGATGCTTGAACTTCGGCTTGCGCTTTTCCACGAAGGCGCTCATGCCCTCCTTCTGGTCCTCCGTCGCGAACAGCGAGTGGAACGTGCGCCGCTCGAACAGCACGCCTTCGCTGAGCGTGCTTTCGTAGGCGCGGTTGACCGATTCCTTGGCGGCGATGACGATGGGAAGGGAGTATTCGCAGATCTGATTCGCGGCGGCCAGCGCCTCGTCGAGCAGCTTGTCCGCCGGCACCACGCGCGACACCAGGCCGGCGCGTTCGGCCTCGGCCGCGTCCATCATGCGCGCGGTGAGCACCATGTCCATCGCCTTCGATTTGGAGACGGCGCGCGGCAGGCGCTGCGTGCCGCCGGCGCCGGGGATGATGCCGAGCTTGATCTCGGGCTGGCCGAATTTCGCCGTCTCGGCGGCGATGGTGAAATCGCACATCATCGACAGTTCGCAACCGCCGCCGAGCGCAAAACCGGCGACCGCGGCGATCACCGGCTTTCTCACCGTGCGGATGCGCTCCCAGTTGCGCGTGATGTACTCGCTCTTGTACACGTCCATGTAGGTCCAGTCCTTCATCGCGCCGATGTCGGCGCCGGCGGCGAACGCTTTCTCGCTGCCGGTGATGATCATGCAGCCTATGTTCTCGTCGGCGTCGAATTGCGCCAGGGCGGTGCCGAGCTCGTCCATCAGCGCGTCGTTGAGCGCGTTCAACGCCTTCGGACGGTTCAGCGTGATCAGGCCGACGCGGCCGCGGGTTTCAACCAGAATATTCTCGTATGACATATGCACTCCCAAAGAACGGACGATAAAGGGTTTAAAGCATCACTGCGGCAGCGCTGGCGCGGCCCGTCGATCTAGCCGCCGGATTTTTTGTTCTTCCATGCCGACAGGGGCAGCACTTCCGACAAGGACAGGCGCTTGCGCCCGGGTTCCGCCTCGGTCAGCGCCGCCGTCTCGCGCAGGCTCGCGAGGCTCCTGCGCGCGAGGTTCTGGTAGGTGCGCGTGGCATCGACTTTCCACGCCATTTCGTCGGCGCTCAGCTCGCGCATCACCTTCGCCGGAATGCCGGCGACCAGCGTGCGCGGGGGCACCTGCATCCCGGCCTTGACAAAAGCCATCGCCGCGACGAAGGCCGACTCGCCCACCACGGCGTTGTCGTTGACCACCGCGCCCATGCCTATCATGGCGTTGCGGCAGACGCGCGCGCTGTGAATGATGGCGCCGTGCCCGACGTGACCGTCCTCCTCGATCACCGTGTCCGACTGGGGAAAGCCGTGAACGATGCAGCCGTCCTGTATGTTCGCCCCGGCCTCGATTACCAGGCGTCCGAAATCGCCGCGCAGGCTGGCGCCGGGCCCGATGTACACGCCGGGTCCCACGTGCACGTCGCCGATCAGCACCGCGCTCGGGTGCACATAGGCCTCGGGATGCACGACGGGCGTGAGGCCGTCGATCGAATAGACTCTGACCATGAGGCTGTCGCCCGCGGAAAAGCGTCCATTTTACTGCTCTTGGTGTATCCTCTGAAACCTCATTTTCGTCCCGCGGATCGCGTTCTAGCAGCGCCGAACTCACATGCAAAAGAAAGCACAGCAGACAGCGCAGCAACAGGCCGAAGCCGCGGCCGCAGCGATGTACGCGCGCGACCGCGCCTCGCTCGCCATGGGCATGAAGCTGCTGCGCGTGGGTCCCGGTTCGGCGAGCATGCGGATGACCGTGCGCGAGGACATGGCGAACGTGCACAACACCTGCCACGGCGGAATCATCTACACGCTGGCCGACTCGACCTTCGCCTACGCCTGCAACAGCCATAACAAGAACGCGGTGGCGGTCACCTGCGTCATCGAGTACATGCGCCCGGCCTTCGTCGGCGACGTGCTCACCGCCGCCGGCGGCGAGCAGGGCCTGGTGGGCCGCAACGGCGTGTACGACATCCGCGTCGAAAACCAGAAAGGCGAACTGGTGGCGCTGTTCCGCGGCAAATCGACCCAGATCAAGGGCGAAGTCACCGGACTCGACCAGCCTTAGTCTCAGCGACAGGTCACGCCGCGGCGACGCGGCCGCTCCCGCTATGTTCGCCAGCGCACGGCGCAGCTTCCTTCCCCGGGCGTACATTTCACTCTGTTTTGTCATCCGCTTTGACAATTCTCAACAGCCGATTTTGCCTGCTGTGCCGCATGGCCCGGGCGACTTTCGCCCGGGCCATGCGGCCACGGCTTTTTTCGTAATTTGTCGCATTTGTCGCATTTGTCGCATTTTTCAAATTTGTCGCGGAGACTACTGACGGGGCGCCATGACTTCAGCAATCGAAACGCCGGCCGGCGCGAGCGGCACGGCACCCTCCGGCGGCACAACACCCTCCTTCCTGTCGCGCCTGGGCCGTCCTGCGCTCGTTCTTGCCGCACTGGCCCTGCTCGCGGGCGGCGGCTACTACGCGTGGCAGTCCTGGGCCGCCCGGGACACCTCGTCCGCGGCGCTGCTGACCGCGGTGGCGGTGCGCGGGCATCTGGAGGACACGGTCACCGCGACCGGCACGCTGCAGCCCAAGGAATTCGTCGACGTCGGCACGCAGGTGTCCGGACAACTGAAGAACCTGCTGGTCGACATCGGGGCCGTGGTCAAGAAAGGCCAACTCCTTGCCGAAATCGATCCTTCCGTCTATCAGGCCAAAGTCGACGGCGATCGCGCCCAGCTGCTGAACCAGCAGGCGCAACTCGCCGACAAGCAGGCGCAGCTCGCGCTGACCGAACTGCAGTTCAAGCGCCAGCAGAACATGATGCGCGAAGACGCGACCACGGCCGACGCGCTGCAAAGCGCCGAGGCGGCGCGCAAATCGGCCCAGGCGCAGCAGGACGCGCTCAAGGCGCAGATGCAGCAGACGCAATCGACCCTGCGCGGGGACGAGGCCAATCTCGGTTACACCAAGATCTACGCGCCGATTGCCGGCACCGTCGTGTCGCAGAACGCGAAGCAGGGCCAGACGCTGAACGCGAACCAGCAGGCGCCCATCGTCATGCGCATCGCCAACCTGGCGACGATGACGGTGCAGGCCCAGGTGTCGGAGGCCGACGTGCCCAAGCTGCGCATCGGCATGGACGTCTACTTCACCACGCTGGGCGGGGACAACCGCCGCTTCTACGGCAAGCTGCGCCAGATACCGCCGACGCCGACCGTGGTCAACAACGTCGTGCTCTACGACGCTTTGTTCGACGTGGCCAACCCGAACCAGGTGCTGATGACGCAGATGACGGCGCAGGTATTCTTCGTCATCGCGAGCGCGAAGGATGCGGTGCTGGTGCCGCTCACCGCGCTGCAGCCGATCGCAGCGGAGGGACGGACGCGCGTACCCAGGGCCCCGGCTGCCGCTGCCGACGGGAATGCCGTACCGGCAGTCGGCGCAACCGAGCGCGCGCCAGGCGCGGCGCGCGGAGGCGGCACGGAGGTCTCTCCAGGCGGCGGGAGACCTGGCGGCGCAAGGCGTACCTCCGGCGCCGATGCGCGCACTCAATTCGCCAACGGGCGCGCACTGGTCAGCGTGGTCGGCGCCGACGGCAAGGCGACAGACCGCGAAGTCAAAGTCGGCGTGATGAACCGCGTCTCGGCGCAGATCCTCTCGGGGCTCGAGCCCGGCGAGAAGGTCGTCATCGGCACCAAGGCGCCGGCTGCGGCTGCGCGCCCGGCAAGCGGCAGCTCGCTGGTACCGACTGCCGGTCCGGGGGGCGGCCGTCCGTGAACGCCGGCCAGGCCGCCGGCGCGCTCGCGCGACCGCCGGATCCGGCCGCAACGGCGCCGCCGCCGGGCGCCCCGCTGATCGAGCTCGACGATATCGTAAAAACCTACCGCAGCGGGGAGCTTGACGTCGAAGTGCTGCACGGGGTCAGCCTGAAAATCTACCCGGGCGAATTCCTCGCCATCATGGGCGCGTCGGGATCGGGCAAGACCACGCTCATGAACATGATCGGCTGCCTCGACCGGCCGAGCAGCGGCACCTACCGCTTCATGGGCGAGGACGTCTCCGGCTTCGAGCGCGACGAACTGGCGCGGCTGCGGCGCGAGGCCTTCGGCTTCGTCTTCCAGAGCTACAACCTGATCGGCACCGCCTCCGCGCTGGAGAACGTCGAAGTGCCGGCGGTCTATTCCGGCATGGCACCCGCGGCGCGAGCGGCACGCGCGAAGGAACTGCTGGGCTCGCTCGGCTTGGGAGAACGCCTTGCCCACCGCCCCAGCCAGCTCTCCGGCGGGCAGCAGCAGCGCGTGTCCATCGCGCGCGCGCTGATGAACGGCGGACGCATCGTGCTTGCCGACGAACCCACCGGCGCGCTCGACAGCAAGAGCGGCGTCGAAGTCATGGCGCTGCTGCAGGACTTGTCGCAGCGGGGGCACACCGTCATCCTCATTACCCACGCGATGGACATCGCGGCGCAGGCGAAACGCATCATCGAAATCGTCGATGGTCGGATCGTGAAGGATTCGGGTCCGCAGGTTTGCGCACAGCCGCCCGAGGTTCAGCCGGCACACGACGAAGGCGGCGCCTCGTTTCTCGGCGGCGTGTTCGAAGCGGCGAAAACCGCGGTGCGCGCCTTGCGCGCCAACCTCAACCGCACCGTGCTCACCCTGCTCGGCATCGTCATCGGCGTCGCCTCCGTGATCGCGATGCTGGCCATCGGCGACGGCGCCAAGCAAACGGTGCTCGACCGCATCAGCGCCATGGGCACCAACCTGCTGCTCATCCGTCCCGGCCAGCCCAACCGCAGGGGCGTGGGCGGAACCGTCGCCTCGCTGGTGCCGGAGGACGCCGACCGGATCGCCGAGTTGCCCAACGTGCTCGCCGCCGTGCCCGAACTCGGCGGGAGCGTCACCGCGCGCTTCGGCGGTTCGGACTACCAGACCCAGGCGACGGGAACCTCGGCCACGTTTCCGGTGGCGCGCAACTGGCCGGTGAGCAAGGGAATTTTCTTTTCGACAGCCGATTTGAAAAGCTATGCCGCTGTCGTGGTGCTCGGCCAAACCGTCGCCGACAAGTTGTTCATTAATGATGTCGATCCGATCGGGCAGTACATCGTGCTCAACAACGTGCTGTTTCAGGTGATCGGCGTGATGGCGGTGCGCGGCGCGTCGCCGCAGGGACAGGACCAGGACGATGTGGTCATGGTGCCGCTCACTACCGGAGGCCTGCGCCTGTTCGGCCAGCGCTTCCTGCGCAACATCACCGTGGCGGTGGACGACGTCGAGCTCATCGACGAAACGCAGGATGCGGTAACGGCGCTGTTGCAGGAGCGGCACCAGGCCACGGACTTCCAGATCCGCAACATGGCATCGATCCTCGAAACCGCCACCGAAACCCAGAATACGCTTACGGTCCTGCTCGGTTCGGTGGCGGCGATATCGCTGCTGGTGGGCGGCATCGGCGTGATGAACATCATGCTCGTCAGCGTGACCGAACGCACGCGTGAGATCGGCATCCGCATGGCCACCGGCGCGCGCATGCGCAATATCCTGCAGCAATTCCTGATCGAGGCGCTGGTGGTGTCCCTCCTTGGGGGGGCGATCGGCGTTGCCCTCGGGCTCGCGGCGGCGGCGATCATAGGCGCCTTCGGCACGCCGATCAAATACTCCATCGGTCCGGTGCTGCTCGCCTTCGGCTGCGCCTTCGCCACCGGACTCGTGTTCGGCTACATGCCGGCGCGCAAAGCGGCGCGGGTGGATCCCATCGTGGCGCTGGCGACATGATGCGGCTGTGCATTCTGCCGGCAGCCGTCCTGCTGCTGGCCGGCTGCGCCATGACCGGCAAGCCGCAGGCCCCGCCGCCGCCCATGCCGCCGGCCTACGCCGAGCAGGGTGCGCCGGGCGCGGCCGTTCCGGCGCAAGACTGGTGGCACGCTTTCGGATCGGGGGAGCTGTCCTCCCTGGTCGCCGCCGCCCTCGGCGCGAATCCCGATCTGGCCATTGCCGCGGAACGGGTGCGTCAGGCCGAAGCCCAGGTGAAGATCGCCGGTTCCACGCTGTTTCCGGCGTTGAACTTCAGTGCGTCCAGCGCCCGCCGGGAAACACGGCCGCAAGGCGGCAACTGGAGCGGCGACAATGCTTCGAACGCCGCCTTGAGCGCCAGCTACGAAGTCGACCTGTGGGGCCGCAACGCCGCAGGCGTGAGCGCGGCGCTATCTTCGCTGCGCGCCAGCCGCTTCGACCAGGAAACGGTGCGGCTCACGCTCGTGACCGGTGTCGCCGGCGCCTATTTCCAGCTGCTGTCCGTGCGCGGCCGGCTCGCGATCGCGCGCGAAAATCTGGCGATCGCCGAGCGCGTGCTGAAGGTGGTCGACGCGCGCGCGCGCAACGGCGCGGTCTCGGCGCTCGATCTGGCGCGCCAGCAGGCGGCGGTGCTGGCACAAAGCGCCGCGCTCCCGCCGCTCGAACTGCAGGAGCGCCAGACACTGTACGCACTGGCCGTTCTGCTCGGGCGCGCACCCGAGGGTTTCGCCGCCGACGGCTACGCCCTCGCCGGCCTGTCGGTGCCGCGCGTCGCGCCGGGACTGCCGGCACAACTGCTGACTCGACGGCCCGACCTCGCCAGCGCCGAAGCGCAACTCGCCGCGGCCAACGCCAACGTCGCCGCGGCGCGCGCCGCCTTGCTGCCCGGCATCTCGCTCACCGGCTCGGCCGGACTCGCGAGCGAGGTGCTGCTCAATTTTCTCAACGCGCCCGCGGCCGCATGGTCCATCGGCGCCTCGCTGCTGCAGCCGATATTCAACGGCGGCCGCCTGCGCGCGCAGGTGGAGGTGGCGCAATCGCGCGAACGGGAGCTGATCGAGAACTATCGCAAGGTGGTGCTTGCGGCGCTGGCCGACGTCGAAAGCGCATTGGCCGCCGGGGCCCGCAGCGCGGATCAGGAAGCGTTGCAGCAACGCGTCCTGATCGAGGCGCGGCGCGCGCTCAAGCTCGCCGAAGTGCGCTACCGTGAAGGCGCGGACGACTTGCTCGCCATGCTCGATGCGCAGCGCACCCTGTTCCAGGCCGAGGATCAACTGGCGCAGATCCGCCTCGCGCGCCTGCAGGCGTCGGTCGGATTGTTCAAGGCGCTGGGTGGAGGGTGGAAGCTGCCTTAGGAGGGTTCGGCGGCCGCGAGGCCTGGTCTATGCGCCTGAGGGCGCTTCACCGGTCCGAAACAATTGATCGAGCGCCTGGCCCAGATCGTTGACCGTGACCGGCTTGTAAATGACTTTGCGGATGCCGATTTTCAGCGCCTCGCTCACGTCCTCGGCGCGAACATAGCCGGTCGCCATCAGCACCGGCATCTGCGGCCTCACCGCCAGGATATCGCGCGCCAGTTCGAAACCCGACATGTTCGGCATCGACAGGTCGGTGACCACGACGTCAAACTCCTGCGGGTTCTCGCGGAACGCGGCCAGCGCTTCTTTTGGATCGGTGAACCCGGACATGGTGTGTCCCATGCGCGAGAGCACCCGCCGTGCGAGGTACACCAGCGCCTCCTCGTCGTCGACGTACAGCACCCGCCGCCCGCCCGCGGGCTCGCTCCGCCCGAACACGGCTTCGTCTTTCCTCTCCGCCTTTTCTTCAACCGCCGGGAAATAGAGCGAGAAGCTCGAGCCTTTGCCCGGCGCGCTCTCCACCGTCACCGCCCCGCCGTGGCTGCGCATGATCCCGTGCACCATAGACAGCCCCAGCCCGGTGCCTTCGCCCACCGCCTTGGTGGTGTAGAAAGCGTCGAAAATACGCGCCAGCGTCGTCTCTTCCATGCCGCAGCCGCTATCGGTGACCGTCAGGCGCGCATAGCGCCCCGGCTTGAGGCCTGGCATGCTGCGCGCCAGTTCTTCGCCGACCTGCACCGATTGCAGGCGGTACTCGATGGTGCCCGCCCGCGCCCCGATGGCGTGCGCCGCGTTGGTGGTCAGGTTGACGATCGCTTCGTGCACCTGCCCCGAATCGGCGAGCACATGCGGCGCGTCCTGCGCGAACGCCGTGCTCATGGATATGCCCGCCGGCATGGTCGAGCGCAACAGTCGCAGCACCTCGTCCACCACCACGCCCAGGTCCACCACCTCGTGCTTGACTTCCTTGGGTCGCCCGAACGCCATGATCCGGCGCACCAGATCGCTCGCCCGCGCCGTCGATTTCCTGATCTCCGCCAGGCTCTCCGCCGCGAGGTGCGCCGGTCCCACGTCTTCGGCCGCCAGATCGGCGTTGCCGCGAATCGCGGACAGGATGTTGTTGAAGTCGTGCGCGATGCCGCCGGCCAGCGTCCCCAGCGATTCCAGCTTCTGCGCCTGCAGATGCACCTCTTCCAGCCGCTTGCGCTCGGTCACGTCCAACATCATCACGATCGAATACTGTTCGCCCTGCAGCTCGGTGACGCGTACCGACACCTCCACCATGCAGGCTTCACCGCTGCGCTTGCGCAGGGTGATCGGGTAACGATCGACTTTTCCCCGCTCGCGCAGATGCCGCAGGACTTCCTCGCGCTGCGCGGGATCCTCGTACAGCCCCAGTTCCAATATCGTTCGCCCGAGCGCTTCGTCGCGCCCGTAGCCGTACATGCGCAGCGCCGCCTCGTTCGCGTCCAGGATCCTGCCGTCGGCCAGGCTGCTGATGCTGATGCCGATGGGACTGGCGTGAAACACGGCGGAAAGACGGTTCTCGCTTTCGCGCAGCGCCTCTTCCGCGCGCTTGCGCGCGGTGACGTTCATCGAGGTTCCGACGGCAAGCGCCGGCCGCCCCTCCGCGGTGCGCCGGGCCACGCGGCCCCAGGTGTGCACCCATTGATACTCCCCCCCCTTGTTCGCCATCCGGTACTCGAATTCGAACGACGCGTCGCCCGGCTGCAGCGCCAGTGCGACGCGCTGCTGAAACGGGCCGCGGTCCTCAGGATGTATGTGCTCGATCCAGCCGCTCAGGCTGTCCAGAGGCGCATCGGCCTCCAGGCCCAACATCTGCAGCATATTCTGGTCGAACGTAAGCCGGTCGCGCAGGAGATCGAGTTCCCACAGGACGACCTGCGTGACTTCGATGGCCATGCTCAGGCGCTGCTCGACGCGCTTGCGCTCGGTGATGTCGCGCGACAGGACGATGAACCGGGGCTCCTCTTCCGCGTCGACCGGTTTGCGCAACACCGAAAGTTCGAACCAGAACCGGCCCTGCGCCAGGGCGAGTTCGAACTGCCTGCCCTGCGAGCGGCCGGTTTCACCGGCTTCGCGCAATGCCGACATGCAGTTTTCGGCGGCGGCAGGAGGAAGCATCTCGCGCACCGTTTTGCCGATGAGTTGCCCCGCAGGCACCGCCAGCAAATCGTCGCGCGGAGAGTGGTAGTCATGATAGCGGCCGTCCGACCCCACCTCGAACAGCAGGTCGGGGATCGCGTCCAGGGTGGCGGCGAGCTGGTTGCGTGCGGCGAGGGTCGCCGCCTGATGGCGTTCGCGCTCGGTGATGTCCTGCGTGGTGCCGACGACGCGCACCGGTCCGCCGCCGGCGTCGAATTCCAGCTCCGCCGTCTGCCGCACCCAGCGCAGGGTCTCGCCGGCGACGATGCGGTGCTCGTGGTCGAAGGCGCCGCCGCCCGCGAGCGCGGCGTGCCAGGCGCTCTGCGCCGCGCGCCTGTCCTCCGGATGAACGCACGAAAGGAAGATGTCACGGTTGCCGCTGGTCCCTTCGGGCAGGCCGAGAATGCGGCAGGTCTCCGCGGAAAGGCGCATCGCATCGGCGGCGATTTCGTACACCCAGCTGCCCACATGGGCGACGGCCTGGGCGCGGTTGAGGTCGTCCTCGCGCGCCAGGACTTCCGCGGTGCGCAGGGCGAGATCGCGGCCCAAGGCCTGCACTTCTTCAAGCCGGCCCCGATAGGAGCGCACCAGTTGCGCGATCAGCACTGCCGTAATGATGAAAACGCTCGCCTGAACGACCCAGCGCGCGATCGCAGGCGTCGCCACAGGAGCGGGAAGGAACCCCCATGACTCTGCGAGGACGAAGCCCCCGGTCACCGCCACCGTCAGCAGGGCGAGGGCCAATCCGGCACGTTCGGAAACCAGCCAGGTCGTCAGCAGGATGATCAGCGGGTAGACAATGACGCTCGAACCGGCCACTCCCCCGAAGAGCATGGATACGGTCGTAACGTAGACCCACGCCCCGATGCCCAGGGTCAGGCCAGCCGCTTTCATCTGGTGTCGCGCAAGCAGCACCCAGGCGGCTCCTGCCAGGAGCATGAACCCGGCCGAGGCGGCGATTCGCACCGTTTGCTCCGGCGCGAAAAAGTGAAGCGCGATCACAAACGCGACGCAACCGGCCAGGATGGTTCCGATGGCGTATCGCAGAAACGCCCGCGACGGCTCCCAAAATATCGGCCGGTCTATCGTGTCGCCAAACCTGCGGGACCGCTCGTTCATGTCCTCGTCATTTTGAAACGCGCTCTAGCGACGATGGATTTCATCGAGCCAGGAGAGATTGCTTTGATTTGCGTTCAGACAGCCTATGCCCGCCATCGCTACCTGGATTGACGCAGATCAAACCGGTGACGAATCAGAGCCCAATGCCCCGGGCCGGCCGCATCCCAGCGATCCCCCGCAAAACCCGCACCGCATCCGACTGCCAGCGTTTCCTCGGCCATGATTTCTCCCGACACTTTCTCCCGACACGTTCGCCTGACTTGTTCTCCCGGCGCCTGCTCCCGACGCAAGCGGACATTTTGCGCGATCGACCGTGATCTGTGAAACAAAAAGTGATGAATCCCGAAACGGACGCGCGACGGTCGGTATAATTGCTCGAACACAACCGCCCGCGTGCCGGCTCCACGGCCGTCGCGCAACGGCCCGATAAACTGGAGCGTCCTCGATGTCTATACAGCGCAAGCGCGTAGTCCGTTTCGATCTGTCGGTGAACCAGGCGTTCGCCGACCGCCTCGCGCGCGAGCCCGACATCGACCTGACGGTCTGCGCCCGCAACGGCGCCGACGCAGCGGGCTGGGCGGCGCTGGCGGGCGCGCATGTCTACCATGTGTCCGCGGCAAAGGACGAACTGCCGCGGCAGTGGTTCGTCGGCGCGGAACTGCTGGCGCGCTGCCCCTCCCTCCTCTGCGTGTCGTCGGCCGGCGCCGGCTACGACACGGTGGATGTCGCGGCCTGCACCAGGGCCGGCGTCGCGGTGATGAACCAGGCCGGCGGCAACGCGGACTCGGTCGCCGAGCACGCTTTCGCCCTGCTGCTCGCGCTGTCGCGCAGGATCGTCGAATGCGACCAGCGCTTGCGGCATGAACAGGGCTTCTCGCGCGAAGACGTGATGGGGCACGAACTGGGCGGCAAGGTGTTCGGCATCGTCGGCATCGGCCATGTCGGCACCCGCGCGGCGACGCTGGCCCGTGCCTTCGGCATGGAAGTGATCGCCACCGATCCCTACCTGACGCAAGAAGAAATCAGCCGCCGCGGCGCCGCTTGCGTGACCCTGGACGAACTGCTCGCGCGCGCCGATGTCGTATCGCTGCATTGCCCGCGCGCCAAGGACACCCTGGGCATGATCAGCGCCTCCGCACTGGGCCGGATGAAGCGCGGCGCGCTGTTCGTCACTACTGCGCGCGGCGGCATCCACGACGAAGCCGCCTTGCTGCAGGCGCTGCAGTCCGGGCATATCGCCGGCGCCGGCCTGGACGTGTGGGAGCAGGAACCGCCGCCCCTGGACCACCCGCTGCTCAAACTCGACAACGTCGTCGCGAGCTTTCACACCGCCGGCGTGACGCACGAAGCGCGGCGCAACATGGCGGCGATCGCAGCCGAGCAGATCGTCGGCGCCTTGAAGGGCGGACGCCCGCCACGCCTGATCAACCCCGAAGTGTGGCCGGCCTATGCCGCGCGCTTCGAAGCCGCGCTGGGCATGCCGGTGCAGGTGCCGGTTGCGGAATGAACGCCGCGGAAATGAAGCGAACTAGATTCAACCATCGACAATCAGGAGAGATCCAATGAAAACATTTCGGCGCATTGCACTAGCCGCAGCCAAGCATCTTCAGGCTGCGGCGCTGCTTGCCTGCGGCCTGGCCGGCCTGCTGCCCGCAACCGGCGCAGCCGCCTACCCGGAGCAGCCGATCAACATGATCATCGCCTACGCCCCGGGCGGCGGCACCGACCTCGTGGCGCGCGCGATCGTGCCCTATATCGAAAAATACCTGGGCGAAGGCGCACGGATTCTGGTGGTGAACCGCCCCGGCGCCGGCGGCGAGATCGGCTTCACCGCGCTCGCCAACGCCGCGCCGGACGGCTATACCATAGGCTTCATCAACACGCCCAGCCTGCTCACCGTCCCGATCGAGCGCAAGACCGCGTTCACCTGGCAGAGTTTCGATCTGCTGGGGAACCTGGTGGACGACCCGGACAATTTCTCCGTGCACGCGGACAGCCCGTACAAGAACCTCGCCGATCTGGCCGCCTATGCCAAGGCGAACCCGAACCTGGTCAGCGTAGGCACCACCGGCGCGGGCTCGGACGATCACCTCGCGATGCTCCTGTTCGAAAAGATGGCCGGCGTGAAAATGAACCACATCCCGTTCAAGGGCGCGGCCGACGTGCGCACCGCGCTCGCCGGCAAGCAGATCGTGGTCGCCGCGATCAATGTCGGCGAGGCGCTGCAATATTCCAAGGGCGGCACGCCGATGCGCCAACTGGGCCAGATGAGCCAGACACGCACCACGCTCGCGCCCGATCTGCCCACGTTCAAGGAGCAGGGCTACGACATCGAACTCGCCTCGCTGCGCGGCATGGCCGCCCCCAAGGGCCTGCCGCCCGCGATTCGCGAACGCCTGGTCAAGGCGGTCGAGCGCGCCGCCAACGACCCGGCGTTCCAGGCTCAGGCGGCGAAATTCTTCGCCCCGCTGCGCTATCTGCCGCCGCCGAAATACGAGATCGAACTGCGCAACGCGGATGCGCAATTCCGCCAGTTGTGGAAAGAGATCCCCTGGGTCGACAAATAGTAGCAAGTCAGAGCACTACGACAGAACAATACGACAGAGCCATGCGACAGCAATCCATGCGACAGCCCGCCATAGAGCCCTTCTGCAAATGAACGTTTCGGCCGAACACGTACGACAGCAGATCGCCTCCATCCTCGGCGCCTGGGGCATGGATGCGGACCTGGTCCGCACCACCGCCGACGTGATGCTGGAAACCGATCTCGCCGGCATCGACTCTCACGGCATATCGATGCTCACGATGTACGAGACCCTGCGCACCGAGGGCCGGCTGAATCTGAAGGCGCAGCCGCGCGTCGTGCGCGAGAATCCGGTCACGGCGCTGGTGGATGCCGATGCCGGGCTGGGACATCCCGCAGGCGTCATGGGGATGGAACTCGCGATCAGGAAGGCGCAGGCCATGGGCATAGGCGCCGTGTCGGTGTTCAATTCGCACCATTTCGGCGCCGCCGGATATTACGCGGCCATGGCGGCGAATAAGGGTCTGATCGGCCTGGTCACCAGTTCGGCGCGCACCATCTGCGTCGTGCCCACGCGCGCGGCGGTGCCCGTGCTCGGCACAAATCCGATCGCGTTCGCGGCGCCGGCGCGGCGCAACCGCCCCTTCCTCCTCGACATGGCGACCAGCACCGTCGCCGCGAACAAGGTCAAGATCTACCATCTGAACCGGGAGTCCGTCCCGTCCGGCTGGGTCGCGGACGAGCACGGCGCGCCGGTGACCGATGTTGACGCGGCGTTCGACTACATCTTCAAGCATGAAGGCGGCGGACTGACGCCGGTCGGCGGCACGGCCGAGATGCGCAGCCACAAGGGCTACGGCCTCGGCGTCGTGGCGCAGATACTCTCTGCCACGCTCTCCGGCGGCTCGTTCCGCCCGATCAACGCCAAGACGCAAGGCGCGAACGAACCGGACAACGTCGGGCATTTCTTCCTTGCGCTCGACCCGAAAATGTTCCGGCCCGAAGGCGAATTCGAAGACGACCTGGATGCGGTGATCGACGTGCTGCACCAGACCAGGCCCGCCGATCCGGCCGAGCCGGTGCTGGTGCCCGGGGATCCGGAGGCCGAAGAGCGCGAACTGCGCCTGCGCGAGGGGATCCCGATCCCGCCAGCGCTGTCGGACAAAATCCGCGACATCAGCCAGCGCTGCGGCGCGCCCTTCGTGCTCGAACCTATCCGCGCCGCGTAGCCGCCTCGCGCAACAGCGCCTCGAACTGCGCCGCAGGAATCGCGGCGCTGAACAGATATCCCTGATATTCGTCGCAGCCCAGATCGCGCAGGAAATCGAGCTGGGGGTGCGTCTCCACGCCCTCGGCGACCACATTGAACTTGAGGCTGTGCCCCATGGCGATGATCGCCCGGGTGATGGCAGCGACGTCCTCGTGGCCCGGAACGTCGCGCACGAACGAGCGATCGATCTTGAGCGTATGCAGCGGAAAGCGGCGCAGGTAGCTGAATGAAGAGTAGCCGGTGCCGAAATCGTCTATGCAAAGCTTCACGCCCATCTCATTCAGCCGGTTCAGCACCGCCAGGGTGGCCTCGACATCGCGCATCAGCACACTCTCGGTCAGCTCCAGTTTGAGGCAGCGCGAATCCAGCCCGCTCGCCGCCAGCGCGCGCGCCACCGTCTGCGGCATTGCATCCTGGCGGATATTCACGCCGGACAGGTTCACCGATACCGTCACCGGCTGCGTACCGCTGCGCTGCCAGGCCACCGCGTCGCGGCAGGCCCGATCGAGCACCCACTCGCTGATCGGCACGATCAGCCCGGTCTCTTCGGCGAGCGCAATGAATGCAATCGGCGACACCATGCCCATGTCGGGGTGCTGCCAGCGGATCAGCGCCTCGGCTCCCACCACCGCGCCGCTGGCGACATTCACCAGCGGCTGGTAATGGAGCAGGAATTCCTCCCGCTCGAGCGCCTTGCGCAAATTGCTTTCCAGGGACAGCTTCTGAAACGCCTCCGCGTTCATCGCGCGGCTGTAAAACTGGTAGTTGTTGCGGCCCTGCTCCTTCGCGTGGTACATCGCCACATCGGCGTTGCCCAGCAGTACCTCGACGTCCTTGCCGTCGGCGGGGCACACCGCGATGCCGATGCTCGCGCTCATGCCGATCTCGTGTTGCCCCAGAACAAAAGGCTGCGCAAGCTCGTCCAAGATACGCCGCGCCACCCTGGCCGCGTTCTGCGGCTCGCCCACGTCGACGAGATACAGCGTGAATTCGTCGCCGCCGAGCCGCCCCACATGCGGGAAGTTTGCCGTCTGCGCACCTTGCGCCGGCTGCGGCGCCGGCAGCGCAGTCGCGTCGCGGCTCACCATCTCGGTGCCGCGCACGCAGTCGGCGATGCGCTCCGCTGCGGCCGCCAGCAACTGATCCCCGACCGAATGGCCCAGGGTATCGTTGACGCGCTTGAATTTGTCCAGGTCAAGGAACATCACCGCCAGCTGCTGCCCGTCGCGCACGCTGCGCGCGATGGCCCGGTCCAGCTGATCGCGGAACATGAGCCGGTTGGGCAGGCCGGTGAGACTGTCGTAGTAGGCAAGACTGTGGATCTTCTGCTCCGCCAGCCAACGCTCGGTCACGTCCTGGATCGTCCCGCGCATGCTCTGCACCCTGCCGCCGGCGCCGTAGCTGACTTCGGCCTTCGCGTGCACGTGGCGCTCGGTTCCGTCCGGCAGCGTCATACGGTGATGCACGTCGTACGGGCGGATGCCGCGCAGCGCGGCAAGCACCGCCTCGCGCACGCCCTCCCGGTCCTCCCTGTGGATGAAACTCATGTAGCGCTCCGAATTGCCGGCAAAGTCGACCGCGCTCAATCCGAGCATTTCACAAACTTCCGTCGACAGGAAAAGCCGCCTGGAATCGACCTGCCACTCCCAGCCTCCCATGCGCGCCATGCGCTGCGCCGATGACAGCCCTTCGCGATTCTTCTCCAGCTCCGAAAACGCGCGCGCCGCGCGCAGCATGTAGCGCACCCGGTGCGCGATGATTTCCAGATTGCCCGATTTGGCCAGAAAATCGGTGGCGCCGACCTCGTAGGCGCGGTTGATCGAGCCGATGTCGTCGTGGCCGGTCAGCATCAGCACCGGGACGCTTTCGCCGCCGGGCATTTGGCGCAATTCGCGGCAGGCATCGAAGCCGTCCATCACCGGCATGCTGACGTCGAGCAGCACGATGTCAGGCCGCTCGGCAGCGAACACCTCCAGCGCCTGCCTGCCGTTTTCGGCTTGAACCACCCGGAATTCCGCGTTGGTGAGCACGATCTCGGTCAGCACGCGCGCGGTCTCGTCGTCGTCGACAACGAGGACCAGCGCGTCCGGACTTGGCTGCTGCGTATCGTTCATTCTGGCCCCTGTCCCAGTTCAGCGCGCAACCACTGCTCGACGCGCAGGTATTCCGACTCGAGCTTGGCGACCGGCGCCAGCGGCATGGACGCAGGCACGGACCGGGCCGCCGCCTCGATCTCGCGGCACAGCGCGCCTATTTTCGCGGCGCCGACGTAAAGACTGCTCGACTTCAGTGCGTGCGCGGCATTGCCCAGGGCCGCTGCATCGCCCGACTCCGCTGCAGCGCGCATCGCCTGCACCAGCTTAGGCGTGTTCTTGAGGTAAATCCCGATCACGCGCTCGAGCACCGCGCTGCTTCCCGGCTTCTCCAGGGAGCGTATGGTATCCAGCGCATGCCGTTCCAGCCCACCCGCGGCGCCGCCTGCATCCGGAGGGTCGGATGCAGGCGGCGCCGACGCATGCGCCTGGCGTTCCAACTGGACCCGGATGGCCTCCCGCAACTGCTCCCGAGAGTAGGGTTTGGAGAGATAAGCATCCATACCTGCGGCAAGGCAATGCTCCCGGTCGCCCTCCAGCGCATGCGCGGTCAGCGCGATCACCGGCAGCCTGGGCGCACCCGCGGTGGCCTCGCGCCGGCGCAGTTCCCGCGTCGCCTCAAAACCGTCCAGCTCCGGCATCTGGCAGTCCATCAGCACCACGTCGTATGCGCGACGCGACACCGCATCGAGCGCCTCGCGCCCGTTCGCGGCGAAATCGCAGCCGTGACCCAGCGCCGCCAGCATGGCCTCTGCCACCGCCTGATTCACCGGATTGTCCTCCGCCACCAGCACCCGCAGCGCGCGCTCGCCGGGGACAGTGCCTGAGTCGGACGCCGGTGGCGCCACCGGCGCCACGGCCTCGAGCCTGGTAAATTCGATCAGGCAATCGCTCAGCTGGCGCTGGCCCAGGGGTTTGGTAAGCCAGCGGCGCACGCGCAGTTCGCGCAGCCGCGGTGCGGGCACATCGTGGCTGATCGAACTCAGCATCAGCAGTTGGACGGCATCGAACGCGGTGTCGCCCCGGATTATCTGCGCCAGACTCAATCCATCCATCCCCGGCATATGCATATCGAGCACGGCAAGCCAATAGGGGTCGCGGCCCGCAGCCGCATACAATGCGCTCAGCGCCTCATGGCCGCCCGCCGCGCTGTCCGCGCGCAGCCCCAGTGACGCGAGCTGGTCGCAGAGAATATCGCGGTTGGCGGCATTGTCGTCGACCACGAGCACACGCCGGTGGCGCAGCGCCTCGGGCGGTGCCGGCAAAACCGGCGCGGCGCCCTGCGGTTTCGCGAACGGCAGGGTCAACCAGAAGGTCGAGCCGCGCCCTGGCTGGCTGCTTACCCCGACCTCGCCGCCGAACAACTCCACCAGTTCCTTGCTGATCGCCAGCCCCAGGCCGGTGCCGCCGTACTTGCGCGTAGTGCTGCCGTCGGCTTGCGCGAAGGCGTCGAATATGCGTGACTGGACTTCGGGCGCAATGCCGACGCCGGTGTCGCTGACCTCGAAGCGCAGCAGCACCCGATCGCCGCTGTTCTGCGCCACGCCGGCGCGCACGATGACTTCTCCCCGGTCGGTAAATTTGACCGCGTTGGCGATCAGGTTGCTCATGATCTGCCGCAGCCGCCCGGGGTCGCCCCGCAGCACCGCGGGCGTCGCGTCCTCCACGTGCAGGATCAACTCCAGGCGCTTTGCCTGGGCCGCCGCCGCGAACAGGCCGACTACCTGCTCCAGGGTGCGGCTCGGTTCGAAATCGACCTGCTCCAGATGCAGTTTGCCCACCTCGATTTTGGAGAAATCGAGGATGTCGTTGATGACCTGCAGCAGCGTCTCGCCCGACTGGCGTGCGGTCTCGGCAAGCCGGCGCTGGCGCCCGTTCAGATCCGAATTGAGCAGCAATTCGGTCATGCCGAGCACGCCGTTCATCGGCGTGCGGATCTCGTGGCTCATGTTGGCGAGGAACTGGGACTTGGCGCGGCTCGCCGCATCAGCCAGCGCCTTGGCTTCGGCCAGCTCCTGATTGCGCCCCACCAGCCTGTGCGTCAGCGTATCCAGCACCTCGACCACCGAGGCCACTTCGTCCCGGTTCTCGGACTGGATCGCCTGGCCGGTGAGTTCGATTGCGGTCTGTTCGGCGCGACGGCGCAACTCGCGCAAGGGGCGCAACGCCCGGTGCAGCGTCGCTAACAGCAGCAGCAGGCTTGCCGCGAGGATCAGGCCGCCGTAGATCGCGGCGCGACGGTAGGATGCGCCGAGCAGGCGATAGGCCTCCGAACCGTCGATCTGGGCGACGATCACGTGCGCATCGTCGACGATGAGTATCGGCAGATACGCGCGCATCAGCCGGCGCGCGGCATCCGGACGGTAGACCGGGATCTTCTTCTCGAACGCTTCGTCGATCGCGGTCTGGTCGAGCCCGGTGGCGAGTTCGGGCGCCGATGTCGCCACCTGTCCCGTGCGTGCGCGCAGCGCCAGCTCCGCCCCGGCGTCAGCCGCCAGTTCCTTGATCAAGCGCTCATTCAGCACCAGGCCGGCACTCAGCGTGCCGATGACCTTCCCGTCGCGGCGCAGCGGCTCGACCGCGCGCACCACCGTGCCCTGCTTGCCCTCTGAGCTGACCAGGGTCGCGCTGCCGGCGATGGCCTCCGCGATACCCCAGGCGCTCGATCGATCGCCCCGTCGTGCCGGGTCTTCCGCGCGATAGACCACGATTTCGCTCGCATCGGTCACCTGCAGCAGATCCAGCCTGGCAACCGCGTAGGCCTCGTCGAGCATGACGTGCAGCGCCTCGGGCCGGCCGCGATCGGCCGATAGCAGCGCCTTCGCCAAATCGCCGGAGTACGCCAGCAGGCGCGAAGACTCTCTGACGCGCACGGTCTGCTGCGCGATCAGGCGCTCGATGACGCGGCTGACTGTCTTGACCTTGTCGATTTCGCGCTCTTGCACGACGGCGCGCAGCAGTTCGCCCGACACCCGGTAGGCGACCCATTGCGACAGCGCCAGGAGCAGCGTGAACAACACCGCCAGCGTCGTGCCGGTGCTCAGGCGCCGTTTCATCTATCTGTGCTCCCCAGGCTCAAGGTCGGCCCCGCGGATTGCGCAGCGAACCGCACACAGTCCCCGCCTAGGCGGGTGGAAGCACGCCGTGCGCACGCAGGACGCGCGCGCCTGCAGGGGAGCGCACGAACTCAAGAAACGCCTTTCCCGCCGGCGTCAGCCCGTCTGCCGTGTAGATCAGCCCCAATTCGAGCCACAGCGGATAGCGTCCGCTTGCGACATTTTCCGGCGTCGGCTCCACCCCGTCGAGCGCCAGCAGCACGATCTTTGTCTTGCACGCGGCCAGGCCCGAGCGATTGAGAAAGCCCAGGCTGGTCGGAAACCGGTCCAGCAGTTCGATCATTTGCGGGTCCAGGTGCACCGCCTTCACGTTGTCGCCGAAGCTGATGTTCTCGAACGCCTTGATCGCGCGGCTGAGCGCCTGGCGCGAAGCGTCGGCTGACTCGCGCCCGATGGCTCGGATCGGGCCGGGGTCTCCCCCCAGTTCGCGCCAGTCGCTGATCTTGCCGCGAAACACGTCCACGGCCTGCGCCTGCGTAATGGCGCGCGCCGTGACCTTGGCCCCGGCCGCGAACGCGACCGGATCGCGGCCGAGCGCGACGTAACTCAGACCTCCGCCGCGCTCCGCGTCCTTGAGCGGACGGCCGACCCGTCCGAGGCTGGCCGTTCCGGCCCGCACATCGCGCAGCGCGCCAGCGGTTCCCGTCGAAGGCGGCACGCTGACACGGTGCGCCGACTGCTGCCGGTTGAACACGTCCGCAAGTTGCGCCAGCACGTACTCCGGGTTGCCGCTGCCGGGAATCGCCAGATCCTCCGCCAGCGCGGCACCGGCGCAGGCCGTCGCCGCGAGGCTGGCGGCGGCAAGATGCAGCAGTCTGTAGGTTTTCACGGTATTTCCTCTTACCTGGCCGGTAGTGCAATCGACCCGGGATCACGCCGGCAGGGCGCCGAGTAAGGGCGCGTACCGCCTATCGTACCCCTATTTCAGAACCTGCCGGAATTCGCGTCGCTCCGGGACCGGCTTGCCTATACCCATGCATTCTGCCCTAGAGACGAATCACTCCAGCCTGCGGACCGTGACGAAACTGCCAGGCACTTCAGTTCCGGCTATCTCCGAACCCATTGTTTACGGCATCTTCCCTAAAATACTTGAGCGTGTTCCTGGCCGGCATCAGCAGTGCCGCCCGCCGGTCGCAGGGCAGGCGCGCAGCGCCTGCATCAATTTCCTGAAATTCGGATCTTCGCCGAGGATCCGGCGCCCCGCACTGCGCAGTTTGTCCACCGTCTCCCGCGGCAGTTGCAGCGTGGTCGGAAGGTTCTTGAACCAGGCGCGCTCCGCGGCATCGTCGATGTATTCGAACGCGACTTCGATCGGGAACAATTCGATCTGGCGCGGCGACACGATGTCGAGCGCGCATTGCGCGCCCTTTGCCGCCGCCAGTGCCTTGCAGCCCGACAGCAGGCGCGCCGATTCGTTGAACTCGTCCACGGTGCGGCGCAGCAGGTCCAGCGTATCGGTGCTGTAGTTGTTCAGCGGCACGGTGGCCGCGGAGGTCACCGTGTCGAGGAGCCCGGGCACTTTCGGCGTCCGGTCGCGAGGATTCACCGGATCGGTGGCGGCGTTCACCACGATCACCACCAACTTGCTCACCTGCTCCAGATTGATGAGCCGCAACACGCTCCACGGATGGTTGAGATTCGCCACCGCCGCGAGCGGTTCGCGCAGGCCGAGATTGTCCGCCACGCCGCCGTCGATGAGGTGGATGTAGTCGCGCTTTGCGTCGCCGTTCTCGGCATACGACAGGCGTCGCTCTGCGCTCGCCGTGCGGCCGGTATTGACGCGCGACTTGCGATCCTTCAGCGCGCGCTCGACCCATGGCGGCTGGCGATAGTCGCAACTGCCGGCGTAATTGCGAAACGTGAGCGGCGTCAGCAGTCCCGGGAACGCGGAGGAGGCAGCGGCGGCGCGCCCTAGCGAAACGCCGGACAGATCCGAGCACAGCAGATCGAACTGGTCCTGAACAAACGAAAACTGCGCGCCCAGCGACATGTCGGTCGCGTTCAGGATCACGAACGGCCGGCGGCGCCGGGCGGCGACGTCGGCGTAGGTCTTCGCGCCGAACACCTCCCGGTCGTAGAACTCGGCCGCCAGATCGCTGCGGCCAAAGCTGGGCCCGGCAAGCCTGAGCCAACTCGCGGGATGCATCACGGACCGGATGAGTTCGGATTCGACCGGCCGGTAGAGAAAGCGCTGCGGGAAATCGTCGAACGCGCGCGCTCCGTGCAAGGCATAGTAGGCGGCCGTGAAACTGCCGCCGGATATGGCCGATATCACGTCGACTTCGTCCAGCAGCGACAGCGTGCGGCCGTCCAGTTCGATGCGCGTGTCGCGCAGCGCTTCCAGCACGCCGTAGGACAAGGCGGCCGCCCGGGTGCCGCCGCCGGAGAACGCGAGGATGACGAACAAACCGTCGCTGTTGCCGCCCTGATCCAGCAGTTCGAAGCGATAGCCCGCGGACGGGTCGTATCTTGCCAGCGGCGGATTCGGCGGGAAACCGGCGCAGGCGCTCAGGAACAACGCACCAACGAAAATCGCGCAGGCCCTGAGGAGACCGCCCGGCATCGCTATGGCGCCTTCTTCGTGAAAGCGACCGTCAGCGGCTCGAATACCGTCGTCCCTTCCACAACGAGTTCCTGCGACTCAGGCGCGTAATTCGCCAGGTTGCCCAGATCGAAAGCGTGCGTTCCCGCTTCGATGCGCAGGACCGTATTGGTGCGGCCGCCCTGCACCCCGTCGACGTAGACGTAGCGACTGGTCGGAAACGTCACTTTCACGAATTCCATCGCGATCTCCGGTTTCAACGCCTCTACGGCCGGGGATTCACGCCGCCAGCGGCGCAACGTGCAAGGACCTGCGCAGCCGGGAAAGCTGCCAGAGGTCGTATGCGGCCTGGTGCGCCAACCACAGTTCCGCGCTGGTCCCGAGCGCCAGCGACAAACGCATGGCCATTTCCGGCATGACCGCCCCGCGGCCGTTGACGATTTTCGACAAGGTCTTGCGGCTGACTCCGAACGCTCGAGCGGCATCGGAAATGCTGATACCCATGGGTTCCAGCCACAAACCTTGCAGTATCTCTCCGGGGTGGGGTGGATTGTGCATCTGCATCGTGCGCCTCTAATGGTAGTCCTCGTAATCGACAATCTGCGCTTCGCCGTTCTCGAAGCGAAACGTCACGCGCCAGTTGGCCTGCACACTTACCGCCCACACGCCTTTGCGCCTGCCCTTCAATTCGTGCAGACGCAAACTTGGAATATTCATGTCCGCAATGGTCACCGCTTTGTCGAGTTGTGCCAGGATCAATCGCAGGCGCTTTGCATGAATAGCCTGGACGCCGCTGGTCTTCGCGCTGGTGAAAAACAGCGCCAGGCCTCTATGCGCGAACGACTTGATCATTGGTCTATTGTAACCTATACGGTTCCACACTTCAAATCCATTTGTCTCGTATCGAGATAAATGCGTCGATACAAGACCTGACGCCGTGGTGCTGCATGACTCGGCGGTACAGCGCCGCTCGGATGCCGGCGCGTCACCTCGAAACCTGCGAAAATGGTGCTCATGCGTCCCTCCGAAGCCCTTGCCGCACAGCGAGAAAGAATTCTGGCCATCGCTGCAGCCCGCGGTGCGAGCAACTTGCGCGTGTTCGGCTCAGTGGCAAACGGGTCGGACAAGGACGGCAGTGATATTGATCTGCTGGTGGATATTGGCCCAGGCATTTCGCTGTTCGAGTATGTCGGACTGCAGTTGGATATGCAGGAAGTGCTCGGCCTCAAGGTCGACCTATGCACCGAGGAGGAACTTCATCCGAAGCTCAGGGCGCGCATACTTGCCGAGGCGCGCCCGCTGTGAGCGAGCGTGACGAACTTTATCTCGACCATGTACTTCAGGCTATTGTGCGGATCGAACGTTTCACTACCGGCGGTCGCGCGGCGTTCTTCAGCGACGAGATGGTCCAGAGCGCGGTCATTCGGCAACTCGAAATTGTCGGCGAAGCCGTCAGGAACCTCAGTGGCGAATTAAAAGGACGGGAACCGACGATCCCGTGGCGGGATATTGCAGGCACCCGCGACAAGCTGATTCACGGCTACTTCAACGTGAACCTCGATGTGGTCTGGAATGTTGTTGTGCAGGAACTCCCATCGCTCAAGCGGCATGTCCGGCGGCTCCTCGACCAAACCTGACCGCGACGCTGCGCATGTCGGCCTGCCGCCTCCGGCGTTGCCGGCTGGAGATCCAATAGGGACGCGGTTTTTCAGGCAGTATGCCTTCGTGCGCTGCGTGGGGTCAGGTCTCGTATTGAGGCAAATGCGTCAATACAAGTCCTGACCCCGCGGTACGTGGCATTACTCGGGCTCGTCTTTGCTCTCGGCCTTGTCGACCTTGTCGGACTTGGCTGCCGGTGCAACTTGGTCCGCCTTGGCGGCCTTGGCGGCCTTGGCGGCCTGCGCCGCCTTGCGCCTCAGGAAATCGCCGATGTCCATATCGTGCTGAATGATATGGTCGAGCAGCCACGACTTGACGAACTGCAGCGTTTCGGTGCTCGCTTTCGCGGGCTGCGTCGCAAATCGCTCGTTGATCGCGAATATGGAGGTGACGAGCTTGACGTGCTGCTCCCGTTGCTGATCGAGCCGCGGATAGTCATTGTCGCTCATCACCTTTTCTTCATGCTGAAAATGCTCCTCGGCATAGGAAACCAGCCGGTTCAGCAACTGGGCCATTTCGCTTTGACCGGCCCCCTGCACACTCTTTTCGTGAAACGCATTGATGAGGTTGAGCAGACTGCGATGCTCTGTGTCGATTTGCGCCACACCGATTTCGTAGTCGCTGCGCCAGCTCAAGAATGTCATTGCCTGTCCTCCGTATTGGTTCTTGGTTCTTGGTTCTTGGTTCCGATTCGCCATGCTCTCACGCTTTGCCCCAGCCGGCGCTGTCCCGGCGGGTTGACTATGCCCGCACGCATACTGCAATCCTCCCGCCCTCGGACCGTTCGTAGGCGCGGATCTGCCGAATCAGCTTTGCGTCGAGCACGTGGTCGCGCGCCAGAAGCAGCATGCCTTCGCGGGAAGTAAAGTCGCGCGTGAGCACCATGCCCGGCTCGATCTGTTCGGTGCCAAGTTCGCGCTCCGGCTGCCTGGTGCCGGCAGCAGCGGGTTCGAACTGCTCCAGAAACGCGTCGACGACGCCCGCATCATAGCGCCGGCCGCGCCCGTGCAGAATATGTTCCCGCGCGCTCGTGGCGCTGCAGGGCTTTTCCAGCAGTCCGCCGTGGATCATTTCGTCGTAGTCGTCGGCCACGGCGAGAATGCGCGCACCCTGCCAAATTTCCTCCCCTTGCAGATGATCCGGATATCCGGTGCCGTCCATGCGCTCGTGATGCATGCGGATGATGCCGGCGGCGGTATGCAGCGATTCCATCGCCATCAGCAGCGCCTGGCCTTTGGCCGGGTGCTTCATGTATTCATTGCGATCCTCGACGCTCAGTAGAGGAAACGGACGCGCAAGGATACGGTCCGCGAGCCCGATTTTTCCGATGTCGTGCAGCAAGGCGGCGAACAGCATTTCCTGGGCCGCATCCGGCTGAACCGCCAGGCGCCGGGCAATGCCGCGCACGTGTTCGGCGACGCGCCGCGAGTGACCCGCCATCGAGCCGTCGCGCATTTCGACGATGCTGGAAAATACGCGCACCGTATTCAGGAAGCCGGTGCGCAGCCTGGCATGCGCCTCCTTCACATCCGCCGTGCGCAGTTCGACTTTCGCTTCCAGCGTGCGGTTGAGTTCCGCCAGTTCGGTGTTCTGCCTGCGTGTCAGCAACTCCAGGCGCCGCTTTTCGCGCTCCAGCGCCTTGCGCTCCAGCCCCTGCTCGACCACTGCGATCAGCTGCGCCTTGTCCCAGGGTTTGGACACGTACCTGAATATCTCGCCCTGGTTGATCGCTTCGATGGTCGACGCGATGTCCGCATACCCGGTAAGCAGCACGCGCACGGTACCCGGCCAGGCAATGCGCACCGTGGCCAGAAACTCCGCACCCGTCATTTCAGGCATGCGCATGTCCGAGATCACCATGTCGATAGCTTCGCGCGTCATGATGGCCAGGCCTTCGGCGCCGCTGTTTGCCGTGTACAGGCTGTAACCACGGCCGTGCAGCAGGCGTTTCAGCGCGTTGAGAATATTCGGTTCGTCATCGACCAGCAGCAGAGAAAAAAGCGCCGGCGCATCGCTTGATGGCGGTTGCTCCTCGGCTGCGTTTGAGGCTTCGATGTCAGTCATGTCGTTCGCTCCCTGGTATCCGGGTCTGCATTGCTCAATGGGTCTTCCCTGCCGCGCTGTCGCTTTGCAGCAGCGCGCGCATGACCTCGCACTCGCGCCTGGCCGATTGCGCCAGGTCCTGCATCTCGCCATCCGTCATCCCTGGCATGGCGCACAGCGACTCGCCCGCCGCCGCCCCGCCCGAGTCGGTCAGGTGCTCGATTCGGTTCGCGTCGCGCACCAGGCTTGCGATCGGATCCTCGCCCTGCTGCGCCGGCGTGTGATGCAGCGCCGCCGCCCGCACCATGCGTTCGGACAAGCGCCAGTGGGCGAGCAGCTCGGCGCCGACGCGGGCATGGTCGAAGCCGAGGATCTCGCTTTCCAAAAGATGCACCGCGCGGCCCTCCGCTTGCGCGCGCTCGGCGATTTCGCTGCACAGTTCGCCGAAATGCATCGCCAGAACGATCTTGCCCACGTCGTGCAACAAGCCGGCGGTAAACGCGAGGTCTTTGACCTCGTGCGCGCGTTCGGCCAGCAGCCGCGCCCAGACGGCGCAGCCGAAGCTGTGCATCCAGAAGCGCTCCGCGGCGTACGGGCCGTCGCGCGGCAATTCGTAGTCCTTGACCAGCGCCGCTGCGGCGATGATTCCGCGTAGATTGCTGATGCCGAGTATCATCGCCGCCTGCTGCACCGATTCGACCGGCGAGCGCAGGCCGTAAAAGGGCGAATTGACGATGCGCAAGGCGCTCGAGGCGATGACCACATCACGGCTTATCCCCTGAGCCAGATCGACCAGATTCGTGCGCGGCTGCTCCAGGCTGCCCAGCACGTCGAGCACGATCGCGCGCAGCGGTTGCAGGCGGCGCACCTTCTGCACCACTTCGTTCAGCGTCGGCAGCTTTTTGGGGTTCATGCCGCAGCGCTCCGCAGCAGCGTCAGCAGCGTGCCCGCTCCGCCCGAAGCCGCTCCCAGCGCGTAGCGCACCACCCGGTAGTCCTCGCCGCCGATGCGCGCCGGAACCGGTTCGGCGTCACCGGCGACAGTGACTGCCAGGCAATCGAGCAGGCCCTGCGGCAAACGCTCCTCGGCGAAACTGCCGACCAGCGGCGCTCCGCCGCCGAGCAAGGCGTCGCTCGCGGCATTGCTCAGCGCGATCATGCCCGCCGGATCGATGCCCAGCACCGCGACCGGTATCGCCGCCAGGGCTTCGTAGGCGACCTTGAGCACGGTCTCGCCCCGGTCGAGCTGATCGCTCTTGGCCGCCAGCGTGGCCTCGAGCCGCTGGTTGGCTGCACTGATCTCCGTGGAGAGGCGCGCGTTCTCGGCTGCGAGCTCCTGGCGCAGAAAGGCCTCGCGCAGCGTTTCCCGCAACTCCCTGTCCTCCCAGGGCTTGGTCAGAAACTTGTAGATATCTCCCTGATTGATGGCGTCGGTCACCGATTGCAGATCGGTATAGCCCGAGAGCACGATGCGCACGGTATTGGGGTACAGGTCCTTCACCCGGCGCAAAAACTCGGTGCCGTTCATCACGGGCATACGCTGATCGGACAAAATCACGCCGACGCGGTTGCGGGCGAGCAGATCGAACCCTTCGTCGGCGCCGTTGGCGATCAGGATGCGATACCCGTCGCGGCGCAGGCTGCGGTTCAATGCCAGTGCGATATTCGGCTCGTCGTCGACGATCAGCAGCGTGCGCAGCGCCGATTCGGCGCCATGTTCCGCGGCGAGCTTGCGTCCTTCGCGCAACAGCGCGCCTGCGTCAGCCGCACCCAGCGGCCGGCTGTACAGAAAGCCCTGCATCTGGTCGCAGCCAAAGCCTGCGATCGACGCCAGTTGCGCCTTGGTTTCCACACCCTCGGCCACCACGCGCAGCTTGAGCGCATGCGCGACCGCCACGATGCTGGCGCAGATCGCAGCGTCGCTCGGATTGGTGGTCACGCCGCGCACGAACGACTGGTCGATCTTGACGCTGTCGACCGGAAATTCGCGCAGATAGGCAAAATTGCAGTAGCCCGTGCCGAAATCGTCGATCGCGAACGTATACCCGAGTTTGCGCAGAGCGCGGATCTGCTCGAGATTGCGCCCCCCTGCGGCGAGCAGCGTGTTTTCGGTCAGTTCCAGATCGATCTGCGACGGATCGATCCCGTTCTCCTTGACGATGCGGGTGAGCATCTGCACCAGTTCGGGCTGACACACCTGCTGCGGCGCAAGGTTGATGCTCATGCGCAAATCCCCCGTGCCTGCCGCTTTCCACTCACCCAGCTGGCGGCAGGCCGTCGCAGTCAGCCATTCCCCGATCGGCACCATCAAACCCAAGTCCTCGGCGATGGGCACGAATTCGGCGGGCGAGATCAAGCCGCGTTCCGGATGCCGCCAGCGCAGCAGCGCTTCGAATCCGCAGATGTTGCCCGAACGCAGGTCCACCTGCGGCTGGTACTCGAGAAACAGCTCTCCGCGCTCCAGGCCCAGGTGCAGTTCGCCTGCCAACAAAGCCCGCCGCGCCTGACGCTCGCCCAGGTCGCGCGAAAAGAACTGCACCGCGCCCCGCCCCTGGCGCTTGGCGAGGCTCAGCGCCAGATTGGCATGTTTGAGCAGGGTTTCCGCATCGCGCCCGTCTCCCGGAAACAGCGCGATGCCCGCGTTCGCCGACAGCAGAAATGTCTGCCCGCCCACCGCTACCGGTTCGGCCAGGCAGAGCACCATTTGCTGCGCGAGTTGCGCAACGCGCTCATTCGCGTCCAGATCGGCAATCATCACCGCGAAGCGATCGCCGTCGAGTCGCGCCAGGGTGTCGCCTTCGCGCACCAGAAGCCGCAGCGCTTGCGCGACGCACTTCAGCGCCGCGTCGCCGGTCTCGTAACCGGCGCTTTGGTTGACTTCACCGATGCCGCGCACATCCAGCGCGAGCACCGCCACGCATTGCGTGTTGCGCTCGGCATGGGCGATGTGCTGCCGCAGGCGGTCCGAGAGCAGATTGCGGTTCGGCAGACCGGTCAGTCGGTCGTGGCTCGCGAGATGGACCAGTTCCTCGGCTGCCGCGCGCGCCAGGCGGCGCTCGACCGCCTCGTGCAGTTCGCGCCGCACTGCCGGGACCAGGCGCTGCAGATTCGATTTGAGCAGGTAATCGCGCGCGCCCGCGCGCATGGCCTCCACCGCCGTCTCTTCGCCGATGTTGCCCGACACCAGGATCAGCGGAATATCGACTCGGGAAATCTGCAACAACTGTATCGCCTGCAAGCCGGTAAAGCCGGGCATCATGTAGTCGCACAGGATAATGTCCCAGGTGTCGGATGCAAGCGCGTCTGCCATCGACCCTGCCGTATACACCCGCTGGTGATGAACGGCGTAGCCCCCGGCTTCGAGCTCCAGGAGCACGAGGCGGGCGTCTCCCTCGGAATCCTCCACGATCAGCACGCGCAGGGGAATCGCCGGTGCGCGTTCGCGGCCGTCCGCTTCGGTCGCGATCGGGGCCGATCCCGCGGCCGCGTCGGCCCGGCTGCCCGCTTGCTCGGGCAGATCTTGCTTCACGCCAGAATCGGGGTATTGCATCGCATCCTCACTTCTTGTCTGCGTCCGCCGGCTGTTTGATCGGAAGGACGATGCGGAAAGTGGTGCCCGCGCCGACCACGCTGGACACCTCTATCGTTCCATGATGCTTCTGCACGATGCCATAGGACAGGGACAGGCCCAGGCCGGTCCCCTTGCCCACGGCTTTGGTGGTGAAGAACGGGTCGAAAATGCGACCCTGAATCTCGGCGGGAATGCCTTTGCCGGTGTCGCCGACCTCGATCCAGACCGTATCGGCGGCGGCTCCGGTACGCAGCGTGATTGTGCCGCGCGCGCCCTCGATCGCCTGCGCCGCGTTGACCATCAGGTTCATGAATACCTGGTTGAGCTGCGAGGGCACGCATACGACTTCAGGCAGCTCGCCATAGTCTTTGCTCACGTCGGCCTTGTACTTCAGTTCGTTCCACACGACGCTGAGCGTGCTGTCCAGGCAGCGGTGCAAATCGGCCGCCTCCCATTGCTGCGCCGTGTCGACGCGCGAAAAATCCTTTAGATCCTGCACGATCTTGCGCACCCGCGTAATCCCCTCCTTGGCCTCGGTCAGCAGGGCGGGCAGATCCTGCCGCAGGTAGGCCAGATCGCGCTCCTGCTTGACCTGTTGCAATTGCGCCAGCACGGCGGGATCGGCGATCGCGGCCTCGGCGCCGGCGTAGGCGTCGAGCACGCCCAGCACGTCTTCGAGGTATTGCTCCAGGCTGTCCAGGTTGGAGTAGACGTAACCGATAGGATTGTTGATTTCGTGCGCCACCCCGGCAGCCAGTTGGCCGATCGAGGCCAGCTTTTCCGACTGCATGAGCAGGCCGTGTGCGTCATTGAGCTGCTGGTTCAGCACCGCGAGTTCGGCGTTGCGCTGCGTCAGTTCGGCTTCCGCCAGCTTGCGCTGCGCGATGTCCTTTTCCAGATCCAGTTTGGCGGCGCTCAGCTGCGATGTCCTTTGGTCCACCAGGTGCTCGAGCTCGTCGTGGGTGCGGCGCAAGGCTTCTTCGGCCGCGCGGCGCGCGGTGATGTCGGTGAAGGTACCGATGACTGCCGGATTGCCCCCGAATTCGACCGTGCCCGAGCTGAGTTCGACCCAGCACTCGCGCCCGTCCTTGGTGTTGAGGCGCAGCTCGCACTGCGCGGGCAGGGGCGCCCCGGCGCGGCGCGCCTGGGCACGCGCCTCGATCAGGGCCCGCGATGCGGGATGAATGACTTCGGTGAAATGCATCGCCCGCAACTCTTCCTGCGAATAACCGGTCAGCACTTCCACATAGCGGTTCGCGTACAGGTGCTTGCCTTCGTTGTGAACCAGTACGGCCGAAGCCATGGTATCGGCGAGCCCGCGGAACTTGGCCTCGCTGCGGCGCAGCAGCTCGCCGGCGTCGAGCAGGGCCGCTTCGCGCTTTTCCAGGCGATCCGCCATCGCGTCGAACGCCAGGGCCAGCTGGCCGATCTCGCCGTTCTGGCGTTCGAGCTCGTTGCGCACCCGGTAGTCGCCGTGGCCGAATCGGTTCGCCGCCGCAACCAGGCGTTCGATCGGACGCCCGACCAGCGCGTTCCCGCCGATCCAGGCCAGCGCCAGAACGATCACGGTCACCAGACCCAGGCTGCCCAGGGCGATGCCCGCTTCCCGCGTCACCGACTGGTAGGCGACGGCGCTGGGAATCCCGACCACGATATGCATCGTCTGCAGCGAGTCGGGGATATACACCGGCGCGAACGCGAACACGCGGGAGATGCCGTCCAGCCCTTTCGTCTCGACCACGCCGGCACTCAGCTCGCGCAGCTTTTGCGTAAGCAGGCCGGTGGCCGGTGTGTGCCGGCCTACCCATTGTTCGGTGTCGGGATAGCGGTAGGCGATCCGGCTGCCGTCGATAATCACGCTGATCGCCGATTGTTGCGGCAATCCGCTGCTTCGAATCAGGTCGCCCACGTGCCCCAGATCGAAGGACAGCACCAATGCGCTGGCGCTTCGGCCGTGGAAATGCGCGTTGGGAAAGGCGAAGTGGATTTCCGAGCGCCCGCCTTTCTCAGCGAATTCGAGATTGCCGGCCGTGAATTGCTGCGCCTCGATCGCGCGCCGGGCGATGACGATCTCCTGCGCAGAGGCGTTGGCGTATTGATCCGGCCAGGCGCATACGCGCGCTCCGTTCGCGTCGATCAGCTTCAGGCCGGCATGGCCGTTCTTGTAGGACAGCAAGTCCGTGGCGAAATTCGAGCACGAAGCCCCATCGGTCGCGCGCAGCCCCGCCATCCCGGAAAGCGCGACCAGAATGCGGCGCACCTCGTCGAATTGCTTGATATGCTCCGCCGCGGCGACTCGAACCAGTTGGAGCGCAGCCTCCTCGGCCTGTACGCGCGTACGCTCGTACTGCTGCGACGCCAGATACAGGATCAACAGCACCGCCGGCGCGAGCGCCGCGAGCACCAGCAGCAGCAGGCGCAGCCTCAGCTTGCTGTGCCAGGGGAGTGCAATTTCCGCCGCGGGCGGCGATGTCCCGCCCGTTTTGCTTTCCGCCCCGCGCTCGCGCTTCATGTCGCAGCGCCCCCGGCGGCAGGCGGCGCATCGGCAATCGCCGGCGTCCCGGCGTCACAGCCCTGGTCCGTCCCGGGAAGGGTGAAATAGAAGGTCGCGCCTGCGTCCACTTTGCTTTCGGCCCAGACTTCGCCGCCGTGGCGGTGAACGATGCGCGCAACCGTCGCGAGGCCGATGCCCGAACCCGGGAATTCAAGCGCCGAATGCAGCCGCTGAAACGCCGTGAACAGCTTGTCGGCGTATGTCATGTCGAAGCCCGCGCCGTTGTCGCGCACGAAATACACCAGGCGCTTGTGCTGCGTGGCCGCGCCGAATTCGATGCGCGCGAGCTCGCGCCCGGCGCTGTATTTCCAGGCATTGCCGACGAGATTCTGCAGCACCACTCTGAGCAGTCCGGCGTCGCCTTCGACGCGGACCCCGGGGGCTATCGTCCACTCGACCCTACGGGCAGGGTCTCCCGCCTTGAGCTCCTCGGCCAATTCTCTTACCACGGCGGAGAAGTCGATGTCGCTTTTCTGCATCGGCTGGCGCGACAGGCGCGACAACTGGAGCAGATCCTCGATCAGTTGCCCCATCTTTTCGCTTCCAGCGCGTATCCTGGCCACATAGCTGCGGCATTCGTCGTTGAGTCCGGGCGCGCATTGCTGCGCCAGCAACTGGCTAAAACCGTTGATCGCGCGCAGCGGCGCACGCAGATCGTGGGAGACGGAATACGAAAACGATTCCAGCCCCTTGTTCGCCACCTCCAGCGCGCGCGTGCGATCCCTGACGCGCTCCTCCAGCGACGCGTTCAGGCGCTGCAGATCCTGCTGATGGTTCCGGCGCTCGGTGATATCGGTGCCGACCCCCAGATAACCGGCAAATGCCCCGGACGCATCGAATACCGGATCTCCGCTCACCAGGATATGCCGCACGCTGCCATCGACGCCCAGCCGGGAGACTTCGAATTCGCGAAACGGCAGGTGTGCGTCCAGCAGCCTGCGATGCGCCTGCCACCCACCTTCGTTCGGCGACAGATAAGGCACTTCCCAGAGGCGCAGGCCGAATTGCGCCTGCCCTTGAAAGCCTATGGCGGTGCTGGGCTTGTCCGCCGAGCCGCGCCGGGTGAGCCGGTGCTCGACATCGGATTCCCAGTAGAAATCCGAGGACATCTCGGTGAGACTGCGAAAGCGCGCCTCGCTCTGGCGCAGCAGCTGGTTGGACTGTCCCAGTTCCGCCGTGCGTTCGGCCACGCGCCGCTCCAGCTCTTCGTTGGCGGCGCGCAAGGCCAGCGCGAGGCGCTTGCGCTCGATCGCGTAACGCAAGGCGCGCGCGATCACCGGCCCGCTGGCTTCGTCCTTGACCAGATAGTCCTGTGCACCTTCGCGGATCGCCGCGTTGCCCAGTTCCCGGCTTGCCAATCCGGTCAGGACCACCAGCGGCAAAGCAGGCGCGCGCGCGGCCAGCGTGCGCGCCGTCGAGAGCCCGATACTGCCAGGCAGACTCAGATCGCACAAAATGACGTCGAATTGCTCGGTATCCAACCGCTCCAGGGCGAAAGTGATGCGTTCGACCCAGACCACGTCGAACTCTCCCGGCGCGTGTTCGGCCAGAGCCTCGCGCTCCAACCGCGCATCGCCGGCGTTGTCCTCGAGCAGCAACACCCGAATCGGCATCGAAACCGGGGACAGACCACGTTTTTCGCTTTCGTTCACTGGTCAACCACCGATTCGAAGGACGGAAAAGGTGGTCTGTCCCCGGTTTCTGCCTCGGGCAGGGTGAACCAGAACACCGAGCCGCCGCCTTCGGCCGCTTCGACCCCGATCTCCCCGCCGTGGCGCTCGACGATGCGCTTGCACAGCGCCAGGCCGATGCCGGTGCCGGGATACTCGCGCTGCGTGTGCAGGCGCTTGAACACCGCGAAGATCTGATCCCGGTATTCCGGCGCGATGCCGATGCCGTTGTCGGTGACCGAGAAGCGCCAGTACTGCTTTATCCCTCGGGTCTCGGGGCGTACTTCAATCCGCACCTGCGGCGGGGGTGAGGCGCAGAATTTGATCGCGTTGCCGATCAGATTCTGAAACAGTTGCACCAGCTGCGTGCGGTCGGCGCGCACGGTGGGCAGCGGCTGCACATCGAATTCGGCGCCGCTCGCGCGGGTCGCGCCCGCGAGCATGCCGAGCGCCTCCTGCAGCGCTTCTGCGCTGTCCACGGTGTTCAGCGACATGCCGCGCGTACCGATGCGCGAGTAGGCGAGGATGTCCTGAATTAGCCTTTGCATGCGCAGCGCACCATCGACCGCGAAACCCATGAATTCGAGCGTGTCCGCATCGAGCTTGCCCGCCAGGCGCTTTTCCAGAAGCTGCACGTAGCTCGTGACCATGCGCAGCGGCTCCTGCAGGTCGTGCGAGGCGATGTAGGCGAACTGCCGCAATTCGGCGTTCGCCGACTGCAGCTGCGCGGTGCGTTCCAGAACGCGCTGCTCAAGGCTTTCGTTCAGCCGGCGCAGTTCGTCCTCGTCGCGCTTGCGCCGAACCATGCGATACAGATCGTAGGCGAACAGGCGCATCGTTTCCACGTCGCGTTCATCGTAGTCGTTGTCGGCATTGCCGACCCCGGCAAGCATGCGCACCTGCTTGCCATCGAGTACCGGCACGCTGACAAAGCGCTGCAACGAGGCGTGGCCCGCAGGCAGCCCTCGCTTGCCCGTTGCCCTTGCGTAATCGTTGACCACGACCGGCTGTTTCAACCGGATGCTGTCCGCCCAGATCCCCGCGGCGGCAACCGGATAATGACTGTCAAAAGCGGCCCGACAGTAATTCGCCATGGTATCGGTGGTCCAGGTGGCCAGTTGGATCTCGTTCTGATCTTCACTGACAAAATGCAGAAATCCTATGCGGCTTTGCGTCAGGTTCTGCAAAGTGTCCAGCCCATTTTGCAGCAGCGTTTTCTCGTCCAGGTCGGCTGAGAGTTCGGCCAGTTTCAGCAACTCGAAAGTACGCTGCTCTTCTCGCTTTTGTTCGGTGACATCGATGGTGAATCCCGCGAGATAGCGCGCCTTGCCTTCGATGGCAATCGGGAACTTGATCGTCGCATAGGACCGGCCGTTGAATTTCTCGCTGACATTGATTTCCTTGCCTTCACGCAAGACGCGCCTGTCGTCAGCGACCATGCTTCTTGATAGTTCGTTCGGAAAGAGCTCATCCATGCTCTTGCCCAGCAATTCCCCCAGCGGTTTGCCCAGCATGGTTTCAAAATTTCGGCTCAGCCTTAGAGAGCGGATGTTCTCGTCCTTGAAGAAGACATAGACCGGGCTGTATTCCATAAAATCGCTGAAGATGGCCTCGCTTTCCTGCAATGCCTGCAGGGCCGCCGCGGTCTTCTTCTGCGCGGCGACGGCGTCTTCCATCAGGTTCAGCGCCGCGAGTCTGCCCTGGCGCTGCACTTCGAGGGCAGCCGCCTGTTCGCTGATCCGCCGGTTTTCGCTCTCCAGCAGCGCCGCTGCTGCCCGCTTCTGTTCGGTGATATCCAGGATGCAGGTCAGGACGTTCCCCTGGTCCTCTGCCGGGATGATGTTCGCGGAAAAAAGGCCCACCACCCGTTCCCCGGATTTCTTGCGGAAATTCAGCTCGCACGCATCCAGCCTGCCGTTCCTTGCCAGGGCGTCCGCTACGACGGCACGGTCCTCGTCGCGCTCCCAGAGCCGCAATTCGTTTGTCGTCTTGCCCGATACTTCGGCGCTGCCGTAGCCGGAGATCGCCGTGAATTTGTCATTCACTTCGAGGATCGCCCCGTCGGTGAGACGCGCGAGCATGATGGCGTAGGGCGCCAATTCGAAGGCGCTGGTGAACCTGTCTTTCTGGATGCCGATTTCCATGATCAGGCGCCGGTTCACCATCAGCACCAGGCTATAGGCCAGCACGATAGCGAGGGTCTGGTAGGACACCATCACCAGCGCCTGGAAAGCGCCTGACTGGAGATAGTCGTTGCCGACCGGTCCGCCGACGAAATGCGCGACGATGCGCACGATACTGAGCAAACAATATCCGGCGAATACCATGCCCGTGGCCCTTGTCAGCGGGCGCAGGGCGGGTTCGACCCGGCGCCGCAGCAGCCACACGCATTGAAAGCAGATGATCAGGAGAAACAAGGACATGGCCAGCCCACGTCCGGCCAAGTCGGGATCAACGAACGAGAAGACCCCCAAAGCGAAAATGCCCGCAACGAGCAGAAGCGTGTTGTACAGTTGCGGGCCGGGCTTGCGCACAAATCGCTCCAGTCCGATGTAGATCAAGAACGCTCCCGCCAGCACCAGAACATTGGCGAGAAAGACCGACATCCAGTCGGCAATGGCGCCGCGCAAGACGATCAGGATCAGCGCCAGCGTCTGCAAAGCGAAGTTGACGGCCCAGAATCCCATGCCGTCGAAACGCCCGCGATTCTGCCGCCACAACTGCACGACAAACAGTGTGCAGACCACGTAGCTGATCACGCAGAGGAAAACGACAGTGCGAATATCCAGGGCGATCATGGCGCAATGTCTGGCGCAATGGGGTCAGGTCTTGCATTGACACCCCGATGCAAGACCTGACCCCTGATCTTGGGTGATCTTGCCGCTCTGGGCGCCGCGGGCGGGAGCGCGCTCATCTGTGCGCCCCCGCTGCGTGCAAACTGGAATCGTTTGCCTGCGTGATCTGGTTCGGTTGCGCTTCGGCGAAGTCCTGATCGAACGGCGCCACCCGCCCGAGTTCGCGCGACAGCGCATTCACCTGCTGCTTGAGATCGATCATGTCCAGTTCGCGGCCGACCGCGGCGCGATTGAAGCGGTCGAGTTCGTCGTTGCGTTGGCGTAGGTCATCGCTTTGCCGCTGCAGCGCAATCTCTGCCTGAACCCGCTCCGTTATGTCCTGGTTGATGCCGAGCAGGCGCAGCGCCTTGCCCTGCGCGTCGCGATAGACCTTGGACCTGGCCCGTATGCTGCGGATCCCGCCTTCGCCGCGGCGAATGCGGAACACGGTATCGAAATCGCTCCTGTGCTCGATGGCATGACGCAAGGCCGCCTCGGCCTGGGCCAGATCCTCGGGCAGTACGCTCTCTTTCCAGGCGTCGTAGACCTGCGCAAATCCGGCGCGGTCCCTGCCATAGAGCGCGAACATGGTGTCGTCCCAGATCAGGCTTGCGTTCTGCAGATCGTATTCCCACACGCCGATGCCGACCGCTTCGGTCGCGAGCTTGAGCCGCTCTGCGCTTTGCCGCTTTATCGCGTCATGGCTAGAGCGCAGGCGGTCGTAGGCAAAGCGTCTGCGCTGCAGGAGATAGAGCCCCAGCGCGGCAACCAGGATCAGCGCGCCGTAAAGTCCGCATTGCATATAGGCATCGTTGCGCCAGAAGGCAAACACAGACCTCAACTCGCGGCTGGCCGAAACCAGCAACGGCTGGCTGATGTTCAGGCCCGCAGGGCGCACCGTGTGCAGCGCCACCAGTCGCTCGCCGTCGAAAATCCGACTTTGCCCGACCATCACGCTGCTCTTGCGCCCGCTTTCAAAATGGCGGCTGAAGAAGGTGCCCGGCTTGGCCAGATTCATGTCCGTCATGCCGGCGGGTTCCGGCACATAGAGCAAGGGCTTGCCCCCGCCGTGCACGATCCCCAGGGACAAGTCCGGTGCGTAACGCAGGGAATCGAGCAGCGCTTTGAAGTCGCCGACATCCAGCGTGGCACTGACCATGCCTGCGAATTGTCCGTCCGGGCCCGGTATCATGCGCGCCACCATGATGGTGTACTCGCCCAAGACGGTGGTGAAAGGCGCGCCGATGTACAGGGTGTCCGGATCGGGATTGCGCAGCAAATCCTGAAAATAATCCCGTTGCCTGAAATTCTGCCCTAGCAATTCCGGACGATTGCTGGCGATCATCGTGCCCGCGGGGTCCAAGATGCTCATGGTGTGCACGCCGTCCAGGCTGTCGCCCATGGCCTTCAGCCGGCGGTAGGCCATTTCAGAGCCGTTCTTTTGCGCATCCCAATACGGCAGATCGCCGAGTACGCCTTCCAGCGCCCGGTTCACGCCAAGCAGTCGGCGCTCCAAGGTATTGGCGATGATCTCGGCCTGATTTGCCAGTCTCTCCCGCGCGAGCGTATCGACGCTGCGGTAGTCCTCGAACAGGGAAAACGCGATGTAAGCGCCCATGATCAGCGCGGCCACGGCCAGCGCCAGCCACTGGCCAACAGGGGAACGCCGTTCGGTGATGTTCTGGATGCTCATCGGCGGGCGTCTTTCATACGGCATTTCGATGGCCGCCGCCTGCGGAGGCGGGCGCCAGCGCACGCCCCAGCGTCGGCAACAGCTCCCGATAGAGCTTGTCTTTGGTGACGTAGGCATAGGCCCCTGCGGCACGCGCGCGATCGACATAGGCCGCACCGGCATGCTGCGACACGATGATCACAATGGTCTGCGGCAGCAGTTTCTTGATCTGCGCGGCGACGATGATGCCGTTGGCGTCCGGAAGATGCACGTCCATCAGCACCAGATCGACGCGGCCCCGGCGGCAGCGTTCGAGCGCTTGTTCGCCGTCGGCCGCCTCCAGAATGAGCGCGTCCGGATAGGCCGACTGCAGGTATTCCCGCAGCGTATGGCGCATCAGATCCTGATCTTCGACGATCAACATCGAAATGCGCGGGTCGATTGGCGTCAACTGAGCCTCGGCGGTTCCGGTCGCGCGGGGGCGATAGCTACATCGCGCGACCCAATTCCCCATGAACCGACTCTAGACTGTCGAACAAGGCTTGAATGTCGGGAGATCCTGACACTTGCAAAGGGGGCAAGGACTTTGCTTGCTCCTTGCCTTCTCCATTGCGAGGGATATGGGGTAATATCATCCAATGACGCAGCAGGAGGAAACGAGCATGGCCAGCGAACCCGCAACATTTCTCGGCGGTCGCATCACTATCGATCCGGAAGTCTGCAACGGCAAGCCGACTATTCGCGGCAAGCGGATCGCTGCGCAAACCATTCTCGAATTCCTCGGCGCCGGAGAGACGACGGAGGAAATCCTCAGAGAGTACCCAAGCCTCGATCTCGACGATATCAGGGCCTGCCTGCAATTTGCCGCGTTATTGATGGACAAGCGCTACGACTTGTCGAAAGTAGCCTGACCCGGCCGGCGCCAGGTGTGATGCGTTTTCTGATCGACGCCAACCTGCCGTATCGATTCGAGTTCTGGCGCGGTCCCGCGTTCACTCATGTCTTCGATCTTGACGACACCTGGACCGACAGCAGGATATGGAGCCATGCGCGCGACAACGACCTCGTCATCGTTTCCAAAGATGCGGACTTCTCCGATCGCATCATCCTCGCCGAGCCGCCGCCGCGGGTCATTCATATTCGCGTCGGCAATTTGAAAATGCGTGAATTGCATGGCGTTATCGCGCGAGGATGGCCGCAAGCTGCCGCACTGGTTGAAACCCACAAGCTGGTAATCTTCCACTCCCATGTAATCGAGTGCATCGCATAGCGGACGCTTGAACTGAGGTGCGGCCTCTCTTGGGGCGCTTCGTTTCATCCAGGCGCCACTTGCGGCGGCGACGCTTGAACCATCACTCACGCAGCGCGTCAAGCGGAAAACAATGCAAGGGAGTCGGGTCTTGCGTTGATGCATTTGCATCTATACAAAACCTGAACCCGCAGTTTTTCAGCTTAGCTCGAGGGGGTCAGATCGTGGGCGATGGCGAACTTGACCAGCCCGGGCACGTCGCTTACGCCGAGCTTTAGCATCAGGCGTACGCGGTAGGTTTCGACCGTTTTGGGCGACAGGTGGATGCTGGCCCCGATTGCGGCGCTAGAATGGCCTTCGACGACGAGCTGCAGCACCTGGCGCTCGCGCGCGGAGAGGCTGTCGAGGGGGCTGGCGCGCCTGGCGCGCGAGAGGGCCTCAGGCACCAGCGCCGCAATGGCTTTGGAGAAGTAGCGCTGCCCGGCATGCGCGGCGCGCACCGCGGACTGGACTTCCTCGCCTGCGGATTCCTTCAGGATGAAGCCGACCGCGCCCGCTTCGAGCGCTCGAAACACGTGCTCGGAGTTCGAGTGCATGGAAAGCATGATGACGCGGATTTCAGGATATTTGTCGCGCAGTTGCCGCGCCGCCTCGATGCCGTTCAGTTCGCGCATCGAGATGTCCATGATCACAACGTCGGGATGCAGTTGCTCCGCCCGCCGAAGCGCCTCCCGGCCGTCGGCCGCTTCGCCCACGACACGGATGTCTGCGCTTTGCTGCAGCAGCACTTTGAGGCCGTCGCGCACGATCGCATGATCGTCGGCGAGCACCACCCTTATGCTCATCAGGCCGCCCGTCCGATCTCGACCACGACGCGCGTGCCGTGCTCCGGCACGGACTCGATGCGCAGTGTGGCGCCGACCGCTTTGGCGCGCTCGCGCATGATGGCAAGCCCCCAGTGCGCATGCCCCGCGGCGGCGAGGGTCACGTCGAACCCCACACCGTCGTCCTCGACGGTGAGGCGCACCACTTCCGGCGAGGCGGTGAGCACTACGCGTATCGTATGTGCCCGCGCGTGTGCGATGGCGTTGATCAGCGCGCCTTGCGCGATCCGCAGCAAGGCCGATTCGGTGACCAGCGGCAGGCCGGGGACGAGATCCTCGCCCTGCACCTCGATAGGCAGCGCACAGCGCAAGCTCAGGGATTCGACGTAGGTGCGCAACGCAGCGAGCAAGCCGTAGTCGTCGAGCGCGGGCGGATGCAGGTCGGCCATGATGTCGCGAATCTGCAGCGACGTTTCCTCGAGGAGGGTCTGCATGAGCAGCAGGCGCGGGCCGACCACGTCCAGCGACGCCTGCGGCAGCTGCGAGCGAACGATGTTCATATTGATATTGAGCGCGGCCAGGCTCTGGCCGACGCGGTCGTGAAGCTCGCGATTGATCTTGCGCCGCTCGGTTTCCTCCATCGTCAGCAGTTGCCAGGACAGGGCCTGCAGGCGCGCGGCGTTGTCTTGCATGATTTCGCTAGAGCGCGTCAACTCCGCCGTGCGCTCGGCAACGCGGCGCTCCAATGCTTCGTTGGCCAGACGCAACTCGAGTTCGTGGCCTTTGCGCTCCACCGCCCAGCGCAGCGCGCGCGCAAGCATGGGGCCGCTGACTTCGTCCTTTACGAGATAGTCCTGCGCACCATATTGAATCGACTCGCGTCCGAGTTCCTCGTCATGCAGTCCGGTCAGCACCACCAGCGGCAGCGCGGGCGCATGCGCGGTGAGCGCCCGCGGCGTCGCCAAGCCGGCGCTGTCGGGAAGCCCGAGATCGCACAGCACCACATCGAAGTGATCGACATCCAGACGCTGCAGCGCTTGGGCAAGCCGCTCCACCCAGACTATCTCGAACCCACCCGGTGCGTGCGCATCCAGCGCCGTCTGCACCAGCCGCGCATCGCCGGCGTTGTCTTCAAGTAGAAGCAAACGAATCGGCACTGGGCTCACGACGCTACTTTCCGGGCAGCACCACTAATTTGATCCAGAACTCGTCGATATGCTTGATCACCTGCATGAATTGATCAAACCCCACCGGCTTGGTCACATAGCAGTTCGCATGCAGGTCGTAGGCACGCAGCACGTCTTCCTCGGCCCGGGACGTAGTGAGAACGACGACTGGAATGCGCCTGAGTGCCGGATCGGCTTTCACCTCGGCCAGCACTTCGCGCCCGTCTTTCTTCGGCAGGTTCAGATCGAGCAGGATCAGGTCGGGTCGCGGCTTTTCGCTGTACGCGCCTTCGCGCCGCAGGAACGCCATCGCTTCGACCCCGTCTTCGACCACGTGTATGTGGTTGGACACCTTGGCGTCGCGCATCGCCTCGATGGTGAGGCGCGCATCGCCCGGGTTGTCTTCGACCAGCAGGATTTCTACCGGGCGCGCGCCGTTTTCAGATGAACTCATGGTTAGTACTCCTCGACAAATTCGAACCTATTGAGCATAGCGCCGGCGCAATGCGAGCGATTGTCACAATTGCGTTCATGCGATTCAGATCGCAAGAGAATATCCTTTGTTGCGGAACAAGCTAAGGCACGCATCGACAACGGCCGCGTCGTAACTCGAACCGCGACCACGTTCGATTTCCGCAAGCGCCGGCTCGATTCCCAGCGCGGCGCGATAGGGCCGGTGCGACGACATGGCTTCGACCACGTCGGCTACCGCCATGATGCGCGCTTCGAGCAGAATTGCCTCGCCTTTCAGTCCTCGCGGATAGCCGCTGCCGTCCATGCGCTCGTGGTGCTGCAGCGCGACCTCGGCCACGGGCCAGGCAAAACCGATGCCCTTCAATACTTCGTAGCCTTGAAGGGCGTGTCCTTGAATCAGCATGAACTCCACCGCGCTGAGCTTGGCCGGTTTGGACAGTATTTCCGCCGGAATCGCGATTTTGCCGATGTCGTGCAACAAGCCCGCCATCTGCAAGCCCTCCTGCCTATCCGCATCCAGGCCGAGTTCGGCGCCTATGGCGGCAGCCAGTTTCGCCACGCACCGCTCGTGATCCGCGGTGTAGGGATCGCGCATCTCGCTCAGCGTGGTCGCCATCTCGACCGTGCGCATGAACGCGGATTTCAATTGCGCCAGATAGCGCGCTATTTTCTCCGCGTCGCGCTTCTTCTCCGAAATGTCCTGCATCAGGCCGATGACCGCCGGCCGGCCCTGGTGCATGGCGCGCGCGCTGTCCAGCCCCACGTCTATCAGGGAGCCGTCCTTGCGTAGCGCGGTGAAACCGTAGGGACCGTTGGGCACGACACCGTCGATGCGCCCGCGCAGGGTCGCGGCGACCTCGGCCCGGTCGCTCTCGGCGACGATGGAAAGTGGATCGCGGCCGATGAGTTCGTCGGCCGTGTCGTAGCCCATGATCTGCGCGAAGCGCGGATTGACATAGGCGATCTTTCCGTCCTGCAACACGTAAAAGCCCGCGATCGACTGCTCGACCAGGCCACGGAACTTTTCTTCCGATGCGCGCGTGGCTTCAATCGCCACATGAAGCTCAGAAGTGCGCTCGACGACACGCTGCTCAAGGCTCTGATTGGCTTTGCGCAGCTCGATTTCAAGACGTTTGCGCTCCATCGCGTAGCGCAGCGTGCGCGCGACCGCCAGGTGGGCGCGCAGGAAAGCCTTCACACCCTCCGGGTTGCGGCGGATGAAGTCGCTGGCGAACACTATCGACTCGTACTGTACCCGCTCGAACGGCGGCCCGCCGATCACCCAGCCGAGGAGCTTGCCGTCACCGCGCAGCAGCGACTGGGTGAGGTAGGGTTCGATCATGGAAGCGGCCGTAATGTTTCCGCCCGCCACGGCGAGCCCGAGGTTGGGGAAGGCTATCTCCACGAAGGAGTAGCTGCGCACGCCCTCCTGCCTGAGGCGGATATCCACGGGTACGTGAGTGAAGCTGTTGCGGGCGTTGATGCCGACTTTCTTTCCGTCCAGGTCTTTCCAGGTATTGACCGTATGTGCGACGAGGACTCCGGCGCCAAGATGGTCGGGATCGGCGAAGGTGTTGGCCGCAATGGCCACCACCTTGTCGGGAACCCGCCCGCGCTCGGCCGCCTCCAGCAGCGGCACGACCCCGACTCCCGGAGACATATCGATGGTGCCGGCTGCCATGGCGTCGATGGCAGCTTTCCCGCCCGCAAGCCCGGTTTCCTTAAAGCTCAGCCCGTACTTCTTGTCGAACCCCTGCTCCTGCATGGCGAGGTACGGCAAGAAACCCTGTGTCTGGAATATTCCGATGCGCAGCGTGACCGGTGGCCCGGGCGGCGGACCGCCGCATCCGGCGGGCAGCAGGGCGGCGATCGCAACAAGCGCTGCAGCAGATATCCATCCCCGCGGATTCATACCTGGCCCTCCTCGCGCGGTCTGTTTCGCCGCCGCTCGAATGTTCTCGGAGTGGCGACGAAGCCTGTGCCTCTGGTCGCAATGCCGTATCCGTTTCGGTCACTTATAGCACGGATCGGCACAAGGGCATGATGAGGATTGTCAAGCCTCGGCCTGCGGCAGTTGGCAAAGTTTGCGCGCCACTGTCGGCAGCTTCGAGCGCCCTCGCAGCGTAGCCGGAAACCGGCCCAGCGCAACGGGCGCCACTGTGTGGCGACCGCGGGCCAATGAGCAGAGGATTTTGACAAAAATCACCAAAAATCCAGAAAATACTTCCCCCTTCACTCCCGCAGGCGCATAGTAACCGCCTGAGCCTCGGGGGCATCCCCTGGTCTTGCGCCCCCCCCCCGCCCCTGATCCTTGCGCAAGAGGTCACGCGACCTTCGAGGACAGCAGCAACGCACACCGCGCCTACGATCGAGACAATCGCGTGCAATTGGGAGGGCGGCATGAGTTCCGGCAAAGGCACGAAACAGACGAAACAGAAAAAACCAAGGCCGCAAAAGCCGGCTGAGCCTTCGGTGGCGCCATCGCAGGCAGCAGATGCCCCGCCGAGTTTCCCCATCGTCGGCATCGGTGCCTCCGCCGGCGGCCTTGCCGCCTTCGAAGCCTTCTTCTCCGGCATGCCCGCCGACACCGAACCGGGCATGGCCTTCGTGCTGGTGCAGCATCTGGCGCCCGACCACGAGAGCATCCTCACAGATCTCATCCGGCGCTATACCCGCATGCGCGTGTTCGAGGTCGAGGATGGCATGGTGGTCGAGCCCAACTGCACCTACATCATTCCGCCCAACCGCGACATGGCGTTCCTGAACGGCGCGCTGCAATTGCTCGAACCCGCCGCGCCGCGCGGCCAGCGCCTGCCGATCGATTTCTTTTTCCGCTCGCTGGCGCTGGATCAGCGCGAGCGAGCCGTCGCCATCGTGCTCTCGGGCAC
>CAYNVY010000007.1:0-49279 GCA_964400745.1 uncultured Enterobacteriaceae bacterium | reverse complement strand
GACCGTCGCGTCCATGAGAAAGTTGATCTTGCCGAAGAGGAAGGTGGTGTGGCCGTCGAGCGACTCGATGTCGCGCACGATTTCGCGCGCTTCCTCGTGCTGCTGCGGAGACAGGGATTTGCCGCGCATCAGGAAGGACATGGCGCGCCGGGTGTCGAGCACGTTGCGGCGGATGCGTCCGTTCAGGTCTTCGCCGCGCGCGATTTCGGACAGGATCTGCGCGGCTGCATCGTCGGTCACCTGCGGGTTAAGCACGCTCTTGCCTACTGCTTCGAGTTCGGCGTACACGTCCTCCAAAACGTCTGCCGAATATTCTGCGTCGGCAGCGTAAAGATCGAGCAGCACGTCCTTGCCTTCGGTGACGTATCCCGGCAGCGTGCGCGCGCGCAGGCGCTGCAGGCGAAACACCGGCAGTTCCTCCTTGCGCACCGAAAACAGAATGTCCCGGTGCAATATGAAGGCGACCGCGATGTTCTGCGCCTCGTTGTCGTCATCCAGCAGGAAGTCCGAATGCAGGTGAATTTCGCCGTTGTCCTCGACATAGAAGCGGGCGCTGGCCTCCAGGTCGGTGAGGCTTTCCGGATCGGGCAGTTCGAGGCCGAAGTACTCGCCGACCCAGTAGCGCATCTCTGCGGAGGGCGCCACAAGATCCACCCAGATCGGCTTGACGTTGGCAAGGTCGGCCTTGGACGAGATTTTCACCTGCCGCAGCCGCCCTTCGTGCAGATCGAAGGCGTTGAGCGACACTTTTTCGCTCTGGTGCGTGGACGTATTGATCAGTTCCTCGCGCACCTCGTCCAACAGCAGGAGCAGGATGCTGTCGAGCCGGTCCTCCCGCAATTGGGCCCAGGCGAACAAGCGGTCTTCCGGGGACAAAGCCTCGAGGATGCGGGCGGTGTCGACCGCGTCGAGGCGGTTGAGCAACTGATGCAATTCGCCGAGATTCTGCTTGTGCACGATATTCTCGACCAGCCGATGCTTTGGCATTTCCTGGCGGTTCACCAGGTTTTCGACCAGCCGGTGGCGCGACAGGAGGCGCTGCACCTCGTGCAAATGCTCGGACAGCCGGTCGAATTCGAGGTTGGGCATCTGGTCCAAGACGTTCTCGATTCCTGTTTCTTTGTTCTCGCAGGTAGCTCGATTGTAATGGATATAATGCCGCCGGAGCGCATGAGTCATAAGGCCATTAGCATTGACGATCCTAGCCTGCCAATTCGCAATCCTGAGCCTGCTTGTGCTTGTGGCACAAGGCCCGGCATTCGCCGCGCGCCCGTTCAACACCGACGACGCCCGCCTGGTCGACTCAGGCGGCTGCCAGATCGAGACCTTCGTCAAGAAACAAGGCAAATTCGACGAGCGCGAGTCATGGTTTCTGCCGGGCTGCAATCCTGGCGGAAACCTCGAACTCACGTTCGGCGGGCTGAATATACGCAACGACGCCGAGGGACGCGCCAGCGCCGTCGTCGCGCAAGGCAAATCGCTGCTCAGGCCGCTGCAGACCAACGGCTACGGCGTGGCAGCGACGCTGGGGGCGGTGCGCCAACGCGCATTTTCAGCCGACCCGGCCTCGCGCTGGAGCCCGTTTCTGAATCTGATCTCCAGCGTATCGTTTCACGACGATGTCGCCGTCGTCCACGTCAACGCGGGCGCGCTGGACGACCGCAATACCGGGGTGCTGCGTCCGACCTGGGGCCTGGGCACCGAGATCCTCGTCGCCCCCAATCTGTACGCGATCGTCGAGACCTACGGCCAAAAAGGCGAGAAGGCCGGCCAGCAGATCGGCCTGCGCTACTGGATCCTGCCCAACCGCCTGCAGATCGACGGCACGCTCGGTTCGCAGCGCAGCGGTCCGCCGGGGCGCAACTGGACGTCCCTGGGGCTGCGCATCCTGTTCTAAAGCGCGGCCTTAAAGCTCCTGCTCCATGCGCTCGGCGATGGTCTTCAGGACCTTGATGCGCGCGAGATACTTGTCTTCCGCCGCCACCAAGGTCCAGGGCGCGATCTCGGTGCTGGTGCGGTCTATCATGTCGCACACCGCCTGTTCGTATTCGTTCCACTTCTTGCGGTTGCGCCAGTCCTCGTCGGTAATCTTAAAGCGCTTGAAACTGGTCTTCTGGCGCAAAGTGAAACGCTTCAATTGCTCCTCGGCGCTGATCTGCAGCCAGAACTTGCACACGATCGCGCCGCCGCGCGTCATCTGCTCCTCGAAATCGTTGATCTCGCTGTAGGCCCGCATCCAGTCGGCGACCCCGCAAAAGCCCTCCACCCGCTCCACCAGCACGCGTCCGTACCAGGAGCGGTCGAAGATGGTGATGCGCCCGCGCCGCGGCACCTGCCGCCAGAAGCGCCACAGATAGGGTTGCGCGCGCTCCTCCTCGGTCGGCGCGGCCACCGGCACCACCTGGTAGTGGCGCGCGTCGATGGCGGCGGTGATGCGCCGGATCGCGCCGCCCTTGCCTGCTGCGTCCGAGCCCTCGAACAGCAGGATCAGCGAGTGTTTCTTGAAGTATTTTTTCTCGCGCGACAGCAGATTCAGTCGGCCCTGCCATTTCTCCAGCTGCGTCTCGTATTTTTCCTTGGCGATCTTCTGCGACATGTCCAGGTCGCGCAGGAGGCCGAGGTTGTCCACCTGCAGCGGCGGCGCCTGCACCCGGCGCTCCTTGTAGCTGCTCTTCTGCAGGCGGGTTTTCATCGCGTCCAGCAGCAGCTTGCCTACGGTGAGGCTGCGATAGCGCGCATCCGCGCCCTCGACCACGGTCCAGGGCGCGTTGGCGCTGCTGGTCTCGCGCAGGGCGTTCTCCGAGACCTGGCAAAAGGCGTCGTACTTCTTGAACCGGTCCCAGTCGAACTTGGTCACGCGCCAGCGGGTGAGCGGATCCTTCTCCAGTTCCTGCATGCGCTTCTTCTGCTGCTTCTTCGACAGGTGAAACCAGAATTTCAGCAGCAGCACGCCTTCGTCGCAGAGCATCTTCTCGAAACGCACGATCTGTTCCAGGCTGCCCTTCAATGAAGCCTCGTCGGACTGCCCCAGCACGCGGCGCACGATGGGCGCGGTGTACCAGGAACCGAACATGATGCCGATTTTCCCTTTGGGCGGCAGCTCGCGCCAGAAGCGCCACATCCACGGCCGCTCGGCTTCCTCGTCGGTCGCATCGCCGAAGGCGCGCGTCTGGATATGACGCGGGTCCATCCACTCGCTGAGCAGATTGACGGTCTCGCCCTTGCCCGCGCCGTCCACGCCGCCGATCAGGATCAGCACCGGAAACTTCTTCGCCTGAGCCAGATCGAACTGCGCGTTGAGCAGTGCCTCGCGCAACACGGGCTCCTGCCTGGCATAGACTTGTTTCGTGACTTTGTGGCCCAGCTCTGCGGATTCAAACATGACTACCCCCCTTTAGGAATTTCCATGTGCTGATGCGATGCCTTCCAGAACGGCTTCTGCCTTTGCCAATGCTCCCAGGCGCCTGTGAGCGCATCGAGCTGAAGGTGCGTGGCGGCCGCGCTCCAGCCTTCTATCATGCCGGCGACACGGAGATCGGCGGCGCGGGGATCAACCCCTCCAGGATCAACACCGCCAGGATCAACGACAGGCGCACCGGCGCATGCCTCGGGCAAGAGGCGCAGCAAGGTCGCGGCGTCGTTCAGGCCGCCCAGCACTTCCTGCACCGAGGCCAGCGATTCGACATACGGCCGCACGCGGCGTTTCGGGTGCAGCGCGGCGAAGAATTCGGCGGCATAGCGCAGCTTCTTCGCCGCGATGCGCAGGCGGTGGCGCCCGGCGGCATCCAGGTTCTGCAGCTGCTTGCCGCGCTTTTTCAGGGCGGCCGCACGCTGCTGCAGCACGCCTGCCGCAAACCCATCGACCGGTAGCGCGAGCATCGCGCTGCCTTGCATCCACGCGCCATCAGCCAGCACGCGCGCCAGTTCCAACCACAGGCGCTGCCACGCGCCGGATGCGACGACGGCCTGCGCTGCGCGCAGATGCGCGCGCCCCAGACGCACGCAGCGGCGCTCGAACGCCATCACAGCGGATTCGTCCGCGCGTTGCTTGCGCAGCGCGCGCAGCATCTCGTGCACGAACACGTCCCAGTCGCGCGCATTGCCCAGGGCCGCGCTCTGCGCGCGCAACTGGTCGGCGAGCGCGGAGAACGCGGGCGGGAGCGCCGCCTGGAACAGGCTGAAACAGGCGCGCAGGCGCCGCAGCGCGACGCGCACCTGATGCAGATACTCCGGATTCCTGCCGTCGAGAAAGCCGGCCTCGTTCGCCTGCAGATGCGCCATGCAGCTGTGCACAATGGTGGCGAAAGCCGTGGCGACGCTGCCCTGGCCGTCGAGCACGAGCGGACCCGCCCGGGCCGGGCGCGCGGGCGAGCCCAGCGCGAGCGCGTAGCCGCGCTCGGCCTTGCTCGCCGCACCCAGGCGCAACGGCACGCGCTCGGCGAGTTCCAGCGCGAGTTCATACAAGCGCACCGGATTGCCGGAGAGCAGCTCGATTTCCGCCTCGCTGATCGGGCTCGCGCGCCGTCCGCTGCGTATTGCCCCGCTGTCCAGGCACAGTTCGGCCAGGCTGCCATCGGCAAACGCGAGGCGCAGGCGGGTGCGTTCGAATGTCGTGCTGAATACGGGCGCGAGCCGCGCGCGCAGTTTGGGCGAGCGAAATCGCTTGGCCTCGGGGGTGGTCGCGAGCAGGCCGAAGTCCAGGGACGCCCCGGCGAGCGGCCATTCCCACTCCTCGCGCACGTGCAGCCCGGCCTCCGCGCGGCCTTCGGTTTTGAGCGTTTGCAGCCAGCGCGCCCCGTCGGAGCGCAGGCGCAGCGCAAGACCCGCGCGCAGCAGCGCGTGCTCGGGCGTGTCGTAGTAGACGCTGCGGACGCTGCGGGTCGCGGCGCGCCCCTGCTGCAGGGCCTTGATCCGCGGATCGCGGCGCAGGCGGCGCAGTTCCGGCGGCTGCAGCAGCAGCTTGAGTTCGGTTTCCATCAGCGCCTGCTCGCGGTCTGCACGCCCTGCACTTCCCTGATCTGCGCCAGGGTTCGCTGCAACTGATCGAGGTTGGAAATCTCGACGGTGAAGGCCATGTACGCTATGTGCTGCTTCGACTGCGTGTTGACCCCGGTGACGTTGATCTTGTCGCGCGAGAGCACTTCCGAAATATCGCGCAGCAATCCCTGGCGGTCGTTCGCCTGCACCACGATTTCGACCGAGAACACGCCCTCTTTCTGCTGCCCCCAGTCGGCCACGATCATGCGCTCGGGCTGCAGCTCGGCCAGGCGCATCAGGTCGCGGCAGTTGCGCCGGTGTATGGACACGCCGCGGCCGCGGGTGACGAAACCGGCGATGGCGTCGGGCGGCGCCGGCCGGCAGCACTTGGCCAGTTGCGTCAGCAACTTGTCCATGCCGACGACGAGAATGCCGCTGCCGTTTGCATCGGCCTTGCTCTTGCCGGGCAGGAAGGCCTCCGGTTCCGGCGCGGACTCGGCCTTGCCGCGCAGCGCATTCTGCAGTTTCTTCGTGCCGACTTCCTCGCGGCCGGCGGCCGCGAACATGTCTTCGCTGCGGGCATAGCCGATCTTCTGCGCCAACTGGTCGAGATTGGCGCCGGTCTTGCCGCCGCGCTGCAGCTCGCGCTCGACGATGGCGCGCCCCTGGGCCGCGGTCTCCGCGAGCGCCTGGTTGTTGAACCACTGCCTGACCTTGTTGCGCGCGCGCGAACTCTGCAGAAACCCCAGCGACGGATTCATCCAGTCGCGGCTGGGCCCGCCGGTCTTGGCGGCGACGATCTCCACCCGCTGGCCGTTGGTGAGCTTGTAATTGAGCGGCACCATCACGCCGTCGACCTTTGCGCCGCGGCAGTGATGGCCCAGGTCGGTGTGCAGGTGATAGGCGAAATCCACCGGCGTCGAGCCCTGCGGCAGGTCCAGCACCTTGCCCTGCGGGGTCAGCACGTACACCGTGTCGTCCGGCGCAGTGTGCCTCGCCTGCTCGACCCAATCGGCGGAGCCGGTGACGTCGTCGCGCCAGGCGAGCACCTGCCGCAGCCAGGCTATCTTTTCGTCGAACGGGTCCGGACGCGCAGGCGCGCGCCCCGCTCCCGCCTCCTTGTAGCGCCAGTGCGCCGCCACGCCCAGTTCCGCATGGCGGTGCATCTCGTGGGTGCGGATCTGCACTTCCAGCGAACGCCCTTGGGGACCGACCACCGCCGTGTGCAAGGAACGGTAATCGTTGCCCTTGGGGCGCGAGATGTAATCGTCGAATTCCTTGGGAATCGGCGTCCACAGGTTGTGCACGATGCCCAGGGCCGTGTAGCAATCCTTCACGGAGTCCACCAGCACGCGCAGGGCGCGCACGTCGTAGAGCTCCGAGAAATCCAGACTCTTGCCGCGCATCTTGCTGTAGATGCTGTAGATGTGCTTGGGCCTGCCTTGCACTTCGGCCGCTATGCCGGCGGCGCGCAGTTCCGCCCCCAGCGCGGACAGGGCCTGGGCGATGAAGCTCTCGCGCTCGTCGCGCTTCTCGTCCAGCATGGACGCGATCTTCTTGTACAGCTCCGGCTCGATGTAGCGAAAGGCGTAGTCTTCGAGTTCCCATTTCAGCTGCCAGATGCCCAGCCGGTTGGCGAGCGGCGCGAAAATATCCAGCGTCTCCTGCGCGTAGGAGCGGCGCAGCGCGTCGGGCGAGCGCGAGAGGAAGCGCAGCGTCTGCGTGCGCGAGGACAGGCGCACCAGCACCACGCGTATGTCCTCGACCATGGCGAGCAGCATCTTGCGCAGCACTTCGGCCTGCGAACTGCGCGCCTCGCCGGTTTCCTGCCCCGCCAGCGCCCGCGTCAGCATGCGCAGCTGGTTCAGCTTGGAGATCCCCGCCACCAGGGCGGCGACGGACGGGCCGAAATCGGCGGCGAGCTTGTCCTGCCCGTCGGGCAGATACTGCGGCATTGCGAACAGGAGGCTGGCGATGCGCGTTTCCACATCGAGCCGCAGCTTGGCGAGCGTGGAAGTAACGCCCAGGGCGTGCACCATCACCGGCTCGCCCGTGCCCAGCAGCTTGTCCGCATACACCGCTGCCGAGAACTCGCAGGCGCGGCGCAAGCGCAAGGCGTCGGCTTCGGGCAAACCGGTCGCGATCGCCGCGAACTCCGGCTCGGCCAGATCGAATGGTGCCGCATGCCCCACAGTAGCCATGGCGCGATTATATAGCCCAGCCTGGTCGCCGATTGTGACAAAACGCAAATGGGCCATAATCGCGGAATGCTGGAATTCCTCAAGAACTGGCGCGGGAAACGCGCCCGGCCGAAGCAAGAAAACGGGCTGGACGAAGCGCTGTGGCAGCGCGTCGGCGCCGGCCTGCCCTTCCTGCAGGGGCTGAGCGCGACCGAATGGCAGCGCCTGAAGGACTGCACGCGAGCGTTCCTGCAGGAAAAGGAAATGCACGGCGCGCGCGGTTTCGTTCTGACCGACGCGGTGCGCCTGTCGATCGCGCTGCAGGCCTGCCTGCCCATCCTCAATCTTGGTTTGGAGAACTACCGCGGCTGGGTCGGCATCGTGATCTATCCGGGGGAATTCAAGGTACGGCGCGAGGAAATGGATGCCGACGGCGTGGTGCACGAATACGACGACGCCCTTTCGGGAGAGGCCTGGCCGGGCGGGCCGGTGATTCTTTCCTGGCAGGACGTGGAACTGGGCGAAGCCGGTTACAACGTGGTCATCCACGAATTTGCGCACAAACTGCACATGGGCCGCGGCGACATGGACGACTTTCCCGCCCCTCACGCGACGATGCAGGCCGAACCCTGGCTCGCGGCATGGGACCAAGCCTACGACGCGTTCTGCGACCAGGTGGACCGCGGCATGGACACCGTGATCGATCCCTATGCGAGCGAGCAGCCGGCGGAGTTCTTCGCCGTGCTATCCGAAGCCTTCTTCACCCTGCCGCAGGCTGTGCGCTCGCTCTACCCTGACTTGTACGGACAACTGGCGCTGTTCTACAGGCAGGATCCGGCCACCAGACTGAATGCGGGTTGACGCAGGATTTGCCGCACGCGCATTGCTGCTGCGGCAGATTCACGCTGGCCTGATACTTGGTCAGCGGCAACCGCTACAATCGCGCTTCCCTGCATTAGAAGAAGCCACCGATGCGATACCTTCCCGAACTGTTCGAAAACAATCGCGCCTGGGTGCACGAGGTGACCGCCCGGGATCCCGATTTCTTCCGCCGCCTGGCCGAGATCCAATCGCCCAAGTACCTCTGGATCGGCTGCTCCGACAGCCGGGTGCCGGCGAATCAGATCACCGGCCTGCAGCCCGGTGAAGTCTTCGTGCATCGCAACGTGGCCAATGCCGTCGTGCACACCGACCTGAACTGCCTCTCGGTGATCCAGTTCGCCGTCGACGTGCTGGCCGTCGATCACGTCATCGTCTGCGGCCACTACGGCTGCGGCGGCGTGAAGGCGGCCTTGACCGGGGAGCGCCTGGGCCTGATAGACAACTGGCTGCGCCATGTGCAGGACGTGCGCGACAAGCACGCCGACCTGCTTGCGCCGGAGATGTCGCTGGCGGCCCGCTGGGAGCGGCTGTGCGAACTGAACGTCATCGAACAGGTCAGGAACGTGAGCCAGACGAGCATCGTGCGCGATGCCTGGGCCCGCGGGCGGGAATTGATCGTCCACGGCTGGATCTACCGCCTGAGCGACGGCAGACTGAGGGATCTGGGCGTCTCCATGGAGCGCAACGGCGACCTTGAATCCGCGTATTCCGGCGGGCTCGCGCGACTGCGCTGAGCGTCCCCGGTCAAGTTGCGGGCGCTTTGTCGGTAAGCTTTCCCGAAGGAGCGGACACCCGCCGAAGGCATCCGCCGGTTGCTGCGCAAACAGCGGCTAGGCCGCCTCTTCTTCGGCTTCTGTCTTACCGGCTGGCTTCGCCGATTTCCTCGGCTTGGGCTTGTTCGCGTCCGGTTTCTGTCCCGGAGCATGAATGATATCGGTGGGGCAAACCGTGACGCAGATCTCCTCGCAACTCGGGCCGTAAGCCACACAGGCTACGTGGTCGATAGTTAAATTGCCGACAGCGTCGATGGAAATCGCCTTGGCCGGGCACTTCTTGATACAAGCCTGGCAGCGCACGCAGCCCACGGTGCAGGTTTCCTTGACCTCCTTGCCCTTGCCTTTGGTCTGACAGGTCAGCGCAACGCGATAAGAGCGCGGATAGGAGACCAGGCAGTCCTTCGGGCAGACGTCCAGGCAAAGGCCGCAGCCGGTGCATTTGTTGTAGTCGATCTCGACGATGCCCGATCCAGTGATCTTCATGGCGTCGAAACTGCACACCCGCACGCAGTCGCCCAGACCCAGGCATCCATACTTGCAGGCCTTGGAGCCGCCAAACGCCAGACTGGCACCGATGCAGGTATGGATGCCGTCATACTCGGCCTGTGCGCGCGCCACCGAGTCGACGCCGGAACAGCGCAGCATGGCCACGACTTCCTTGATCTCTCCCATGGTCTTCTTGGTGATCCGGGAAATGTCGATAGCCACCACCTTGCCACCGGGGGTACACAGGGAAGGCGACACATTCTCGTCCTCGACCACCCGCTCGGCATAAGTCTGGCAACCGGCGAAGCCGCAGGCGCCGCAGTTGGCGGCCGGCAGGTTCTCGCGCACTTCCTCCACCTGCGGATTGACCGGCACGTGGAATTTTCGCGCCGCACTGGCCAGTGCGATGCCGAAGAACAAGCCGAGCGTCGTGAAAACCAGGACACCCCAGAGTGCGATGTGCAGCAAGTCCATAGCTTATGCCACCTTCAAACCGGAAAAGCCGAGAAAGCTCAAAGCGAACAGCCCGGCGATGATGAATGCGATCGGCAATCCCTTGAACACCAAAGGCACCGGTGCCATGTTCACTTTCTCGATGGCGCAGCTCATCATAAACAAGGCCAGCGCGAAGCCAAGACCGGCGCCCAGCGACAGCCCGAAGGCCTGCAGCATGGTCGCGCCGTTGGTCGCGTTGAGCAAAGGCACCGCCAGGATGATGCAGTTGGTTGTGATCAGCACCAGATAGATGCCGAACTTCTTGTGCAGGATCGGGTTCACTTTTTTCAGGATCAGGTCGGTGGCCTGCACCAGGCAGGCGACGATGCCGATGAAGGCGATGATCTGCATGAATTCGAGCTTCAGCGGCGCGAGGGCGTAGGTGTTGAGCGCCCAGGAGATCATGCCCGAGAGCAGGCCGACGATAGTGAAGGTGACCCCCATGCCGATCGCGGTGTCCTTGTTGCGGCTGACGCCGAAGAACACGCACAATCCCAGGTAGCGGGTGAACACGAAATTGTTGATCAACGCCGAACCGATGATGACCGAGAGCACCAGGGCCAGAGGCGACGGTGCGATATCCCAGGGTTGATCGACACCCTTGGCAGTGAGCATGTAGTGATCCTGCCGAGAGAGCGTTTCCGTCGTCGTCACGAGGTAGCTATTGGGCTTCTCCGCCGGTTTCACTGAAGCCACTGCCAGCGGAAGGTCGGCATCCTTGGTGCGCACCAGGCGTATCGCCGTGGCATCGGCGGGCAGCGCGCCCTCGACCAGAATCTCGTGGTTTGAGACTACTTTTGCATCAGCCATGCGCTCCTCCTCCGCCTGAGGGCAACTTGTGGCCCCGCTTGACGTCGACCCAATTGAACATGGCCATGATCAGGCCAATCGTGAAAAATCCGCCGGCCGGAAGCACGACCAGCAGCAGTGGTTTGAACGGTAGCACGGCGATGCCGAAAATGCTGCCGCTGCCCAACAGTTCCCGAAACGCGCCGGCCAGTACCAGTCCGACGAGGAAGCCCAGGCCCATGCCCAGACCATCCCAGAAGCTCGGCACAACGCTGTGCTTCATGGAAAACAGCTCCATGCGCGAAATGATGATGGCAAAGGCGACGATCAGTTTTACATACAGACCGACCTGCTGGTAAATGTCAGCGAAATAGGCGGCCAGAATCATGTCCATGGCGCTTACCCAGATCGCGATGAGGAGGGTAAATACCGGAATGCGGATTTTCGGATTGATGACGTGCTTTACCAGGGAGGCGGACATGCTCGACAGCACCTGCACCACGAGTACGGCAACCCCGAGCATCAGGCCGTTCTTCACCGAGGTGGTCACCGCCACGGCCGGGCACAGACTCAAGGCCAGTCGAAAGATCGGATTCTCTTCGAACAGCCCACGCATCAGCATGGTCGACACGGGCGGCGGCGGTCTATTCGTGCTCATAGATAATTCCCCACGATATTCATGCGCTTGCGGAAGTTAGTGAGCGAGCTCTTGACACCGCTGGTAACGGCCACACTGCTGATGGTAGACCCGGTGATCGAGTAGATGTTGGGATTCTTGGGCAGCGATTCCTTGTATTTTTCCAACCAGGGCCGGAAGGGCATGTCGCCCAGCTGCTCCAGAGCAGTCTGCCATTCCTTGGGCAGCGGGTCTTTGGTGACCGAGATCTTCTCGATGTCTTCGAAGCTCCTGCCGGCGAACTGGTTCTTGAAGTAGCGCTGCACGATTTCGGCCCCCAGACCGGGATCTTCCTCGTGCTCGATAATCTCCACGCCTTGAATGGTAAACGTCGAGTCGATCGCCATGAAGAAGCGCACCCAGGTCTTGTAGCCAAGTGTCACTCCCTCGACCACATAACCGGCGGGCTTGTCGCCTTCCAATCCGACAAAGAAACGGCCGGCATACTTGACCTTGTCCGGATTGCTTGCCTTGATCTGCTTTTTCACCCACTCGTCTTTGATTTCAGCGGAATTTGCCGCCATCACTTCGTTAGGGATGGGAAACGCCGCCACTTCCTTGCCGTCCAACTCCAGCTGTGCGAGCTTCTTCCCGGTCAGGTAGATGACCTGCAAATCCGTGCCTTCGCTCTTGAGGTAACGGCGCACTTCCTGAATCTTCGCTTGCGGACTCAGCCCGAGCAGGCCGCGAATCATGATTTCCTCGCGCTGGTGCAGATTGTGCTCCTTCGCCGGCTGGGTCACGAAATACAGGGCACCGAGTATCATCGCCGCGACCAGACACACGACGGTCAGGCCGAGCGCGATGATCACCATTTCGCGCGTGCTCGGCGGCGCCTGATCTACGATCTTTGCACTCATGACGGTACTCCGTCGGCGGTGAGGCGCTTGGGTCTGAACCAGTCGTTCAGCGCCGGGGTGAGTATGTTCATGAGCATGATTGCGTAGCAGATGCCCTCGGGATAGCCGCCCCAATTGCGAATAATTCCCGTCAGCAAACCGATTCCGATACCGAAAACGATCTGACCTTTGGCTGTGACCGGGCTCGTCACATAGTCGGTGGCCATGAAAAAGGCACCGAGCCACAGCCCGCCGGAAAGCATGTAGAGCCCCGGCGCCGGCGAGAACGGCGCCATCAAGGCGACACCGGCCAGAATGCTGAGCGGAATATACAGCTTAATGATGCCCTTCCACAGCAGGAAAGCCGCGCCCAGCAGAATCATCAGCACCGACACTTCACCGATCGAGCCGGCGCGCATGCCAAGGAAGAAGTCGAACAAAATCTGGGCACCGTCGGGCAAGGCCGCCAGCATCTTCGCCAACGCCTGCTCCCCGCCGAGTTTCAGCTGCGCCAGTGCGGTTGCCGCGGAAACGGCATCAGCCTTGCCCAAAGCGGGCGCCACCCAGCGCGTCGTCATTTCGACCGGGAAAGTGGCCATCATGATGGCGCGGCCGACCAGCGCGACGTTGAAGATGTTATAGCCCAGCCCGCCGAACAGGCCTTTGGCAAACACCATCGCCAGCGCACCGCCGATGAAGGGCATCCAAATCGGAATGGCCGGCGGCAGGGTGTAAGCCAGCAGCAGGCCCGAGCAGAACGCCGATCCGTCGGAGACCGTCGAAGCGGTCTTGGCAAGGCGACAGACCGCGTACTCGGCGGCCAGACAGCCGAGAATCGACGATGCGGTCACGGCGAGCACAGCCCATCCGAATACCGCCCATGCCCAGAGCAAGGCGGGAAACAAGGACAGATTCACCATCCACATGATCTGGGCTGTGCTACGGCCCGAAGCGATGTGCGGACCGCTGGAAAGATGCAGGGTTGGAGTAGCTTCGCTCACTTGGCTTTCCTCTCGTGGCGACGGTAGGCGGCTTTCGCGACCTGCATGAACTGAACCAGCGGCCGGTGTGACGGACAACTGTATGAACAGCAGCCGCATTCAAAACATTCCTTGACACCGAATTGCTCGGTCTCCAGTGGACGACCCACCTCCACGAACTGGGATACCCGATTCGGTTCAAGCCCCATCGGACAGGCATCGATGCATTCGCCGCAGGAAATGCATGCCTGGTAATTTGTAATGCTGGTTTCGGCCGCGGTCAGGAACAGCAAGCCGCTCGCGCCTTTGGTGACTGCGACACCGAGGTCGGCAATCGTGCGCCCCATCATGGGGCCGCCGAGGAGAATCTTCACCACCTCGCCCTCATACCCGCCGCAATGCGCAAGGATGTCTTTGGCCGAAGTGCCGATCGGCACCCTGAGGTTCTTCGGCGTCTTGACGCCGCGGCCGGAAACCGTCAGCACACGGTCCATCACCGGCTTGTTGTTGCGAATCGCATCCAGGCAGGCGATAGCCGTGGCGACGTTCTGCACCACGACGCCGACTGCGATCGGCAGGCCGCCCTTGGGCACCATACGACCCGTCAACGATTGCACGAGCTGCTTTTCCGAACCCTGCGGGTAGCGCGTCTGCGTGACCACCACCACCATCTTCACCGGCGGGTCCATCTTTTCCAGTTGAAGCCGAGCTATGGTCTCGCGCATCTTCTCGGCCGCCGGCAGCTTGTTGTCCTCCACGCCGATGACACAGTTCCTGACGCCGACAATCCTGGCGATCAGCCATGAACCGAGCACGACTTTCTCGCTCTCTTCCAGCATCAGGCGATAGTCGCAAGTCAAATAGGGCTCGCATTCGGAGCCGTTGATGACCAGCGTATCGACCTTTGCGTCTTTCGGCAGAGTCAGTTTGCGATAGGTCGGAAAGGCGGCACCGCCCAGCCCGACCACCCCTGCGTCTCGAATCCGCTCCAGCATCTGCGCCACCGGCTGCGTTTGCCAGTCAGTCTGCTCGGGAAACTGCGGCTCGTCTTCCGCCGGCGCTGCCTGAATGGTTATCACAATGTCGTGTACCAGGGCAGCATGCGGACCGCTTTGCACGCTCTTGACGATGCCGCTGACCGGTGCATGCAGCGAAACACCGCCCGGCACGGTCGCGATGACATCGCCGCGCTTCACCTTGGCAGCAGCTTTCACCACGGGCGCGGCCGAGGGCCCCAGGCTCTGGCTCACAGGCAGGGAAACCATGGCCGGCGTGTAGTCCTCGATCGGCAGGTTCTCGGTCAGTTCCTTATGCTCGTCGGGATGGACGCCACCGCGCGAGAAGGTAGGCAGCGCTGATTTAGTCCAGAAGAACAGGTTCATTCTGAGTAGCACTCGCTCAAGCGTTGACGGTTGCGGCTACGCCCTGAGGCGTGACGAAGATGGCCTGTTCGCCGCCTCCTGCCCGAAGTAGAGCCTCACGTCTGTGCGTCGGCACCATCAGCATCGCCGTGGCCAAGCCATCGGCAGCGACGCCGGTCTTCGCGATAACGGAGACGCTGGACATGACCGGCGCCGTGCTGCCGTCGCGAGTGTTGAATATATGGGTAAAGGACCCTGCCTCATCGAGGATGGTCCCGTAGCCGCCGGAAGTGGCGATGCATTTGTCTACCACGTCGAAACTGGCCACGGTCTCTTGCCGGTCCGCAGGGTTGGCAATGCCGATGCGCCAAGCCGACCCGTCGGGCTTGGCCGACAAGGCACGGGGCTCGCCCATGTCGACCAGCATGCGCTCGAAACCGTGTGCGCGCAGCACGTCGGTCACTTTGTCGGTAATGTAACCTTGCGCGCCGCTGTTCAGGGTCAGGCACATCCCCGGGCGGGCAAACGCGATGCGACGCGTACTGCGATCCACTTCGACTTGGCGCCAGTCGACCAGCGCCAAAGCGGCAGCGCGCGCGCTTGCCTGGGGACCGGCTGGATTCGCGTCGGCCGCCGCGAAGTGCTTGTAATACAGATTCCACAGCGGTTGTACCGTTGGATCGTACACGCCGTCGCTGAGCTTGGCCAAGTTCAGGGCTCGCTCCAGCATGACAACCAGGTCAGCGGGAGCCTCATCCAAGCTACCCTCGCGATTGAGCTGCGAAATGGCACTATCGGGACGGTACAGGCTGAATACTTTTTCCAGGCGCCTGAGCTCCGCCAATGCGGCGCTAATCGCTTGATGAGCAACGGTTTCGTCGCGATGGTAGAGCTGAATCTCTGCCGCAGCGCCTAGCGCAGTGCCGCGCCAGTGTACGAGACCAGCTTGAGTGCGGCCGGCCATGAACAAAAGCGGCAAACCAGCGGCAGCGGCAGCGAAAGTGATAAAGCGACGGCGGGACACAGCAAGTGGCATGATGTAAACCTCTGCGAATGAGTCATTCAGCCTGACGGAAGAATCACAGCGGCGTATTATGGTCCCAAGCAGTAACCAAGACCCAAAAAAGTGAAGCTTGTTTGATCTACGGCAAGGTTTTGCGTCTATGCGGTCCTGCTGCCAAACAGCGTGCCCTCGGTGGCCGAGCGCCCTCACTCCTACCTTGAATTTCTTCAGCGCATAGCCGATCTGGCCCGGCGTAAGCCCGAGAAGGCGCGCCGCCTTGGCCTGTACCCGGCCGCATTTCTCCATCGCGTCGATCAGGCGTTCCCTCGCGGAAACGAAGCCCTGATCGTCGCCACCGCCGCTAGTAGGCGCTGCCGGCACCCGGCCGGAATTTGCCGGGACACCGGCCGCGGCAGGCGCATCGACTCAGGCGGCAGGCACCTCGTCCGTCCATACCTTGAAGCCCGTCAACGTGTTGGGGCCGAAGGTGCTGCTGAGCGCCACGTCCGATGCGTCGCGTCCGCGCGCGATCAGCACCCTGCCGATGCGCGGCGTGTTGTTGCGGGCATCGAAGGTGTGCCATTGGCCGCCAAGAAACACCTCGAACCAGGCAGCGAAATCCATCGGCCCGTATGGAGGCGGCACGCCGATATCGCCGAGATAACCGGTACAGTAGCGCGCGGGAATGTTCATGCAGCGGCAAAAAGCCACGGCAAGGTGCGTATAGTCGCGGCACACGCCGGTCTTGTCGTAGTAAGCCTCGAACGCCGAACGCGTCATGCGCGCGTGCTCGTAGCCGAAGGTGATATGGCGGTTGACGTAGTCGCATATTGCCTGAACCCGCCCCCATCCCGTCGGCGCCTGCCCGAACAGATTCCACGCGATCCCGGACAAGCGGTCGGTTTCGCAGTACCGGCTGCCGAGCAGGAACAGCAAGGTATCCTCGGGCAACTCCTGCACAGTAAGCTGTCGCGCCTGCGCAACGATTTCGTCGGGCACTCCGCTGTCGTTCACGATCGCATCGGCGGTGACGCGCATGCGCCCCTTCGGCGCAACGATGCGGGTGCACCAGTTGCCGAAGCTGTCCCGGTAGGCCGCCATCGGCACCGGCGGATCGAACACCAGATCATCACGGCCGACAAGATCGGAGACGCGCGTGAAGTGCACGTTGAGGTTGAATATCATCGGGGTCGGCTGCGGGCAGTCGTAGATCATTTCGAAGCCGACGCGGATTTTCATATCGAGTCTCCAGTGGTACATGCCGGGCGTAATGAATCGACGAGCTGCCTGCGCAGGGCGGTCCAGGGCCGGCCCGCCGCAAACACGATGCTCTGATTGACCTCCAGTTCGACCCCGACATAGGCGCCGGGCGGGAAGCGCAGGCGCAGATGCGCGGTCAGCCCGTCCGCTTTCCCGGCGTAGGGGTAGTTGCGCCGCACCCGGATCTCCGGTGCCATTGCAGCGAGCGACGCCTTCCAGCGCGCGCACAGATCCGCCTCTCCGCAACGGCCGGGGTGATACAGCAGGCCGACATCGGCGCGGCGCACCCTGCCGTCCAGCTCCGGGGTGAAGCTGTGCGACGCAATGTGAATCACGCGCCGCCCGCGGGACACCGATTGCCGGACGATGCGCTCGACCTGCGCGCGATAGGGACGATAGTATTGCTCCAAGATTTCGCCACGCACCGCCGCCGGCGCAGCGCGCGTTGCCGCCGAGAAGAGTTGCGGGTGGCCTATCGAGCGGTTGAGGTCGACCAGCAGACGGCTGATGGTCGAGCTCACGAGCGGCGCCCTGAAGGCACGGGCCAGCGCCCGCGCCATGACCAGCGCGCCCGGATCGTATCCACGGTGCGAATCAAGTAACACCCGCTGCCCCAGGAACAGCGGTCGATAGCGCGCCGGAATACGCTTGCCGCCGTGTTCGCAGGTGACGAGAAAGGTGTCGATCGCCGCTGCCTTCCTCTAGGCAATTCTCAGGCTTCGGCCGCAGGCGGGGGGGATTCATCCTCGAGCGGCTGTACATCCACCACCACCGAGAGCTTCTGCCGCGCGCCGCCGAGCACCACGCCGCATAGCGGCGTGACATCAGAAAATTCCCTGCCCCAACCCAGCGTGACGAACTCCAGATCCGCCAGTTTGCCGTTGGTCGGGTCGAAGGCGACCCAGCCGAGCTGCGGGCAATGCGCCGCCACCCAGGCGTGCGAGGCATCCGCCCCCGACAGGCGCTCCTTGCCCGGCGGCACGTGGTTGAGGACGTAGCCGCTCACATAGCGTGCGGGCAGACCGAGGGAACGCAGGCAACTGAGCATCAGGTGGGCAAAGTCCTGGCATACGCCGCGCCGGTGCTCCAGGACTTCGCGCACCTGCGTCGTCACCGTCGTCGCCTTGGGATCGTAGATGAAGTCGGCGCGCATGCGGCGGGTCAGGTCGAGCATCCCCGCCAGCCACGGGCGTCCCGGCGAAAAACTCGGCCGCGCATAAGCGACCGACTCCTGCAGCAGCGGCACCATGGGCGAGGCCACCCGATACTGCTCCACGTCCAGATCCGTATCCGGTCCGCCCGCGTACGGCGACGCAAGCGCCTCCTCCCATGCGGGGGAGGCGGCGCCTGCGGTGGGGGCATGCGACTCGATCTCGACCAACGACTCCGCCACCACGCTGAGGACTTCATGCGGCGCGTCTATCATCAGACGCAGGATGCCGTTGCCGAAATAGTCCACGCCCTCCGCACATTCGGCCGGCTTGGGATCGATTTCGATGGCGTGGTATTTCAGGCTCTGCCAGGATGTTTCGCGCGGCTTCAGGTGGGCGAGCTGATGCGCGCTGGTCGCCTTGCTCGAATAGGCGTAGCGCGTCTCGTGCGTTACGCGGTACCTGGCGTGTGTGCTCGCCACGCGCCTACATTCCCAGCGTCGCCCAGACGTTTGCCTGGGCGTGACTGAAGAAACGGTGCGACAGGCGGTCGCTCAACGCGAACGCCGCCGAGCGCAGGGCGTCTATCGCTTCGCGCAAGCGTTCGCCCTCCGGCTGCAGGTCGCGCGCCGGATCCAGGCCTTCGAGCGCCTCGATGCCGGGCCGCAAAATCTCGCCGCCGCAATCGCCGTAGGTATCCTCCAGCTTCTTCATGTACGAGGACACGCCGCTTGCCTGAAACAGCACCGAGCGCGGATTGGCGCGATCGAGCACGAGCAGGTCGAGCACCGGCAGCCATTCCGGGCGCGCCATGTAGCGCGAGCGATAGGTGATGATGGAGTCGGCCAGGCGTAAGAGCCAGTTCAGCCCCGCTCCGCGTCCGTGCTGAAACGCCACCTGCAGTGCAAGGCACTGGAACGACAGCCGCTCCAGTCGCCGGCCGATCGACAGGAAACGCCAGCCGTCGTCGCGCGTCATTCCGTCCAGCACAAAACCTGAAAGCGTCATCAGACCGGTCACGGTGCGATCCAGCCAGTTGATCGCTTCCGGAAGGGATGCTTCCTTGCCCAGGATCGGATGCTTGACCAGCAAATTGATCGTGCGCCAGTTGTCGATGGACATGCGGTCGCGCAGATTGAAGGCGACTTGCTCCAGATTGCGCAAATTGCTCGGCAGGCCGTAGGGATTCTTCTCCTGCGTCGCCGCCGCGAGCAGGCCCGACTCGGGGTCCTCGTCTTCTTCGATCAGGCTGAATGCGCGCGCCAGCGCCAGCACGGGCTCGCTCGAGTCCTCGTCGTCGTCGCTCTCGCGCAGGACATGGCTCAGCGCGAGGCGCAGCAGCCGCGCGGAATCGTCGCAGCGCTCTTCGTAGCGTCCGAACCAGAACAGGTTTTCGGCCACGCGCGAAGGAATACCCGATCCCGTATGCACGAGGTCGTCCGCGCTGACCGTGCTGCGCAGCAGGGTGAAACTGGCGTCGACCGAAGCCGTCGATTTCACCCAGGTATCCTTGGAGCCGCCGCCGCGCTGCGCTGAAACGAAGCGCTCGTTCGCGCCGCTGGCGGTCCGCGTCAGCCCGCCCGGCATGACCATGTATCCGGCGGGCGATCGAATGGCGAACACGCGCAGGCCGATGCCGCGCGCGCCGATGCGATGGGGCGGGTCGCGTGCCAGCACCGGCGCCTGAGACACATGGACGAATTCCTGCGCGATGACGCGCTCGGGCTGCGCTTTCAGCCGTTCGGCAAGGGCGGCAAGCCCGGCCGCGTCCAGATCCTCGCCGAACACCGGGTCGAACTTGTACTCCGGGTCCGCAGACTTGAATACCAGCCGCTTCGATTGCTCGAGCGCATCGGCGAGCGCGGCAGGCTCGCCGCACCACCAGGTCGCGATAGAGGGCAGGCGTAGCGGCTCGCCCAGAAGATGCTCGCACAGGCTGGGCAGGAAACCGAGCAGCGCGCCGGACTCGATCACCCCCGATCCGAGGGCGTTGGCGATCAGGACGCTGCCGCGGCGCGCGCAATCGGTCAGGCCCGCGACGCCGAGCGCGGAATCGCTGCGCAGTTCGAGCGGATCGCAGTAGCTGTCGTCCTGGCGACGCACGATCGCATGCACGCGCTTGAGGCCGCCGATCGTCTTCAGCCAGACGCGCCCTCCTCTTACCGTCAGGTCTCCGCCTTCGACCAGCGGAAAGCCGAGGTAGCGCGCCAGCAGCGCGTGTTCGAAGTAGGTTTCGTTGTACGGCCCGGGCGTGAGCAGCACGGTGAGCGCCGGGCCGTCGCCCTTGGGCGCGAAGTGCATCAGGGAATCGCGCATGGCGGCAAAAAATTGCGCCACGTGCTGCACCCGCAGATCGCGGTACAAAGCGGGAAAGGTGCGCGACACGATGAGACGGTTTTCCAGGGCATAGCCTGCGCCCGAGGGCGCCTGGGTCCGGTCCGCCATAACCCACCAGCGGCCGTCTGGCGAGCGCGCCAGGTCGACCGCGTAGGCGTGCAAGTGCACGCCTCCTGGCAGCTGCATGCCGTGTGCCGGCCGCAGGAATCCGCTTTGGCCGAATATCAGCTTCGGCGGGATGAGTCCCTGCTGCAGCAGGGACTGGCTGCCGTAGAGATCGGCGAGTACGCGGTCGAACAGCTGCGCTCGCTGGGCGACTCCGGCCTCGATCTCGCGCCACTCCTCCGGCGCGATGATGAACGGCAGAACGTCCAGATCCCAAGGACGATCCTGCCCCTGCGGATCGGCGTAGACATTGTAGGTGACGCCGCTGTCGCGAATCTGGCGCTCGGCGGCCGCAAGACGCGCATTGATATCGTCCGCCGAGCTTGCGGTCAGCGCGCGAAAAAAACGTGTCCAGTGCGCGCGCGGCTTCCGCGGCGATTCGAACAATTCGTCGAAGCGCCCGTCGGAATCGGGATAGCTCTTGAGCATCTCTTCCAGCATCGGCGGAAACTTCAGGGAGTCGATCGTGTTCACCGGTCCATTCTGCGCGTCAGAATGCATGGTTCCGCCTGCCGGCGCAAGGTCAAAATCCGGACCAGCCTCTGCATCTTCAGCCCTTGAGCAGGAATTCGCGCACGATGGCGATCTGATCGGCATGCATCAGCGTAGGTGCATGACCGACATCGGCAATTTCCATGATCCTGGCGCGCGGACCGCGGGCGGACATTTCCTGCAGGGTCTCGCGTTTGAACAAGTCCGACAATGCCCCCCGGATCGCGAGGGTGGGACAACGGATCGTATCGTAATAGGGCCACAGTTCGATGTCATTGTCCAGTTTGGTCGCCTTGAAGGGCACCGCAATCGCAGGGTCGTAGTGCATGCGATAGCTGCCGTCGGGCTGCCTGCGCGTGACATGCTCGGTGAGGGCCGACCACTGCGTGTCGCTGTGCGCGCCGAAGGTCGCGCTGACCGCGCGTATGTACCGGACCGCAGCGGCGAAATCCGGAAACTGCGGCGACATGCCCAGATACTCGCCGATGCGCGCGAGCGACGCGGCGGTGATCACCGGGCCGACGTCGTTCAGCACCAGCTTTTGCAGCGGCGACTCGTGCAGGCTCGCCAGCATCATGCCGATCAGTCCGCCCATGGAAGTGCCGACCCAGTGCACGCTGTCGGCGTTCACGCGCGCGAGCAGGGTCACCATGTCGGCGACATAAGTCTGCACCTGGTATTCCATGGGATTCTTCAGCCAGCCGCTCAGGCCGCGGCCGGGCACGTCGGGACAGACCACGCGATACTCGTCCGCCATCGCCCGCGCCAGTGCGTCGAAATCGCGGCTGCAGCGCGACAGACCGTGCACGCACACCAGCACCTTGCGGTTCGCCGGATCGCCCCATTCGGTATAAGCCATCTGGTGCAGTCCGCTCGGCGTAATGCACTGAACCTGGTGCTGCCTGAATTCCTGCGTCATTCGGCTGGTCCTCTGTCCGGATTTGATTCGGCAAAAGTATAACAGCCCGCCCTCGCACCGATTTGTGGCGCGACGCCCCAATCTGGTGCGGACCTTGCACCTGCTCAAAAGCGTGTTAGCGTAACATTTGAGTCTTCCTCCTCTGGCGCTGTCGACTACGTGCCAGGTGGAATATGGCACAAGGGTTGCTTAACTTGAGGCTGGAGGATTTCAAAAGAATCATGAACAGCGCGCAGCAAACACAGGCACAGTCCATAGGCTCCGCGGGCGCCGGCCACTATGACGAAATGCGCTCCGGCGACAGCGATGGCGCCGTGCGCGCGCATTATGCGGATTACGCGTCCTGGCTTTCCGCCATGCCGCCGGAACGCGTGCGGCAGAAACTCAAGGAAGCGGATGTCGCTTTCCACCGAGTAGGCATCACCTTCGCCGTGTACGGCGAGGAAACAGGCAGCGAACGCCTGATACCGTTCGACATCATTCCGCGCATCCTGCCCACCGACGAATGGCAGGTGCTGGAATCCGGGTTGAAGCAGCGCGTAAAGGCGCTCAATCGGTTTCTCGAAGACATCTATCACAAGCAGGAAATCCTGCGTTCGGGCCTGATTGCCCCGGAAAAAGTGCTGCAGAACACCCAGTACCGCAAGGAAATGCAGGGTGTCGATGTGCCGGGCGGGATCTACGCCTATATCGCTGGCGTGGATATCGTTCGAGCGGCGGGGACGAACGGAAGTCCGGGCGAATTCTTCGTGCTCGAGGACAATCTGCGCGTTCCATCCGGCGTGTCCTACATGCTGGAAAACCGCAAGATGATGATGCGCCTGTTTCCGGAACTGTTCGCGCGGCAGAAGGTTGCGCCGGTCGATCATTACCCGAATGTGCTGCTGGAGAATCTGCGCGCCGCCGCGCCCAAGGGCATCACCGATCCCAGCGTGGTGCTGCTCACGCCCGGCGCATACAACTCCGCCTACTTCGAGCACACCTTTCTCGCGCAGCAGATGGGCATTGAGTTGGTGGAGGGCCGGGACCTGCTGGTGCGCGACGACCACGTCTACATGCGCACCACGCGCGGCCCGAAGCGAGTGGACGTGATCTACCGCCGCGTGGACGACGATTTTCTCGATCCGCGCGCCTTCCGACCGGAGTCCATGCTTGGCGTGGCCGGACTCCTGGACGCCTACCGCGCCGGCAACGTGACTCTCGCCAACGCCATCGGTACCGGCGTCGCCGACGACAAATCGATCTACATCTACGTGCCGAAGATGATCGAGTTCTATCTGGGCGAGAAGCCGATTTTGCAAAACGTGCCCACCTGGGAATGCGCGCACAAAGCCGACCTCGACCACGTGCTGCAGCACCTGTCCGATCTGGTGGTGAAGGAAACGCACGGCTCGGGCGGGTACGGCATGCTGGTCGGACCTGCCTCCACCGCCGCTGAGCGGGAGGACTTCCGCAGCCGTATCCTTGCGAATCCGGACAAATACATCGCCCAGCCCACGCTGGCGCTGTCCACCTGCCCCACGTTCACCGATGCCGGCATCGCGCCGCGCCACATCGACCTGCGCCCGTTCGTGCTCTCCGGGTCCGATGTCAGAGTGGTTCCAGGCGGACTCACCCGCGTCGCGCTGCGCGAAGGCTCGCTGGTGGTGAATTCCTCGCAGGGCGGCGGCACCAAAGACACCTGGGTGCTCGAATCATGCTGAGCCGCACCGCAAACGACCTGCTCTGGATGTCGCGCCTGGTAGAGCGCGCCGAGAACACCGCGCGCATACTCGATGTGACCTACCGCATGTCGCTGCTGCCGTATCAGGTGCTCGAACCGGGTCAGGAATGGGCCGAGCCCTGGGTGCTGCCGCTCGTCTCCAGCGGCCTCGCCACGCCCTATTACGAACGCCACAAGGTGCTGACCGCGGACGACGTATTGCACTTCATGGTGCTCGACGCGGGCAACCCCTCCAGCATCTACTGCTGCCTGCGTGACGCCCGGGAAAATGCGCGGGCGCAACGCGGCGCAATCACCTCCGAGATGTGGGAGAGCCTCAACACCACCTGGATCGAGATGCGCAACATGGATTTCGCCGACATCAAGGCGAAAGGCATCGGCGAGTTCTTCGAGCTGGTGAAAATGCGATCGCACCTGTTCCGCGGCGTCACCGCGGGCACCATGCTGCGCGACGAGGGCTACAGCTTCATCCGCCTAGCCACCTTCCTCGAGCGCGCCGACAACACCGCGCGCATACTCGACGTCAAGTACCACACGCTGCTGCCTTCCGCATCGGACGTCGGCGGCGCCGTGGACTACTATCAATGGGGTGCGTTACTGCGCTCGCTCAGCGCGTTCGAAGCCTACCGCCGCATCTACCGCGACATCATCATCCCGCGCCGCGTGGCCGAGCTGCTGATCCTGCGCGAAGACGTTCCGCGTTCGCTGCACGCCTGCATGAACGCCATTTACGACATCCTGCAGCAGTTGTCCGATTCCGGATCGCTGGAGCCGGAGCGCCTCGCCGGCGAGATCCACGCGCAGCTCCACTACGGCCGCGTCGAGCAGATCTTCGCGGTCGGCCTGCACGAGTATCTGATGCAGTTCCTGGAAAAGATCGACACCCTCGGCAACGAGATCACCAGCCACTTCCTGGCGCCGGCCTAGTTTCCTTGCCGCGCACAGCCGATTGCACTATTCTTCGCCGTTCTCCACCCACTGCCGCTGCCGTGACTTGTCGCGTTGCCAAACGGTGAACGCCAACGAGCGGCGGAGCCCAAGACCCCGCCCATCATGACCATACGCGTCGCACTGCACCACCAGACCCGCTACCAGTTCGACCGGCCGGTGGCACTCGCCCCGCACGAGGTTCGCCTGCGCCCGGCGGCACACTGCCGCACACCGGTCCACAGCTACTCGCTCACCGTCCTGCCGGAAAAGCATTTCATCAACTGGCAGCAGGACGCCTACGGCAATTACCTGGCACGGCTGGTGTTCCCGGAAAAATGCCGCGAGCTTACGATTACCGTAGATCTGGTCGCCGATCTGACCGTCATCAACCCGTTCGATTTCTTCGTCGAGCAATACGCCGAGAAATACCCGTTCCGCTATCCAGAACGTCTTGCCAACGAACTCGCGCCCTACCTCGAGTGCGAGGCGGCGGGGCCGCTGTTGCAGGCCTGGCTGGAGCGATTCCGCCGCGACGGCTTCAAACCCGGGATGAACATCAGCGATTTTCTGGTGAACGTCAACGGCAATCTGCAGCGCTTGATCGCCTACCTCGTGCGCATGGAGCCCGGGGTGCAGACCTGCGACGAGACGCTTGAGAAGAAAAGCGGTTCCTGCCGCGATTCCAGCTGGCTGCTGGTGCAGATCCTGCGCCATCTGGGCCTGGCGGCGCGCTTCGTCTCGGGCTATCTGATCCAACTCACGGCCGACGTGAAACCGCTGGAGGGCCCGGCCGGCACCAACCACGATTTTACCGACCTGCACGCATGGGCCGAAGTCTACGTCCCGGGCGCAGGCTGGATCGGGCTCGATCCGACTTCGGGCCTGTTTGCCGGAGAAGGCCACATTCCGCTCGCCTGCACCGCGATCCCGGCTAGCGCGGCACCGATCTCCGGCGCGACCGACGTGTGCGAGACGACGCTCGGATTCGAAATGAGCGTGACGCGCATCCACGAAGACCCGCGCGTCACCAAACCCTACACCGAGGAACAGTGGAGCGCGATCGAGGCTGTCGGATTCAAGGTGGACGCCGAACTCGAAGCCGCGGATGTGCGCCTCACCCAAGGCGGGGAGCCCACCTTCGTTTCGATCGACGACATGGACGGGCCGGAGTGGAATTACACCGCGCTGTCGCCGAAGAAATGGGCACTGGCGCAGGGGCTGGCCGCACGCCTGCAGCGGCACTTCGCCCCGGAAGGGCTGCTGCAGTACGGACAGGGAAAATGGTATCCCGGCGAACCGCTGCCGCGCTGGGCACTGGGAATACTATGGCGCCCGGACGGCAAGCCGCTGTGGCGCGATCCGGCGCTCATGGCCGCGCCCGTGCCGGCCGAAGCCGGCGTCAAGAAAGCGACGGAAAAGCAGGCGCGCGAATTCGGCGCGAAACTGGCGGCCGAACTCGGCCTCGATCCCGGCCATCTCATTCCCGCCTACGAAAACGTCTGGCTGGCGGTCAAGGAGGAGCAGGAACTGCCGGTCAATGTGGATCCGCTGGGGGTGGATCTCGAACAAGCGGACCAGCGCGCCTGGCTCGCGCGCACGCTGGCCCGCGGACTTGGCAGCGTCACCGGCTACGTGCTGCCGCTCAAGGCCGCGCACGCCGAAGGCCGGCGCGGCGGCGCGAACGCAAGGGAAGCCAGCGTGTGGGAAACCAGTATTTGGCCGCTGAAGCGCGAGCACCTGTATCTGCTCCCCGGCGATTCGCCTCTCGGGTACCGCCTGCCGCTCGCATCCCTGCCCAAAGTCCTGCCGCGGGAGGCCGAGCCCGAGTTTGCGGCCGACCCCTTCGACGCGCGCGAATCCCTGCACGACGCGCACGTCGCCACCGAAAAAATCCGCCATCAGCCCAAGGCCAGACCGAAGCCGAAGGAGGTAGTGCGCACCGCGCTGTGCCTGCAGGTGCAAGAGGGCGTACTCAGCGTGTTTCTGCCGCCGGTTCCGCGGCTGGAAGATTTCGTCAACCTGGTCGCGGCGGTCGAACACACCGCCGCCGCGCTCGCCCTGCCGGTGCGCATCTGCGGCTATCCGCCGCCGTTCGATCCGCGCCTGCGCGTGCTCAACGTCACGCCCGACCCGGGCGTGATCGAAGTCAATATCCATCCGGCGCGGACATGGCAGGAACTGGTCGCGAACACGACCGTGCTGTACGAAGAAGCCAGGCAGGCACGGCTGGGCACGGAAAAATTCATGCTCGATGGCCGTCACACCGGCACCGGCGGCGGCAACCATGTGACGCTGGGCGGCGCGACTCCGGCCGATTCGCCCATGCTGCGCCGGCCCGATCTGCTGCAAAGCCTGATCACCTACTGGCAGAACCATCCGGCGCTGTCGTATCTGTTTTCGGGGCAGTTCATCGGGCCCACCAGCCAGGCGCCGCGCGTGGACGAGGCGCGCGACGCCAATCTGTACGAACTCGAGATCGCATTCCAGCAACTGGAGCAGCAACTGCCTGCGCGCGCCGAGTCCGAGCGCCCCTGGCTCATCGACCGGCTGCTGCGCCACCTGCTCACCGACCTGACCGGCAACACCCACCGCGCCGAGTTCTCGATCGACAAGCTCTACTCGCCCGACGGCCCCGCGGGCCGGCTGGGCCTGGTCGAGTTCCGCGGCTTCGAAATGCCGCCGCACGCGCGCATGAGCCTGGCGCAGCTGCTGCTGCTGCGCGCGCTGGTGGCGCGCTTCTGGAAAGAACCCTATCGCGGCCGGCTGGTGCACTGGGGCACGGAACTGCACGATCGCTGGATGCTGCCGCATTTCATCGCGCAGGACATGGCCGACATCGTGCGCGACCTCGGCGAAGCGGGATATCCGTTCCGCGCCGAGTGGTTCGCGCCCTTCATCGAATTCCGCTTTCCGCGCTACGGCACGGTGGTCTATGAAGGGGTGCAGCTGGAGTTGCGACAGGCGATCGAGCCCTGGAACGTGCTCGGCGAGGAAATGCAGGCGGGGACGACATCGCGCTACGTCGATTCGTCGGTGGAACGCCTGCAAGTGAAGATCAACGGCATGACAGACACCCGCCACGTCGTCACCTGCAACGGCCGAGCGCTGCCGCTGCATCGGACCGGCACCCACGGCGAATTCGTCGCCGGACTGCGCTATCGCGCCTGGTCGCCGCCCTCGGCGCTGCATCCGACCATAGGCGTGCACTCGCCGCTGGTGTTCGATATCGTCGATACCTGGAGCGGCGGGGGCAAATCGATCGGCGGCTGCACCTATCACGTGCTGCATCCGGGCGGGCGCAACTACGATACTTTCCCGGTCAACGCCAACGAGGCGGAAGCGCGCCGCTTCGCGCGCTTCTGGGGGCACGGGCATACGCCGGGTCCGATGCGCGTGGCGGCGGAGCCGCTCAACCGCAACTTCCCCTATACCCTGGATCTGCGCTGGCGCGCAGCCTAAGACAAGCGGCACCGGCGTTTCAATCCGAGTACCAGTAACGCCTGCGCAGTTCGCGGTATGCGCGTGCGCTGACTCCCTCCTTTTCCAATGCGACCAGCACCGCCCCGGCGCGGTCGGTGCGCAGCAGTTCGGCGCCGCTCGCGCGATAGCGCTCGACCACGTCCGGCTTGGGGTGGCCGAAGCGGTTGCGATAGCCCACCGGCAACACCGCCCAGCGCGGCTGCACCGCCGCGATGAAAGCGTCCGTGGACGAGGTGCTGCTGCTGTGGTGGGGCACCACCAGCACGTCGGCGCGCAAAGTTTCCGGCGCGCGAACGAGCAGCGCCTCCTCCGAGCGCGTCTCGATATCGCCGGTGAGCAGCACGGTGCCATGCGCGCTGGAGATCTTCAGCACGCAACTGCGGTCGTTCGACTTGATTTCGGGGTCTTCGTAGCTTGCCGCGGCCGGATGCAGCATGTCGAAGCGCACGCCATCCCAGTCCCAGCCCTGCCCCGCCGCGCAAGGCAAGCGGTAAGCCGGCGCGACAAGCATCGCAGGATGCTCGGAGGGCAGCGAAGAATAGAGCATCCCGACCGGCAAGCCGGCGAGCACGGAGGCGGCACCGCCCGCGTGATCGTTGTCGTCGTGCGTCAGGACCATCGCGTCCAGGCGGGCGACGCCCGCCGCCCGCAAGTAAGGCAGGATGACGCGCGTGCCGCTGTCGGCCTCCGGGCCGTACGCCGGGCCGCTATCGTAGAGCAGTGCATGGCGTTCGGTCCGCACGAATACCGCCAGCCCCTGCCCCACGTCGAGTACCGTGACCCACGCGGCGCCCGCGGCCGGCACCGGCGGCGTCAGGGCAAACATCGGCAGCATCAGCGGCAGTCCGAACCAGCGCGCCGGCACACCTCGCGGCAGCAATATCCAGACGCATCCGATGAGCGCAAGCACCGCGGTCCAGGCAGCCGGCACGTGCTGCTGCCAGACCGACAAGGGCAGTTGGTCGCAGCGTTCGAGCAGCCACATTTGCCCCGCCATGACCGCATGCGCGACCTCCAGGACGAAGTCCAGGGGCAGCAGGCTGCCGGCGAGCGCCAGGGGCGTCACCACCAGACTCACCAGCGGGATGGCCACGGCATTGGCGAGCGGCGACACCAGCGACACCTGCTGGAACCAGACGAGCAGCAAGGGCGCGAGCCCTAGGGTAATCGCCCACTGCACACGTCCCCATTGAACCAGGCCTTGCCCGGTCGCAGGCGCCTGACCCGACCTGAGGCGGCCGCCCGCCACATACAGAATCAGGGCAACGGCGCCGAAGGATAGCCAGAAGCCCGGCGCGAGCACGGCCCAGGGGTCGAGCAGCAACACCAGCAGCAGGGCGAGGCACAGCACGCGCGACACCGAACTCAGGCGGTTCGCCCACAGCGCCAGCGCGACCACGCCGACCATGTACAGCGTGCGCTGCGCCGGAACCGCGAACCCGGCGATCAGGCAGTAGGCGAGCGCGGCGAGCAAGCCCGCCAGCGCCGACGCCTTGCGCGCCGGCACGGCAAGCATCAGGGCGGGCGAACGCCGCCAGAGCCAACCGACCAGCGCCGCGAGCAAACTGGCCACCATGGTGACATGCAGGCCGGAAATGGACATCAGATGCGACACGCCGGTACGCGCGAACAACTGCCATTGCCGCGCGTCGATCGCATTCTGGTCGCCGATGGCGAGCGCGATCAGGATACCGGCGTAAGGCTGGCCTCCCAAGGTGTCCCAGTGGCGCTCGCGCAGGATCTCGCGGCCGCGCTGGATCAGGTACGCCGGCCGCGATACCAGATCGTCCAAACGCTTCGCGCCTCCGGGGCGCACATAGCCCGTCGCGCCGATCGCGCGCTGCAACAGCCATGATTCATAGTCGAAGCCGTGCGGATTGGCGCTGCCGTGCGGACGCTTCAGGCGCACCTTGAAACGCCAGCGCTCGCCGGCGCGGATGTAGGCGATGTCCTGGAACTCTTCGCGCGTGCTGCCGCTGTACCAGGAGAGCGCGATGCGCCGCGGCAGCTGCGCCGCTGCCGGTTCGCCACGTCCAAGCTGTTCAGGCTGTGCGACCTGTTCGATATCGTAATCGAAGCGGACGCCGCGCTCGAAGGGCTGCGGCAAGCCGGCAACAACGCCGGTCACCACAAGATCCACGCCCTCCCACTGCGGCGCCAGTCGTTCGGCCAGCCGCCACTGCGCCCAGCTTGCGGCATGAAAATATCCGGCCCCTGCACATATCGCGATAGCCAGCAGCCTGACCACAATCTTGACGCCGCGAGCGTCTGCCGCGCTCTGGCTCTGGCTCTGGCTCTGGCTCTGGCTCTGGCTCTGGCCCAGGCGCCACCACAAATAGACCAGCGGCACGAGCAGCACCGCCCAGACCAGCGTTGGCAACTGTGCCTGCTGCTGCAACAGGCACACGCCCAACGCAAATCCGATGATATTGAACCTCATCGCCGCTTAACGGACGAGCACGGCATTCGGTTGAAGCCGTTTGCCTTACAATTACAGCATGGGAACAGTGATCTCCACTGCCGATCCGATGCCGCGCAAGCTCTTCAAGAAGTACCTGCCCAGCCATGAAACCGTGCGCAACAACAAGCACGTCGCGCGCTTCGGCGGCTTTCTGCAGCACCATAACCTGTGGCATCTGAACCGGCATTCGGTGGCTGGCGGCGTCGCCGTCGGCATGTTCTCCGGCCTGGTGCCGGGCCCGCTGCAGATGGTGAGCGCGGCATTGCTCGCGATTCCGCTGCGGGTCAACCTGCCGGTCGCGCTGGCAACCACGCTCTACACGAACCCCGTCACCATCGGCCCGCTGTACCTGCTCGCCTATCTGATCGGCAGGCTGATCATCGGGGACGACGGCAGGGTGATCGACCCGCCGCCCGACTGGCAGTGGTCGCAATTGGGCGACTCGACCGAAGCTTTCCTGCACTGGGCCGTGAGCATGGGAACGCCGCTCGCCCTTGGCCTGGCGACCCTGGCGCTGTGCCTGGCCGCCCTCGGTTACACCTGCGTGCAGCTCGGCTGGCGCGCCTACGTGAAGCGGGCCTGGCGCCGGCGCCGCCGCGAAAGAAACAGCCGTGCCCGCTGACACCATCGCGCAACGCGTCTTCCAGCGCTTCACCGCCCCGGCGCTGGCGCTGGTCGGCGTCAACGCCATCGGCACGGTCGGCTACAAGATCATCGGCGGCGCCCAGGTGTCCTGGCTGGACTGCCTGTACATGACCTTCATCACCATCGCCACTATCGGCTACGGGGAAATCGTCGATCTCAGCCAATCCCCGGCGGGGCGCGTGTTCACCATCTGCATCGCGATGATAGGCATAGGCGTGACGACCTACCTGATTTCCACACTCACCGCCTTCATCCTCGAAGGCGACATGAACCAGGCACTACGGAGGCGGAGAATGCAAAAGAGCATCGCGGCACTCAGACGGCATTACATCATCTGCGGCATCGGCCGCGTCGGCACCAACGTCGCGCACGAACTCGAGGTCACCGGACGCCATTACGTGGTCATCGAAAGCAACAAGGAGGCGATCGAGCGCTATCTGGAGCGATATCCCGATGCCCTGTGCACCCACGCCGACAGCAGCGAGGACAGCGCGCTCACCGAGGCCGGCATCGAACACGCCGCGGGCGTGTTCGCGGTCACCGGGGACGACAGCAAGAACCTGGTGATCACGCTCTCGGCCAAGCTGCTCAACCCGGGGACGCGCGTGGTGGCGCGCTGCCACGAGGTCAACTACATCGACAAGATACGCAAGGTGGGCGCCGACGCCATCGTTTCCCCCGATTTCACCGGCGGCATGCGCATCGTCTCGTCCATGATACGGCCGCAGGTGGTGAGCTTTCTCGACGAGATGCTGCGCGCGGACAACGCGCTGCGCGTGGAGGAAGTGCAGATTTCGGAGAGTTTCGGCGCGACCACGATAGGCGCGCTCAAGCTGAACCGGCGCGACTTCATTCTGCTGGCCGTACGCGCGCAGGACGAGTGGGAGTTCAACCCCGGGGACGATTTCGACATCCGCGCCGGCAACACCCTGGTGGTGATGACCACGCCCGTCGGGCGCAAATCGCTGGAGCGCAGCCTCAGCGCGGCGAAATAGGGTGCGCCGCGATCACTCGAAATACTGAAATTCGAGCAGCACGCAGCCGCCGATACTGGTGAAGGGGCCGTGCCATACCGCCGGCGGGCGGCAGGCGAAGGTGTAGGCGTCGAAGCGCTCGCCGCCACCGCCCTTCGCGTCGCAGCCGACCACGAAATCGCCCTCGACGATGAACACTTCCTCGTGGAATTCATGGATGACCGGCTGCGGCATGAGCGCGCCCGGACGCCAGCGAGCCAGTCGCGTGCGCGAGCCGGTGCGCGCTTCCGGATCGAAGTTGTCCGTCAGGATCAGTTCGTCGATCGCGCCCTTGTAGCCGGGCACCGGCGACCAGGCCAAGCCCGCTGACTGCGCGGCATCTAGCGCGATACGGAAAAACTCGCGGTGGGGTTTGCGTTTTGCGGTTTGCATGGGAAGTGAGTGTCCGGCACCTGAGCTTTGCTGTCAAATTGCAAAATTCTGTCAGTCTGGAGCAAGACCGGCCAGGAGCAGGGCTGAGGATACCTGGCGGCGAACCCCTTCGATCTTGTCTTCGCGCTCGATATAAAGTTGCTGCGCCTGCTCCATTGAAATGGGTGCAAAGCGCACATGCTCGTTCGGCCGCATCTGCGCGAGCAGGGGCAGATCGACGCTGGCAACATAGGCGATCTTCGGATAGCCGCCTGTGGTTTGGCAGTCCGCCATCAGGACGATAGGATTGCCGTCAGGCGGCACCTGCACGGCGCCGAAAACGGCGCCTTCGGAAATCATTTCGAGCGGCTGGCGCAACGCCAGCCTGGCCCCCTCCAGGCGATAGCCCATGCGATCGGATTGCACGCTGATCCGGAACTGCTCGTTGGTGAAGGCGGCCTGCGCCTCGCCGGCGAAGGCATCCCACTGCGGACCTGTCGTCACTCGCAACATCTGCGGCGAAGCGACGGCAAGCGGCGGCACCGCCGCCTCGGACAAGACTGCGAACCGCATATCCCCCGCATCGAGCATGCGCGCAAGCCCCGGTTCGGATTGTTCAGCGGCGTTGACTGCGATTTCGTCGCCCTTGCGCAACGCGCGTCCGCCGAAGCCACCGAAAGCGCCGCGCAGGAAAGTACTCTTGCTGCCCATCACCGCTGCCGCAGGAAAACCGCCTCGAATCGCCAGATAGGCGCGCGCGCCGCTCACCCGCTTGCCGAAATCGAGCCTGGAGCCGGCGCGCACCAACACAGGCTGCCCCTGGGGCACCGCTTGTCGATCTATGGTCGGCGACATGTCGGCGCCGTAGATCGCGATCAATTGCGTATCGTCGAACACAAGACTCGGCCCGATCAGGGTAAATTCCAGGGTCGCCTCCGTTTGCGCGTTGCCGACCAGAAGATTTGCCACGCGGTGCGTCCATTGATCCATGGCGCCGCTGACCGAAACGCCGAAACTCTGGTAGCCGAAGCGGCCAAGGTCCTGCAGCGTCGACAGGGCGCCCGGTTTGATCACGTGAATGCTCACGATTTGCACTCCCGCATCGCGTGATACTGCTCTTGAGAAATAGGCACGAAGTGCAGCCGGTCCCCGGGTTCAAGCCGTGCGGGCGGCGTCCGATCGGGATCGAACATCTTCAGAGGCGTGGCGCCGATCAAACTCCAGCCGCCGGGACTCTGCATCGCATAGATCGCGGTCTGGTCGTTGGCGATCGCGACGGTGCCTTCGGGCACGCTGGTGCGCGGGGTCGATCGTCTGGGCACAGTCAGGCGTGAATCCAGGCCGCCGACGTACGGCTGACCCGGGGCGAAACCGAGCATGTACACCACGCTCTCGGATTCACAGTGCAACTGGACCACCTGTTCGGGCGTCAGCCCGCACGCCGCCGCCACCTCCCCCAGATCCGGACCGAACTCGCCGCCGTAGCACACTGGAATCTCGACGGTGCGGGTCGGGCGCTCTCCCGACGTCACGCCCCGCTGCAGAATTTCCTCGATCTCCTGACTTAGTTGCCGGTAGGGCGCCAGCACGCCGGCAGTGAATTCCTGCGGCCGATAGTGAATTGCGACCGTATTGAAGCCGGGCACAATGTCGACCACGCCGGGAATCGGGTGGGCCCGAAGATAGTCGGCCAGCGCGTGCACCGTCCGGTTCGTGCCCGGGTTGACGCTGCGGCCGAGTTCGATCACCAGGGCCGTGTCCCCCATCGGCGCAATACGCCATTCCTTATCAGCCATCGTTCGCAAGCCTTCCATTCAGGCGCGGATGCAGATCCGCATCAAACAAGTTTACCGCATGCCTCGGTGATGCGAGTACACGCGGTTCGCAGGCGTTCGGTCGCGGTTGCAAAGGAAATTCGAAAATACGGCGACATGCCGAACGCCGATCCCGGCACCACCGCGACCAGTGCCTGTTCCAGGAAAAAAGTCGCCACATCCGCGTCGGACTGCAGCAAACGCCCGCCCGGTGTACGGCGCCCGATCAGGCCCTTGCACGAAGGAAAAAGGTAGAAAGCGCCCTCCGGAACGTGGCATGAAATTCCCGGCACGCGGCACAGAAGTTCAATGGCCAGATCGCGCCGCTGCTTGAACGTGGCGTTGCGCTCCTGCAGAAAGTCCATCGGACCGGACAACGCGGCCGCCGCTGCGGCTTGCGAAATCGAACTTGGATTCGTCGTGCTTTGGGATTGTATGGTTCCCATGGCGCGGATCAGGTGAGCCGGACCGCCGGCATAGCCGATGCGCCATCCGGTCATCGCGAAAGCCTTGGAAACCCCGTTGCAGGTCAGCACCCGATCGAACAGCAGCGGCTCGACGGCTGCGATGGTTGCGAACTCCCAGCCGCCATAGATGACGTGCTCGTATATGTCGTCCGCCATCACGTACACCTGCGAGTGCTCGAGCAGGACGTCGGCGAGATCGCGCAGTTCTGCCGCCGCGTAAGCGCTGCCCGTCGGATTGCAGGGCGAATTCAACACCAGCCACTTGGTCCGCGGCGTGATCGCGGCTCTCAACTGGGACGGGCGCAGCTTGAAGGCTTGCTCTTCGCCGCACTCCAGTATCACCGGCACGCCGCCGGCAAGGCGGACCATATCGGGATAAGACACCCAGTACGGTGCCGGAATGATGACTTCGTCCCCCGGATTGATCGAGGCAAACAGTGCGTTGAACATCACCTGCTTGCCGCCGGCGCCGACGCTGATCTGCGAAACGTCGTAAGCGAGCTTGTTTTCGCGGCGGAATTTTTCGACGACCGCCCGCTTCAGCTCAGGCGTTCCATCCACGTCCGTGTATTTGGTGGCGCCGCCGTCGATCGCAGCTTTCGCCGCGGCGTTGACATGCGGGGGCGTGGGGAAGTCCGGCTCACCTTGGGACAAACCGATGACGTCGTGTCCCTGGCGGCGCAAGTCGGCAGCCTGGCGCGTAATCGCAACGGTCGGCGAAGCTTGCACCACGTCCAGTTTCGACGAGAGGAATCGCGTCATCTCTTCTCTTTTCCTTGCTGGCTCTGATGAAGGCGCCCGCGTCGAAGCAGCGCCCAAGCGCAACACGCCGGTGCATCAGCAACCATGCCGGCCCTGCGGGCGGTCAAAATGCTCGCCGATGCAGGGGCACGATCGCCACGCCGGCTTCTTCGATTTTTTGGCGCAATCCCTTTGCCGTCGCAGCCGCACCCGGCGTATCGCTGTGAACGCATACCGAATCGATGCGCACCGGCAATCTCTTTCCGGAGGCGCAGACCAGCGCCCCCTCCTCCAGCATTTGCATCACTCGGGCGGCCGCCACCTCCGGATCCTTGATCACCGCCCCCTGAATCTTGCGCGACTGCAGCAGACCGTTGTCATCATACGCGCGGTCTGCAAACACTTCGCGCGCGACCTTCAATCCGGCGCGCTCGGCCGCCGCCTCCATTTGCGTCAGCGGCAGCGCGAGAACCAGCAACTCACGATCGATCGACTTGACGGCACGCGCCAGCGTCTCGGCGATCTCCTTGTCGACAAAGCTCATGTTCCCCAGCGCGCCGTGCGCCTTTACGTGCGTGACCTTGTGTCCACACGCCTGCGCAATCGCCATCAACGCGCCGATCTGGTACACAACCATCTTCTCGAGCTCGAGAAAATTGTCGACCTGAATCTGGCGCCGCCCGAACCCAAGCAAATCCAGGAACCCCGGATGCGCACCCACGCCAACGCCCTCCGCCAGCGCATTTCTGACCGTCCTGTCCATCACCAGCGGATCCCCGGCGTGGAAGCCGCAGGCGACGTTGGCGGAGGACACCACTTTCAGCAAAGCATCATCATCGCCCATCTTATAGGGGCCGAAGCTTTCGCCCATATCGGAATTGATGTCAACTTGTGTCATGTTCTTTTCCTCAATGAAGTTAGCTCACCGGGCCTGCCGATGTTGATTTCAAACAACGGCATGCCCTCCTCGACCAGATCGCCCGCCTGCGCGAGGGCGCGGACCAATGAGCCTTTTCGGCCCGCCAGGACGGGACGGTACAAGACGTCGGACACCTTTAGCAAGCCAAGCACGTCGCCGGCGTCGACCGTACTTCCCGCGGCGGCCAGCGGCATAGTCCTGAGCGGGTGCGCCGACAGGAAAATTCCCGCCGCACTCGCGATCACTATACTCGACTTGCGTTCAGACGGCGGCAGTGCGGCGCATGCTGCAACACCGGTCTTTGAAGTTGATCGCGCGAGGCGCGGCATCACGACGCGCACCGACGAACCCGGTCCCTGCACTTCGATGGACTCGATGCAATTGTCCTTCAGCCACTGCACCAGCGTACTCAATTCGCGCAGCTTCAATGTCGGCTCGCAGCTGCCGGCGCCGTTCGCTTTTCACCACATCCGGCGGTTAGCGCCGCCACACCGGTTTCGATCTTTCGCAACCAGGCGCGCTCCGCCGCCAATGCGGCGACTGCTTCGGCCACCGTCGTCCGCACGAAATGCAGTTCTTCGGCGACCCGGGCCTGTGCCAGCCGCCACATGTCGGCTTCGATGACAGCGCCGATTTTCGGATAGCCGCCGGAGGTGTTGGCGTCGCTCATCTGGATGATGGGTTGTCCCGAAGGCGGTACCTGAATGGTGCCGGGCACCAGTCCATGCGACAGCAATTCGGACTGGCCCGACATCGGCAACGCAGGCCCGGAAAGCCGGTATCCCTGACGATTGCTGTTGGGCGTGACCAGCCACCTGCCGTTCCAGAATTGCTCGTGTCCGGCTTGGGGAAATATTTCATACTCGGCTCCCGGGAGGACTCTCACCGCCACCGCGTCCTTCACCGAGCCGCCCAGGGGCAATCCAAGCTGCGGCGGTTCGACGCCATACCCGCTTTTGCTTGCATCCGGCCCGCTTTTCCCCTCGGGCACCAGCAGCGCAAGCAGGTCACCCCTCTTCAGCGAGCGGCCATCACGGCCACCGAACTTTGACTTCAAGTCGGTACTGCGCGAATTCAATACCAGCGGGACATTGACTCCGCCGCGCACTGCCAGATACGCCCGGCAGCCTCGCGCCGGCATCGACAGCGACAGCACCTGGTTACGACGTACGGCGACCGTCCACCAGGGCAGCAAGGGCTTGCCATCGAGTTCGGCCGCACAATCGGCGCCGGTCATGGCGATCGTCGCATCGGCCTGAAAGCGGACACGAAAAGGGAACATGGTCACTTCGATACCGGCACAATTGACCGGGTTCCCCAGCAGCAGATTGCCGGCCGCCAGCGCCAGCCGGTCCATGGCGCCGGCAACGGTAACTCCGATCTTTCGGTATCCATAGCGACCCAGATCCTGCACGGTGTTGAGCGCGCCGCTGGATAGCACCTCGATCATCGCTCGATCCTGTCGACGCGAAACCGGACCCTGTCCCCGGGCGCCAGCAAGGCCGGCGGCTCTTTGGTGACGTCGAAAAATACCAGGCCGGCAATGCCAATAAGTTGCCAGCCACTCGAAAGCGTGGAGGTGATCACGGCGGTTTGCGCACCGCCAATGCCGATTGAATTCAGCGGAATCTGCAACCGCGGCTCGCGCCGCCGCGGCGTCGCCAGCTTCGGATGCAAACCGCCGAGATAACCGAAGCCCGGGTAGGCGCCGAGGCAATATACGGTGTACACCGGCTCGGCATGCAATCGGACCACCTCGTCTGTCGACAAGCCTGCATGCCGGGCCACGTGTTCGAGATCCATCCCCGCCTCGCCGCCGTAGACTCCCGGGACTTCATGCGTCTTGCACGCCTCACCGTCCCAGTCGCAATGCGGCCACAGCTTGAGCAAGTCGTCCTGCAGCGATTCGACCGCGACGGTCAATGGATCGAATACCAGCATCAGGTTGTTCATCCCCGGCACCACTTCCTGCACGCCGGGCCAGCCTTGCGCCTGTGCCGCCAGCGCCCAGATCTTTCGTTGCCAGGAGATATCCAGCGGTGGCGGCGCTTCGCACAAAAGCGCGCAGGCTCCGAGAAAGCTGAACCGGGGCAGGGTCGTATCTTTCTTCCTGGTCACTACCATGCTCTACTACCAGCTGCGCGGGCGGCGGAACAATCGAGCACGGCCCGAGCTCAGGCCGTGCCCGCCTGTCGATTCAGGATCCGGGATTACTTGGCTTTGCGATAGGTGTCGATAGTCGCCTTTCCGTCGGCACCTGCCTGGTTAAGCCACTCGTTAAGCATGGTTTCGCCGATCTTTTTCAAATCGGCCTGAAACTGTGCGTTCGGCTTTTCCACCTTCATGCCGTTCTTCGCGAGCTGCTCGATGTACCACTTATTCTTGTCCTCGCTCGATTTCCAGCCCCGCTCTTCGGCCGCGGCAGCGGCCTTGAGGACGATGTCCTGGGTCGGTTTGTCGAGGGCGGCAAACGCTTTCTCGCTGACGATCACCAGATTCTTCGGCATCGACATATTGGCATCGTAGAAGAATTTCACCTGTTCCCAGCTCTTGCTGTCATAGCCGGTGGCGCTAGAGGTAGAAAAATTTTCGACTACGCCGGTAGCCAGAGCCTGCGACAATTCGGCGGCCTGGATCGTAACCGGCTTCGCGCCAGCCAGTTCGGCGATGCGGCCGCTCAAGGCGTTGTGGGCGCGCCACTTGGTTCCTTTCAGGTCGGCCACAGAGTTCAGCGCTTTCACGCTGTACACGCCCTGGGGCTGCCACGGCACCGAGTACAGCACTTTCAGTCCCTGCTTGTTGAGGCGCCCTTCGGTAACCGGTTTGCTGGCCAGCCACAGCTTCTTCGAATCGTCATAGCCGTTGATGATAAAAGGCAGTGCGTCGATGCCGAAGATCGGGTCTTCGTTGCTGAAGTTGGAAATGAGAATTTCCCCCGCCTGCGCCTGGCCGCCTTGTACCGCCCGCTTGATTTCGTTGGCCTTGAACAGCGAACCGCCGCTGTGAATGGTTATCTTGAGTTTGCCGTTGCTCGCCTTGTCGATCTCGTTGACGAACAGCTGCAGGTTCTCGGTGTGGAAATTGGTCGGCGCGTAACCCGACGGCAGATCCCATTTGACCTGGGCGACTGCAGACTGCCCAAAGGCGGTTGCGAATGCGACCGCGGCGCCGATAGCAAGCTGGCGTAAGTATTGCTTCTTCATTTTCTTCCTCCTATTGTGATCTTCATGCGGCTGTTTCTAAATATTCCCGGTTCAATGCGCGCTTAGATTAACGCAATTGCGACACCTGCGCTGACTCGCCCTGCATCTCTTCTTGCCCCACCGTCTACCCGGCGGCATGCGGATTCAACACCCCGTCCTGCAAACGCAGCACGCGCTGGGTGCGCGCGGCGATGCCCGGATCGTGGGTGACGATGACGAAGCTGGTGCCGCCGCTGCGATTGAGCTGCAGCATCATCTCGAACACCTGCGCCGCGGTATGCCGGTCGAGGTTGCCGGTGGGTTCGTCGGCGAGCACGCACGCGGGCCGGGTCACCAGCGCGCGCGCCAGTGCCGCGCGCTGGCGTTCGCCGCCCGAGAGTTCCGCCGGCGTGTGCGCGAGGCGCCCGCCCAGGCCCACCTCTTCCAGAATGGCCGCGGCGCGACTCTGCGCCTCCTCCGGTGGCATGCGCCGGATCAGGAGCGGCATCGCCACGTTCTCCAGCGCGGTGAATTCCATCAGCAGGTGATGGAACTGATAGACGAAGCCGAGCGATTCGTTGCGCAGGCGCCCGCGCGCCGCCTCGGTCAGGCTGTGCATGGGACGGCCGAGTATGCTGACCTCGCCCGAAGTCGCACTATCCAGCCCGCCGAGCAGATGCAGCAGCGTGCTCTTGCCCGAGCCGGAAGACCCGACGATGGAAATCAATTCTCCCGCGCGCACTTCCAGATCCACGCCTTCCAATACCCGCACCTCGGCCGCGCCCTGCTGGTAGATCTTGGCGAGTTTGGCGCAGGCGAGAACGATGTCACTCATAGCGCAAAGCCTCCGCCGGATTCACGCGCGATGCGCGCCAGCTCGGATACAGCGTGGCGAGCAGGCTCAGCACGAAGGACACCAGCGCTATCGTGACGACGTCCCTGCCCTGCAGATCGGAGGGAACCTCGCTGATATAATAGATGTCCTTCGCTAGGAAGTGCACGCCGAACAGGCGCTCGATGAAGGGCACCACCACGTCGATATTGAGCGCGAGCAGCATCCCGCCGCCGACCCCCATCAGGGTGCCGATGACGCCGATAAGCGCGCCCTGCACGATGAACACCGCCATGATGCCCGAGGGCGCGGCCCCGAGCGTGCGCAGGATGGCGATATCGGGCTGCTTGTCGGTGACCGCCATCACCAGCGTGGATACGATGTTGAACGCCGCCACCGCGACGATCAGCAGCAGGATGATGAACATCACGTTCTTCTCCATCTGCACTGCGCGGAAGAAATTGGCGTGGCTGCGCGTCCAGTCGCTGATGTAGGCATTGGGTCCGAGCTGGTTCAAGAGCGCCATGGACACCTGGCGCGACTCGAACATGTCGTGCAGCTTCAGGCGCACGCCGGACACCCGGTCTTCCATGCGGTAGAGCTTCTGCGCGTCCTCGATGTGGATCAGCGCGAGCGTGGAATCGTATTCGAACATGCCCATCTCGAAAATCCCGACCACGCGGAACTGCTTCAGACGCGGCATGATGCCCGCCGGCGTGACCTGGCCCTGCGGCGCGATCAGCGTCAGCTTGTCGCCCTCGATCACGGCGAGCGCGCGCGCGAGCTCGGCGCCGAGCACGATGCCGAATTCACCTGGCTTGAGCGCGTTCATCGTACCCACCTTCATGTTCCGGCCGATTTCCACCACGCGGTCTTCGCGCTCTGGCAGGATGCCGCGAATGACCGAGCCGCGCACCGCGTTATCGAAGGTGAGCATGCCCTGCACGTTGATATACGGCGCCGCCGCGATCACGCGCGGATTGGACGCCGCAAGTTCGGCCACCGCCTTCCAGCCGGCCAGCATGTCGCCCGGCCCGCTGATCTGCACGTGCGCGGCCGCGCCCAGGATGCGGGTGCGCAGCTCCTTCTGGAAACCGTTCATCACCGACAGCACGGTGATCAGCGCCGCCACCCCGAGCGCGATACCCAGCATCGAGGTGAGCGAGATGAAGGAGATGAAATGGTTGCGCCGCTTTGCGCGCGTGTAACGCAAGCCGATGAACAGTTCGTAGGGAAGTTTGGTCATTGTATTTGTCGTGCGCACCGCCGGCGTGGCGCGGCGGTCCTATTTTGGCACACTAGCGGCCGGCTTATCCGGGTGTGGCGGTGATAAACTTTGCCATGCACTGCCACCTGCTGCTTCCCGACCTGTTCTGGCCCGAACGGGCCTTCCATGCAATCTATAGTGCCCTGGCCACCCCGGCGCTGGACCAATTGCTGGCCAAGGGCAGGCGGCGACACGCAGATGCGACATCGACCGAAGCCTGGCTGTGCGAGCATTTCGACCTCGAGAAGCAGGGCGACTGGCCCGTCGCCCCCTACAGCCTGCTCGCCGACGGCGGCGAACCGGGGCCCCGGCATTGGCTCCGCGCCGACCCGGTACACCTCGCGCTCGAAGGCGGCAGGCTGGTGCTCGCCGACAGCGGCCGGTTTTCCATTTCGCAGCCGGAAGCCGACGAGCTCGCCGCCAGCCTCACAGCGCATTTTTCCGTGGACGGCCTCGTTTTTCTTCCGCTGCGACCCGACCGCTGGTATTTGCGCTTCGAGACTGCGCCCGCACTGAAAACGACGGCACTCACAGCAGCCGCGGGTCGGAGCATAGACGGCCTGCTGCCCCAAGGGGATGAGGCGCAAGTCTGGCGCTCGCGCCTGAACGAAGTGCAGATGCTGCTCCACGGCCATGCCGTCAACGAAGCCCGCGAGAACGCCGGCCAATTGCCGGTCAACAGCCTCTGGCTCTGGGGCGGCGGCAGACTGTCCGAAGCCGCGACCGCGCCGTTTGATGCGGTCTGGTCGAATGATCCGTTCGCCGCAGGATTGGCCAAGGCGGCGCAGCTCGCCGCGCATGCTCTGCCCGAGGGCGCGGCGCAATGGTTGCGCGCGAGCGCAGGCCCGGGCGCAGGCGTCAAACTGATCCTTCTGGACACGTTGCGCCGTGCGGCGCAGTACGACGATGCGCACGCCTGGCGCGAAGCGCTGCTGCACCTGGAGCGCGACTGGCTTTCGCCCATGCTGGACGCGCTGCGCGAGGAGCGCATCGGCATGCTGAGCCTGCATGCGCTGGGGCCCGGGGGCGTCCTTTCATCGGAAGTCACGCGCGGCGATCTGCGCCGCTTCTGGCGCAGGGTGAAGCCCCTGGCAAACTACGCCTGAGCATGAGCGCCATCCTCACTCGCCCCATCCCCACGCGCGCGCGCGACATGCTGGTGCAGCAAGGACTGCATCCGGTGCTGGCGCAGCTCTACGCCGCTCGCGGAGTGCAGGACAAGAGCGAAGTGGAAAGTGAATTCGCGGGCCTGATCCCGCCCGAGCGTCTGTTGCACGCAGGCCGCGCCGCGGCGCTGCTGGCCGACGCCATCGAAAAGAACCAGCGCCTGCTGATCGTGGCCGACTACGACTGCGACGGCGCCACGGCCTGCGCCGTCGGCGTGCGTGCGCTCTCCGCCCTCGGCGCAAACGTGGCCTACCTCGTGCCCAACCGCTTCGAGTACGGCTATGGACTCACGCCGGAAATCGTCGATCTGGCCGCGCGCGAGGCGCAGCGCCCCGACCTGCTGATCACCGTGGACAACGGCATCGCCAGCAACGAAGGCGTGGCGCGCGCAAACGAACTCGGTATCGCCACGCTGATTACCGACCATCACCTGCCCGGCGACGCGCTGCCGCAGGCCACTTGCATCGTCAATCCAAACCAGCCGGGTTGCGACTTTCCAAGCAAGACCATCGCCGGCGTCGGCGTGATGTTCTACGTCATGCTCGCGCTCCGGGCGGAGCTGCGCCGGCGCGGCCGCTTCAAGCATCAGGCCGAATTCAATCTGGCGACCCTGCTCGACCTGGTCGCCTTGGGCACGGTGGCCGACGTGGTGCGGCTGGACCGCAACAACCGCATCCTGGTGGCGCAAGGCCTGAAGCGCATCCGCGAGGGCAGGATGCAGGCCGGCATCGCCGCTCTGCTGCGCGTCGCCGGACGAGAAGCGAAACGCGCGTCCTGCTTCGACCTGGGATTCGCCGCAGGGCCGCGCTTGAACGCCGCCGGACGACTGGCCGACATGGCGCTGGGGATAGAGTGCCTGATTACCGACGATCAGGCGCGCGCGCTCAACATCGCGCAGCAACTCGACAACCTCAACCGCGAGCGGCGCGAAATAGAGAGCACCATGCAGGAGCAGGCGCTGGCGATGCTGGAGTCCCTGGGCCCGGGTCCGGCGGCCGACTCGGTCCCGGACTCCGGCACCGGCGAGGCCTTTACCCTGACCCTGTTCGATCCGTCCTGGCACCAGGGCGTGGTGGGCATACTCGCGTCGCGCATCAAGGACCGGCGGCACCGGCCGGTGATCGCCTTCGCCGCCGGCAATGCGGGAGAACTCAAAGGCTCGGGGCGCTCGATTGCCGGGCTGCACCTGCGCGACGCGCTCGATCTCGTCGCCAAACGCGCGCCTGGCCTGATCCTGCGTTTCGGCGGCCATGCGGCCGCGGCCGGGCTCACCATACGCGCCGAAAGTCTGGCGCAGTTCTCTGAACTGTTCGAACGCACGGTGCGCGGGCTGCTGGGCGCATCTGACCTGGAGCGCAGCACCGAAACCGACGGCGAGCTGGAATCGGCCTATATGAACCTGGACACCATACGCATGCTGGAGCAGCAGGTCTGGGGTCAGGGTTTTCCGCAGCCCCTGTTCTGCGACCGCTTTACCGTCGTCAATCAGCGCGTGGTCGGCGCAAAGCACTTGAAGCTGCGCCTGCAAAAGGACGGCAAGTCCTTCGACGCGATACGCTTCAACTCGCTCGTTCCGGCCGGCGCGGCCATCCGCGCCGCCTATAGACTGGCGGTGAACGAGTACAATGGCGTGCAGAGCGTGCAACTCATCATCGAAGATTGGGAGAGCGCTGCATGAACATGAGCTTTCTCGAAGCCACCGGCCTCGCGCCGCTGCCGGCCTTCCTCACCAGCCTGGCGCTGGGCCTGCTGATCGGCCTCGAGCGCGAGCGCAATCCGGCGAGCAAGGCGGGGCTGCGCACCTTTGCCCTGGTCGCGCTCATGGGCACGCTCGCCAGCCTGATCGCCGAGAAAACCGGCGCACCCTGGATCATTGCCGCGGGCCTGGCGCTGGTCGGACTGATGATGATCGCCGCCTACGCACGCGAAAGCGACGAGGCCGCCGACCCCGGCACAACCTCGGTCGCGGCGGTGTGCGTGTGCTACGGCCTGGGCGCACTGATCTGGCTCGGTTATCCCACGCTGGCGGTGATGCTGGGCGTGATCACCACCATGCTGCTCTACTTGAAGCCGGAACTGCGCGGCCTGTCGCAAAGCCTGACGCGCCAGGACCTGTTCTCCATCCTGCAGTTCGCCGCGCTCTCCTTCGTCGTCCTGCCGGTGCTGCCGGACCAGGACTTCGGCCCCTACAACGCGCTCAACCCGCATCAGATCTGGCTCATGGTGGTGCTGATCTCGGGCATCGGCCTGGCCGGCTACGTCGCGCTGCGGATCGCCGGCGGGCACCACGGCGTGCTGCTGCTGGGCCTCTTCGGCGGACTGGTTTCAAGCACTGCAACCAGCATGGTCTACGCGCGCCACGCGCGCGACCCGGGCATGCTGCAGCTCGCGGCGGTGGTCATTCTCACCGCCAATCTGGTGGTGCCGGCGCGCTTGGCGGTCCTCGGCGGCGTGGTCTCGCCCGGCATTCTGCCGCAGCTCGCGCCCGCCCTGGCATGTGTGCTTGTCTGCAGCGCAGCCGGCGCGCTGTACTGGTGGCGCCAACTGCGTGCGCAGCCGGCGCTGGTGGTGCCGGAGATCCGCAATCCGACCGAGATTCGCACGGCGCTTGGGTTCGGCGTGCTGTTCGGCGTGGTGCTGCTCTGCTCCGCATGGCTCTCGGACGTGGCCGGCAGCCGCGGCCTGTACGTCGTGGCGCTGATTTCCGGCCTGACGGATGTGGATGCGATCACGCTGTCCACGCTGCACCTGTACGATCTGGGCAAGCTGCAGGCGGCGCAGGCGGTGATCGCCATCGTGCTCGCGCTGGTTTCGAACATCGCGTTCAAACTCGGCTTGGTATTCGCGGTCGGCGGCGCCACGCTCGGGCGCCGCTGTGCGCCGGCGATGCTCGCGGCGGCCGCTACCGCCGGCCTGGCTCTCGTGTTTCTGCCGGGATAAAGACATGGAACGCAAACGTGTCAACTCGAACAAAGTACGCGCGGTTGGCTACGACCCGAAGTCGCGGGTGATGGAAGTCGAACTGCGCGACGGCACTGTGCTCGCATTCAGCGGCGTGTCGCAGGAGGTGCACCGTCAGTTCATGAACGCGCCTTCGCCCACCAGCTACTACGAAGACAAGATCGTCGACGAGTTCTCGTCGCGGCGGATGTAGGACCCTTGCCGCCTTCTTGATGTCTGCCCGCAAGATATCCTGGTCGATTGCAACTTTCGAAGTTGCAGGCATGATGCGGGTCACGACGGGACAACGCTTGGCAGCGGCACTATTCTGCGCCATGCTCTCAGTCCTGGCGCTCGCCGCGCCAGACGAGGACTTGCTGGGCAAGGGATCGGGCTATCCCCTCGGCACGCGCGAAACGATGTTTCAGGAACGCTATCGCGTAGGCTCTTTCACGGCTACCGACCGGATACTTCCATCCTCCCCGGTACGCAAGGGCGACCGCGTCTTTCCGCTTCATCGCGCGAGCGCCGAACCGCCGATCACCTACGTGACAGACGGCAAGTCCTATTCGATCGACGAGTACCTCGCGCGCCGGCGGGTGACGGGGCTGCTCGTCATCAAAGACGGCGAAATACTGGTCGAGCGCTATCAGTACGAGCGCAATGAGGGTCATCGCTTTCTGTCGAATTCCATGGCGAAGTCGGTCACAAGCCTGGCGCTGGGCATTGCACTCGGGGAAGGGAAGATCCGCTCGCTCGACGACAGGGCCGCAGCCTACGTGCCAGAGCTCGCCGGCTACGCCTACGGGGAAACGACTCTACGGGACTTGCTCAGAATGTCCTCCGGCGTGCGCTACGTCGAGAACTACAGCGGCAAAGACGACGCGGCCGCGTTCAACTGGTTCGCGCACCGTCATGGCCAGTTGGAAGGCCTCAAGCGCTTCAACGAGCGCGACGCCGCTCCCGGGGAGCGCTTCCAGTACGCTTCGACCGAAACAGCGGTGCTTGGGCTGGCGCTCCGCGCCGCGACCGGTAAGACGCTGGCGGACTACGTTTCCGAAAAGATCTGGCAGCCGATGGGGGCCGAGTCCGACGCGCACTGGAACCTGGATGCGAAGGACGTCGAACGCGCCGCCGGTTCGTTCAATGCGGTACTGCGTGACTACGGACGCCTGGGCGTGCTGCTCGCCAACGACGGGGAGCTGAACGGGCGCCAGATCGTGCCCAAAGATTACGTTCTCGAAGCCACATCCTGGAACCGCCATCCGCCGCAGTTCCGCCCGCGCAAGGAGAATTCCTTCATCGGTTACGGTTACCAGTTCTGGCTGTTCTCCGGGGACAAGCGCCGCTTTGCGCTGCTGGGAATCTATTCACAATCGATCTTCGTAGATCCGGCGCTCAAGCTCGTGATGGTGCATACGGCGGCGGCAAAGCTGCCGAGCAAGGACCAGGAATTCAGCCGCGAGCGTTATGCCTTGTGGAAGGGGGTCGTGACGCATTTCGGGAAGTGGTGAGCGCCGGACTCGACTGTAAGCAACATCCCCTCGTGCGCCACTGTTTCAGAGGCCATTTCGGTAAATCTGAAACGGCGCGTTAGAAGCTGCGCATGTGCTGCACCATGCGCCGGCGCGTCGCCGCATCGGGCAGACGCCCCAAAGCCGCGCCCATGTTGTCCACCAGATAATCCGGATTGCGCGTGGCCGGTATGGCGCAGGTCACCGCCGGATGGGCGAGGATGAATTTGAGAAAAAACTGCGCCCAGGTCTTGCAGTCGAATTCCCCGGCCCACTTGGGCAACTCGCGGCCTTTGACCCGGCGAAACAGGTCGCCCTCTTCGAACGGTCGGTTGACGATGACCGCCGTCCCGGTATCGGCGCAAAGCGGCAGCAGGCGCTCTTCGGCCGCCGTGGTCGCGACGTTGTAGTTGAATTGGGCGAAGTCGAGATTCTCCGACTTGATCAGTCGCTCTAGCTCGGCGTATGCGCCCTCGTGGTAGTGCGTGATACCGAGGTAGCGGATCCTGCCCTGCTCTTTCCATTCGCGCAGGGTCTTCAACTGGGTCTTCACGTCGGTGAGGTTATGCACCTGCATCAGGTCCATGCGCCGTTGCTTGGACGTAAGGGGACGCATGCGACGAAACGACTCCTCCATCTGGCGCATGCCGGCTTCGCGTCCTGTAGTCCAGACCTTGGTCGCGAGAAACAGTGACTTATCCGTGCCGAGATCGGCGGCTAGGTCGCCCACCACAGCCTCTGAACTGCCGTACATGGGCGAGCTGTCCACCATCTGTCCGCCTGCCCTCACGAAGCGCGCCAGCACCTCGCGCGCCGCCGCCCGGCCGGCTGCGTCGCCGCCGACATCGAAAGTCTGCCAGGTGCCCAGGCCAATGGCGTGCAGCAGTTCACCGGTCTTCGGAATAGCGCGCTTGAGCGGTGTTTCGGCCGCGCGCGCAGGAGGAATCAAAGCCATGGCAGGCACTCCGGCGAGTAGTTGCAGCATTCTGCGGCGCGCAAGCGCCGGCGTATTGGGCATAGGTCTGTTTCCCACTGGAAAAGCCGCTTCGGCTCACCCCGGAGTCCCGTCCGCACCCGGAGGATAAGCATCCGGCGAGAGTATAATTGCAAAATTGTTACAAGAAAGCCGATCATGGAAGCCGAAAAACTCAACGTCCTCGCCAACAGCCTCGCCGACCTGGGCGCCCGCGCCAAGGAAATGCGGAGGTATCTTTGACTTCGATACCAAACAGGAACGCCTGATCGAAGTCGGGCTGCAGCTCGAGGCGCCCGATGTGTGGAGCGACGCCAAACGCGCGCAGGAACTGGGCCGCGAAAAGAAGAGCCTTGAAGGCGTGGTCGGCAATCTGGTGCTGCTCGAGAGTCAGCTGCGCGATGCGGCGGAACTGTTCGAGATGGCGCGCGCCGAGGACGACGACGCGACCCTCGCGAGCGTGGCGGGCGACATCGCCGCTGCGGAAAAGCTGGTGGCGAGCATGGAATTCCGGCGCATGTTCTCCAATCCGCTCGATCCGAACAACTGTTTCGTCGATATTCAATCCGGGTCGGGCGGCACCGAAGCGCAGGACTGGGCGGCCATGCTGGAGCGCATGTACCTGAAGTACTGCGAACGCAGCGGCTTCGCCGTCGAAATCCTGGAGGAATCCGAGGGCGAAGTGGCGGGCCTGAAGAGCGCGACGATCAAGGTCAGCGGGGAGTACGCCTACGGGCGGCTACGCACCGAAACCGGCATCCATCGCCTGGTGCGCAAATCACCCTTCGATTCCGGCAACCGGCGCCACACCTCGTTCGCCAGCGTGTTCGCCTATCCGGAGGTGGACGACAGCATCGAAGTCGACATCAATCCGGCTGACCTGCGCATCGACACCTACCGCGCCTCGGGCGCGGGCGGCCAGCACATCAACAAGACCGACTCGGCGGTGCGTATCACCCACCTGCCGACCAATATCGTGGTGCAGTGCCAGAACGACCGTTCGCAGCACCGCAACCGCGCCGAAGCCATGGCCATGCTGAAATCGCGCCTGTACGAGCGCGAGCTGCGCAA
>CAYNVY010000006.1:0-50647 GCA_964400745.1 uncultured Enterobacteriaceae bacterium | reverse complement strand
CCTGGACGATCCGACGCTGGTGAAAAGCATCATCGCCGACGGCTGCGAAAAGGCGCGCGAGCTCGCCTGTGAAACCATGCGCGAGGTGCGCGAGTCCATGGGATTGAATTACTCGTGATCGAAGCGACCGCAGCCAACGATGCACCGCCGGATCCGCTGGCGCCGCTGCCCGACCCGGCCGCGGCTCACGTACCCCACGTACCTCATGTACCAATGGTCCGCGGCGAAGCCTTTCTGGAAATGCCGTCGGATCTGTATATTCCGCCGGACGCGCTGGAAGTCTTTCTCGATACCTTCGAAGGTCCGCTGGACCTGCTGCTCTATCTGATCCGCAAAGCCAATATCGACATCCTCGATATCCCGATGGCGCGGCTGACGCAGCAGTATCTGGAATATGTGGAACTCATGCGCCGGCGCAACCTCGAACTCGCGGCGGAGTATCTGCTGATGGCGGCGCTGTTGATGGAAATCAAGTCGCGGATGCTGCTGCCGCGTCCGCGCGCAATGCGCGAGGACGAAGAGGATCCGCGCGCGGAACTGGTGCGCCGCCTGATCGAATACGAGGCGATGAAACTCGCCGCGCACAAACTGGATGCGTTGCCTACCTTGGGGCGCGATTTCCTTACGCTGGAGGTGTGGATCGAGCAGGTGGCCACGCAGCGACTGCCCCAGGTGCGCCCGCAGGATTTGATCGTCGCCTGGCAATCTCTGCTGATGCACGCGCGGGTGACGCAGCACCACAAGGTGACGCGCGAGGAATTGTCGGTGCGCGAGTTCATGTCGTCCATGCTGCGCCGCCTCCAGGGCAGCCAGTTCACCGAATTCAGCCGATTGTTCGATGTGACAAAAGGCGTGATGGTAGTGGTGGTAAGCTTTCTGGCGCTGCTCGAACTGGTGCGCGAGAGCTTGATCGAGGTGACACAGTCGGAGCCGTACGCTCCCATTTACGTGAAGCTTGCACATGCTGAATCCGAATGAAGCCAAAACCGTCCTGGAGACTGCGCTGCTTGCGGCGCAGGAACCGCTCACGCTCGTCGATCTGCGCCGTTTGTTCGAGGACGACATAGGTGCCGACACCCTGAGGCGGTTGCTGGATGAACTGCGCCAGGATTGGCAGGGCCGCGGGGTGGAACTGGTGAATTTGGCCAGCGGCTGGCGTTTTCAGACCCGTCCAGAGTATCAGCAATACCTGGAGCGCCTGACCCATGACAAGCCGCCGCGCTATTCGCGCGCAGTGATGGAAACGCTCGCTATCATCGCCTATCGCCAGCCGGTGACCCGCGGCGACATCGAGGACATCCGCGGCGTGACGGTGACGACGAACGTGATCAAGAGCCTGGAGGCGCGCGGCTGGATCGATACGGTCGGCTATCGCGATGTTCCGGGACGGCCCGCGCTGTATGCCACGACCAAGACCTTCTTAGACGATCTGGGCCTGCGCTCCCTGCAGGAATTGCCACCGCTTGAACAGATAAGCAACACCCTCGAACTTGCCCCGCACACACCGCCCAGCGAAGAGCCGCCAGCAGTCCAAGAGACTGCCGGAGAGCTCACCGCAGCCGAGTAGCGCGCCTGCGCCTTCCGAAAAGCTGCACAAGGTGCTCGCCGGCGCCGGGATCGGCTCGCGTCGCGAAATGGAGCAATGGATAGCCGCGGGCCGGGTCAGCGTGAATGGCGAGCCCGCAGGGGTCGGAACGCGCATCGTTGCCGGCGACCGGGTGGCGGTGGACGGACGCCCGGTCAAGCTGCACCGCGGCGAAGCGGTGCGCGTGCTGCTGTATCACAAGCCCATAGGCGAAATCGTCAGCCGCGACGACCCGGAAGGCCGGCCCGAAGTGTTCGACAAACTGCCCCGGTTGCGCGGCGCCAAGTGGATCGCGATCGGGCGCCTGGATTTCAATACCAGCGGACTGCTGGTGTTTACCACCTCGGGCGCACTCGCCAACCGCATGATGCATCCGCGCCACAGGATAGAACGCGAGTACGCCGTGCGCCTGCTTGGAGAATTGAGCGAGGAGCAGATGCAGGCATTGCGCGCCGGCGTGCAACTGGACGACGGTCTGGCCCGCCTCGACAGCATCGTGGACGCGGGCGGGCAGGGCAGCAATCATTGGTACAACGTCGTATTGAGCGAGGGGCGCAACCGGGAGGTGCGGCGCCTGTTCGAAGCCGTGAACCTGATGGTCAGCCGCTTGATGCGCGTGCGTTTTGGCCCGATCGACCTCCCGTCGTACCTGAAGCGCGGCCAGATCAGGGAACTGGACGAGGCGGAAATCGCTCGCCTGCTCGCCGCGCTTGATTTTCAGTTGCCGGTACAGGCAGCCCCTTCTAAATCGAGCGCGGCCCGCCCGCCCCGTGCCGCCCCCTCCGGTTCCGGCCGCCCGCGCCGGAGCCGCTGATTTTCGCGAGAAGATTGTAAGGAACCGCTTCCAAGCAGTGCGTCGCGAAGGACAAACGCATTGTTCCTGGAAGAATATTCTGCTATAATTTCAAGTCTGTGGAATGTTGTCTGTTGGATGGGCTGTCAGCCCATTTTTTATTTGTGGCCATGAAACTGCAAGATTTGATCGAAACGACCGTCGAAGGGCTCGGTTATGAGCTCGTGGACGTCGAATTGTCCAATCGCGGCAAGATGCTGCGGATTTTTATCGACAGAGCAACGGGTTCGCGAGATGCGGGGTCGCAAGGCGCTGTTTCAGGCGGGATTACAGTCGATGACTGCTCCCGGGTGAGCAACCAGTTGTCGCGGGTGCTGGAAGTCGAAGATGTCGACTACGACCGGTTGGAAGTGTCCTCGCCTGGATTGGACCGGCCGTTGAAGAAAGAGGCGGATTTTGCCCGGTTTGTTAGAGAGCAGGCCCGCTTGAGTTTGCGCGTGCCGGTCGCAGGCCGGCGGAATTTCACCGGCGTGATGCGCGCGGCGGCGGACGGCAAGCTGGAACTGGAAATTGAAGGCGGCACGGTGAGTCTGGATATAGCGAATATCGACAAAGCGCGCTTGGTGCCCAAAGTTGAATTTTGAAGTCGGAGGTGCTGTAAATGAGCCGTGAGATTTTGTTGCTGGTGGACGCCCTGGCGCGAGAGAAGAACGTCAATAAAGACGTGGTCTTCGTCGCGCTGGAGATGGCGCTCGCCTCGGCCACCAAGAAGCGCTTCAGCGACGATGCCGACGTGCGCGTGGCGGTCGATCGAGAAACCGGAGATTACGAGTCCTTTCGCCGCTGGCTCGTCGTGGCGGATGAGGCAATCGAAAATCCGCCGCAGCAGATTCCGCTGTCCGAAGCGCAGAAGCAGCACCCGGACGTGCAGCTCGAAGAGTACATCGAAGAGCCTCTGGAACCGATCGAATTCGGCCGCATCGGCGCACAAGCGGCCAAGCAGGTGATCCTGCAGAAGATTCGCGACGCCGAGCGGGAGCAGATCCTGCAGGATTTCCTCGCTCGCGGCGAAAAGCTCGTGACCGGCACGGTGAAACGCATAGAACGCGGCAACGCCGTGATCGAATCAGGCCGCATCGAGGCCGTATTGCCTCGCGACCAGATGATCCCGAAAGAGAATCTGCGCGTCGGCGACCGCGTGCGCGCCCTGCTGTTGCGCATTGATCGCAACGTGCGCGGGCCGCAGCTGGTGCTGTCGCGCACCGCCCCGGAATTCATCATCGAGCTGTTCCGGCTGGAAGTGCCGGAAATCGAGGAAAATTTGCTGGAGATCAAGTCGGCTGCGCGCGACCCGGGGGTGCGCGCCAAGATCGCCGTGCACACCACGGACAAGCGCATCGACCCCATCGGCACCTGCGTCGGCATGCGCGGCTCGCGCGTGCAGGCGGTGACAGGAGAACTCGGCGGCGAACGCGTGGACATCGTCCTGTGGTCCGCAGACCCGGCGCAGTTTGTGATCGGCGCCCTGGCGCCGGCCGACGTTTCCAGCATTCTGGTGGACGAGGAGAAGCACAGCATGGATGTGGTCGTGGACGAGGCCAATCTGGCCATCGCCATCGGCCGCAGCGGCCAGAATGTGCGCCTTGCCTCCGAGCTCACGGGCTGGACCATCAACCTGATGAACGAGGAAGAGTCGGAGAAAAAGCAGCAGGAGGAAAGCGCAGGTATCCGGTCGATTTTCATCGAGAAGCTGGATGTGGACGAAGAAGTGGCCGACATCCTGATCCAGGAAGGGTTTTCATCCCTGGAAGAAGTCGCCTACGTGCCGATCAATGAAATGATGGAAATCGAATCTTTCGACGAGAACACGGTCAACGAGCTCAGAAGCCGCGCGCGCAATGCCCTGCTGGTGCAGGAGATCGCGAGCGAGGAGAAAGTCGAAGGCGTGGATCCTGAGTTGCTGCGCCTGCAGGGCATGGACAGTGCGCTTGCCGCCAAGCTGGTCGAATCCGGCGTCAAGACGCGCGACGACCTCGCCGATCTGGCCACGGACGACCTGATCGAAATTTGCGCCATCGACGCCGAACGTGCCAAAGCCTTGATCATGAAGGCGCGCGAGCACTGGTTCGCCGAAGAGGAAGGGAAGTAGGGGATAGGTATGGCGCACACTAGCGTTACACAATTTGCCGGGGAGCTCAAGGTTCAGCCTTCGGTGCTGCTCGAGCAGCTCAAGGCTGCTGGCGTCGACAAGCTGCAGCCCGAGGACACATTGAGCGAGCTGGACAAGACCAAGCTGCTGGAGTACCTGCGCAAAGTGCACGGCGCCACCGAAGCGAAAAGCAAGATAACGCTCACGCGCAAGCAGACCTCCGAAATCAAGAAGTCGGATTCGACCGGAAAATCGCGCACGATTCAGGTTGAAGTCAAGAAAAAGCGCGTGTTCGTCAAGCGCGACCCGGCAGCGGAAATGCCGCCACCGGAAGCGCCGGTCGAGGCGCCGATCGCAGTTGAAGCTGCGCCAGCGCCAGCGCCGGCACCAGAGCCGATACCGGCACCGGAGCCGGTTGCTGCTCCGGTCCCGGTCCCCGCACTGGAACCCGCCGCCGCCCTGGAACCCGTCGCCGCCTCGGTGGCCCCGGTAGCGGCAGTCGCGGAAAAGAAGACCGTCGTCCGGCAGGCTGCGCACGTATCCGTAGTGGATGCAAAGCAAATGGCGCTGCGCGAGGAAGAGCAGAAACGCCAGACAGCGTTGATGGCGCGACAGTCGGAGGAACTTAAGGAAAAGCAGGAGCGCGAGAAGCGGCTTGCAGAGGCGCGGGAAGCCGAGGAAAAGCGGATCAAGCAGGCACCGGTGGCGAAGCCGGGCGAAGCGCAACCCGCGGCCACTGACGGCACGCTGCACAAGCCGAAGGTCGACGAAGCCGCCAAGGGCGACAAGAAGAGCCCGAAGAAAAAGACGACCACCATCTGGAAGGACGAAACCGCAAAGCGACGCACGATCAAGACGCGTGGCGACGTGGGCGGCGCCTCCGGCTGGCATACCCCCAAAGGGGCGCGGCACAAGCCTGCCTCTTCGGTGGAGTCCGCGCAGGTGTTCGCGGCGCCTACGGAACCGGTCGTGCGTGAAGTCATGGTGCCCGAAACCATTTCCGTGGCCGATCTCGCGCACAAGATGTCGGTAAAAGCAGCGGCGGTGATCAAGACGCTGATGAAACTCGGCAGCATGGTCACCATCAACCAGGTGCTGGACCAGGAAACCGCCATGATCGTTGTGGAGGACATGGGGCATATCGCCAAGGCGGCGCGCCTGGACGAACCCGATACCTTCCTCACCGAGGAACCGCAGACGCACGAAGCCACGCACGAATTGTCGCCGCGCGCACCGGTGGTGACGGTGATGGGCCACGTCGATCACGGCAAGACTTCCTTGCTCGACTATATCCGACGCACGCGGGTCGCCTCGGGCGAAGCCGGCGGCATCACCCAGCACATCGGCGCCTATCACGTCGAGACGCCGCGCGGAATGGTGACGTTTCTCGATACGCCCGGCCACGAAGCCTTTACCGCCATGCGCGCACGCGGCGCCAAGGCCACCGATATCGTTATTCTGGTGGTGGCGGCCGACGACGGCGTAATGCCGCAGACCATAGAGGCCATCGCGCACGCCAAGGCGGCCAACGTGCCGCTGGTCGTGGCGATCAACAAGATCGACAAGCCGGATGCCAACCTCGACCGCGTCAAACAGGAATTGGTGGCGCAAGGGGTGGTGCCGGAAGAATACGGCGGTGAATCGCCCTTCGTTCCGGTATCGGCCAAGACCGGAGCGGGCATAGACAACCTGCTCGAACAGGTGCTGCTGCAGGCAGAGGTGCTGGAATTGAAGGCGGCCAAAGAGGCGCCAGCAAAGGGCCTGGTCATCGAAGCTCGCCTGGACAAAGGCAAAGGCCCGGTTGCGACCATCCTCGTCCAGTCGGGTACGCTGCATCGCGGGGACATTCTGCTGGCCGGTTCTGTTTTCGGCCGCGTGCGCGCCATGCTGGACGAAACGGGTCAACCGGTGGAGCAGGCGGGACCTTCGATCCCGGTTGAAATCCAGGGCTTGTCCGATGTGCCGCTGGCAGGCGAAGAAGCGGTAGCGCTGGCCGACGAGCGCAAGGCGCGCGAAATCGCGCTGTTCCGCCAGGGTAAGTTCCGCGACGTCAAACTGGCGAAGCAGCAGGCGGCCAAGTTGGAAAACATGTTCGAGCAGATGGGCGAGGGCGGGGTGAAGTCCCTGCCGCTGCTGATCAAAGCCGACGTGCAGGGTTCGCGCGAAGCGCTGTCGCATGCGTTGGCAAGACTGTCGAACGAAGAGGTCAAGGTGAGCGTGGTGCACAGCGGCGTCGGCGCCATCACCGAGTCCGACATCAATCTCGCGCTCGCATCGAAGTCGGTGATCATCGGTTTCAACACCCGCGCCGACGTGGCGGCCAGAAGGCTGGCAGAGTCGCAGGGTGTCGATATTCGTTACTACAACATCATTTATGACGCCGTGGACGAAGTGAAAGCGGCGCTCTCGGGCATGCTCGCTCCGGAAAAGAAGGAAAGCGTGCTCGGCATGGTGCAGATCCGCCAGGTGTACAAGATCTCGAAAGTCGGCACGGTCGCAGGCTGCATGGTGCTCGAAGGCCTGATCAAGCGCGGTTCGCGCGTGCGCCTGCTGCGCGACAACGTGGTGCTCCACGATGGCGAACTCGATTCCCTCAAGCGTTTCAAGGACGACGTGCGCGAAGTCAAGGCGGGATTCGAATGCGGCCTGTCGCTCAAGAATTTCAACGACGTCAAGGAAAACGACCAGCTCGAAGCCTACGAAGTGCTGGAAGTCGCGAGGACGCTTTAAGGCGGGACTCCTTCCCGCCTCGTGCATGCCTGCAGGGTACTGCCGGCATGCCAGTGCACGAGGTTGACGTATGCCCAAAGGACCTGCCCGCAGTCTGCGCATCGCCGACCAGATCCAGCGCGAACTGGCCGAAATCCTGCGCACCGAACTGAAAGACCCGCGCGTTGCCATGATCACCCTGACCGGGGTGGAGGTGACGGCCGACTATGCGCACGCCAAGGTTTTTTACACCCTGATGGGCAGCGCCGAGCAGCGTACCGAAACGCAGGCCGGTCTGAAGCAGGCCGGCGGCTTCCTGCGCAGCCAGATCGCGCGCAGGATCAAACTCCACTGCACGCCGCAATTGCATTTCGTCTACGACGCCTCGGTCGAACGCGGCTTTGAGTTGTCGCGGCTTATTGACCAGGCGGTAGCCGATATCAAGGAACCGCGATCGTAGCGCAGACGCGTCATCCGAAACGCCCGGTGAACGGCGTGCTGATGCTGGACAAGTCGACCGGGGCGAGTTCAAACGCAGCCCTGCAACAGGCAAAGCGTCTGTACCAGGCGGCCAAGGCCGGCCATGCGGGAACTCTGGATCCGCTTGCCACCGGGCTTCTGCCTGTGCTTTTCGGCGAGGCCACCAAGTTTTCCTCCGACCTGCTGGAAGCCGACAAGTCGTATGCGGCCGAAATCAAGCTGGGTGTCAGCACGACCACCGCCGATGCGGAGGGCGAGATCATCGCGACCCGCGCGGTGGAGGTCACCCGCGCGCAACTCGACGCGGCGCTGGATACTTTTCGCGGCAGCATCCTGCAAACGCCGCCAATCTATTCTGCGCTCAAGCACGCGGGCAAACCGCTCTACGCCTACGCCCGGGCCGGCATCGAAATCGAACGCGCGCCGCGCCGGGTCGTGGTGCACAAACTCGAGCTGGAGTCGTTCGAGACGGAGCGCCTGGCCGTGTCTGTGACCTGCAGCAAGGGGACCTATATCCGCTCGATCGCACACGACCTGGGCGAGCTGCTGGGATGCGGCGCGCACCTAGTGGCACTGCGCCGGACCGCGGTCGGGCGCTTCCGTCTGGACAGCGCGCACACCCTCGAGAATCTGCATGCGATGACGGTCGATGTGCGCGACGCATGCCTGCTGCCGGTCGATGCCCTGCTGCTAAACCTGACCGAAGTGCGCCTCGAACCTGCGCAGCAGGCGAAGTTCGTGCGCGGGCAGGTCGTGCAATGGCCCGGCAAGCCGCAGGCTCGGGTGCGCGTGTATGGCGCTGACGGGGCACTGCTCGGGGTGGGGGAAGCGGGACCGGACGGAACGATTTTACCCAAGCGAGTCATCGCCGGTGCCTCTGCCGGGCAGCAAGCCGCGACAGGCATCCAAAAAATCAAGGAAAACCCTTGAAAAACCACTCGTTTTTAGTGTAAAATCCGCGCCTTTGCTGCAGCGACGCAGCGATACGACGGCGCAAGAGACCCAGGAGAGTATCAGCATGCCATTCACTACTGCGCACAAAGCGCAAATCATGAACGATTACCAGCGCGCCAAGGGCGACACCGGTTCCCCGGAGGTCCAAGTCGCTCTGCTGACAACGCGCATCAATGAATTGACCGGCCATTTCAAGGCCCACGTCAAGGATCACCACTCGCGCCGCGGCCTGCTGCGGATGGTCATCCAGCGGCGCAAGTTGCTGGACTACCTGAAAGGCAAGAATGCTGACAGCTATCGCAGCCTGATCGAGCGGCTGGGACTGCGCAAGTAACCCCGACGCCCGTCCGCAAGAAGACGGGCGTTTTGCATTTCCGCGGGCGGATCGTTGTTCCGGATGCCGCCCAACTTCCTTAGACTTCCTGATATTGCCGATTGACCGATGGCGCCCAGTGCGCCCCCTCGCAAAGGACCCTGCCTTGAATCCGATCAAAAAAACGTTCACCTATGGCGCCCATCAAGTCACGCTTGAAACCGGCGAAGTCGCGCGCCAAGCCGGCGGTGCAGTTATCGTCAACATGGACGACACCGTGGTTCTGTGCTCTGTGGTTGGTTCGAAACAAGCCAAATCGGGGCAGGACTTCTTCCCGCTGACCGTCGATTACATCGAAAAAACGTATGCGGCGGGCAAGATCCCGGGCGGATTTTTCAAGCGCGAAGGCCGGCCTTCGGAAAAGGAAATCCTTACCTCGCGTTTGATCGACCGTCCGATCCGCCCGCTGTTCCCGGACGGTTTCTACAACGAAGTCCAGGTCGTGGCGACCGTCATGTCGGTCAACCCGGAAGTCGATCCCGATATCGCCGCCCTGATCGGCGTTTCGGCGGCCTTGGTTCTGTCCGGCATACCGTTCAACGGCCCGACGGCAGCAGCGCGCGTCGGCTATGCCAATGGCCAGTACATCCTCAATCCGACCGCCGCCCAGTTGAAGGATTCCAAGCTGAACCTGGTGGTCGCCGGAACCGAGCATGCCGTGCTGATGGTGGAGTCGGAAGCGCAGGAACTGTCCGAGGACGTCATGCTGGGCGCGGTCATGTTCGGCCACCAGCAGATGCAGGCTGCGATCACAGCGATCAACGAACTCGCCGACGTGGCCGCAAAACCGGTCTGGGACTGGAAGCCGCCGGTCAAAGACGAGGCGCTGGTAGCCCGTGTCGCGGCGCTGGCTGAAGCCGAGCTGCGCGCCGCCTTCCAGGTGAAGGAAAAGCAAGCGCGCTCGCAGGCCATCGACGCGATTTGGAAACGCGTGTTTGCCGAAATTGGCGTAGGCGCGGAGGGCGGGCCGGACGCAAACGCGGCCAAGGAAATCTGCTTCGCACTTGAGTCCAAAATCGTGCGCAACCAGATTCTGGACGGTGATCCGCGCATAGACGGCCGCGATACGCGCACCGTTCGCCCCATCACCATCCGCCTCGGCGTGCTGCCGCGGGCGCATGGTTCGGCGCTGTTCACGCGCGGCGAAACGCAGGCCATCGTGGTCGCGACGCTGGGTACCGCGCGCGACTCGCAGATCATCGATGCGCTGATGGGAGAGTACAAAGACCGCTTCATGCTGCATTACAACTTTCCGCCGTACGCCACCGGCGAAACAGGCCGCGTGGGTACGCCCAAGCGGCGCGAGATCGGCCACGGGCGCCTCGCGAAGCGCGCGCTGCTGGCGACGCTGCCCTCGGTGGAGGAATTCGGCTACAGCATGCGCGTAGTGTCAGAGATCACCGAGTCCAACGGCTCGAGTTCAATGGCCTCGGTCTGCGGCGGCAGCCTGGCGCTGATGGATGCGGGCGTGCCGATGAAGGCGCATGTGGCCGGCATCGCAATGGGCCTGATCAAGGAGGGCAACCGCTTTGCAGTGCTTACCGACATCCTCGGCGACGAAGACCACCTGGGTGACATGGATTTCAAGGTGGCCGGCACCGACAACGGCGTGACCGCGCTGCAGATGGATATCAAGATCGAAGGGATCACCAAGGAAATCATGCAGGTCGCGCTGTCGCAGGCGCGCGAGGGCCGCATGGTGATACTGGAGAAAATGACCAGCGTACTGCCATCGTCGCGCTCCGATATCTCCAGCTTCGCGCCGCGCATCATCAAAATCAAGATCAATCCGGACAAGATTCGCGACGTCATCGGCAAGGGCGGCGCGGTTATTCGCGCGCTGACCGAGGAGACCGGCACCACGATCGATATCGAGGACGACGGCACGGTCAGCATCGCCTGCATCAGCTCCGAGGGCGGGGAACTGGCACGGAAGCGCATCGAGGCGATTACCGCGGATGTCGAGGTGGGTAAAGTCTATGACGGCACGGTGCTGAAATTGCTGGACTTCGGCGCCATCGTCAGCGTACTGCCAGGCAAGGATGGCCTGCTGCACATTTCGCAGATCAGCCAGCAGCGCGTGGCCAGCGTCGCCGATCATCTGAAGGAAGGGCAGTTGGTCAAGGTCAAGGTGCTGGAAGCCGACGACAAGGGCCGTTTGCGCCTGTCGATGAAAGCGGTGGAAGGATCTGCCCCCGAGGCGGCGCAACCCGGCGCAGGGCAGCCTGGCTGATACCTGCACGCCTCAACAAAAAAGGACGCTTCGGCGTCCTTTTTTGTTGGGCAGGATATCGCAGTGGTCTGCGAGTCCGACCACAAAAAACGGCGGCATCGAGCCGCCGTCTTTTTGCTTTTAGTTTCGACATAAACCGCCGCTGCGCGGCAGCTTGGTCTTCACTTAAAGCAGTTGGCGAAGAGTTACTTCGCCAACTGCTTCTCCCTCAATTCATCCAGGGTCTTGCAGTCTATGCACAGGGTCGCCGTGGGCCGCGCTTCCAGCCGCTTGAGGCCGATTTCGACGCCGCAGCTCTCGCAATACCCGTAGTCCTGGCTTTCGATCTTGGCGATAGTCTCCTCGATCTTCTTGATCAGCTTGCGTTCGCGGTCGCGATTGCGCAACTCGAGCGCCATGTCCGATTCCTGGCTTGCGCGGTCGTTGGGATCGGCGAACACCGTGGCTTCGTCCTGCATGGTGTGGACGGTGCGATCGATATCCTGCCCCAACTCGACCTTAAGCGCTTCCAGAATGCCGCGGAAATGCGCAAGTTGCTTCTTGTTCATGTATTCCTCCCCCTTTTTTGCCACATAGGGGGGGAAGGTCTTATGGCGTAACAGTTGTTCTGCGGGCATATCAAACCACTCTCAGTTGGAAAAACGAAGGCGCTTTAATATCAGAAATACAAGCGGGGGGCAAGTGTATTATTTTTCGCCCTGCAGCGCCACTGAAATACAAGCACATTACAGCTGAACTTGCGTTGACCGCCGCCGAGCGCCAGAGTATGATACGCGACCGCTCGGGGTGTAGCGTAGCCTGGTAGCGCGCCTGGTTTGGGACCAGGATGTCGGGAGTTCAAATCTCTCCACCCCGACCATTTTTGCCCGCTGCTACGCCTGGTGCGGGTATGTTGTGCGTAAGCCCGAAGAAGGTGCCCGTAGCTCAACCGGATAGAGCACCAGCCTTCTAAGCTGGGGGTTGTGGGTTCGATTCCCGCCGGGCACGCCAGAGTTTTTCAGTGGTGGCTGTAGCTCAGTTGGTAGAGTCCTGGATTGTGATTCCAGTCGTCGTGGGTTCGAGTCCCATCAGCCACCCCATTCCTTCGATCGTCCGTGCGGCGGACCAATAGCGGAGCGCCGCCTTCGCCTGCCCCGATAAGTTTCCGCCCATTCAGCGACCGCCGAATATTATTTTCAGATCGGAATCATCGCTGTTTGCGTTTGTGCCTCAACGCTCGGTGTGCTATTCAAACGAGTAGTTACGCTTAGGAGAACGGCATGGCGGCATGGCGGGATTTGTATAACAGCCGGCGCATCGACGCTACGGCGGCGGCGAAGCTGGTGCGTTCGCACGACAGGGTGTTTATCGGCGGCAATGTGGCGGCTCCGCAGCCGATGCTGAACGCGCTGCGGGACCGAGCCGGAACATTGGAGCAGGTCGAACTCCTGCACCTGCTGTTCGCCGGCGAGGATCCGTTGGCCGCGCGCGAGATGGAAGGTCATTTTCGCCATACGGTCCTGTTCGTAGGCAGCGCCGACCGGGAGGCCGTGCAGGAAGGGCGCGCCGCCTATCTGCCGGTGCACCTGCACGATATTCCCCAACTGTTCAAAAGCGGAGCGCTGCCGATCCGCGTCGCGATCGTCTCCACCGCGCCCCCGGATGAGCACGGTTACCTGTCCCTCAGTGTGGAGTGCCTCGCGAGCCTGGCGGCGATTGAGGTGGCCGATGTAGTCATCGTCGTCGTGAACGACCAGATGCCACGCACTCTGGGCGATTGCTTCATACCGTCGCAAAAGGTGAACGCGGTGGTGGAGGCCTCTTATAGTCTGCCGGAACTCGCCATCGAGCCGCCTAGCGCCATCCATACCAGCATCGGTCAGCGCGTCGCCTCGCTGGTAGAAGACGGTGCGACCCTGCAACTGGGGATAGGCGCCATCCCCGATGCAGTCGTCGCGGCGCTCTCAGGCAAGCGCGATTTGGGCGTGCATACGGAAATGGTCTCCGACCGCGTGATGGATGCGATCGAATCCGGAGTCATCACCGGCGCGCGCAAGACCCTGCACCCGGGCAAGGTGGTGGCGACGTTCGTGATGGGGAGCCGCGCCTTGTACGATTACGTCGACAACAACCCTTTGTTCGAGATGCACCCGGCCGACTACACCAATAATCCGTTCATCATCGCCCAGAACGACAAAATGGTCGCAATCAACTCCGCCCTGGAAGTCGATATTACCGGGCAGGTATGCGCGGAATCGATGGGCAAGCGGATATTCTCCGGATTCGGCGGGCAACTGGACTTCATTCGCGGCGCGGCGATGAGCAAGGGCGGCGTGCCTGTCATCGCACTGCCCTCGACCGCCGCAGGCGGAAAGCTTTCGCGCATCGTGCCCATGCTGCAGCCCGGAGCGGGAGTGGTGACCACCCGTGCCGACGTGCACTACGTGGTGACGGAGTTCGGCATCGCACAACTCTACGGCAAGACGCTGCGGCAGCGGGTGCGAGAACTGATGGAGGTGGCGCATCCTGACTTTCGCGCTGCGCTGGAGCAGGAGGCATGGGAGCGCAAGATTCTGCCGCACGCCTTCTAGAGCGAGCGACGCGGCCAGGACGCTGCTGGAGTGGCCCTTTTCCCGCAGAACCGGCGACCGGGACACCCGGCGACCCAAGAAGAAGATAGAATCCGGCAAGAATGGCGGCACAGACCCACTCGGATCGGCCCAGCCGTCTACTAGTCGGGTGCTCATGTACAGATTGCTGGCGGTCGTTTTTCTTCTGGCATTTTCCTGTGCCGCGAACGCTCAGCGCGCCTGGGTGTGCTCCTATCAGGGCAGCAAAGCCAAAGAACCGCTGACCTTGAAGTATGTGAAGGCGGGAGACTATCTGGTCGAGAGCCACTTCGGACTGCGCTACAGAATCCTTCAGGATTCCAAACACGCGCTGGTCGCTGCCTGGTCGATCGCCGAGACGGAAACGAATCCAAAGGAAGCGTCGATCGGCGTATTCACCGTCATGATCGACAAGAGCAGCAAGCGCTACCGGCGATCGGCGGCCAGCCTCGGCGATGGCCAGGAAACGGTTGATGTCGGCAAATGCGAGAGCCAATAAGGCAGCCTGAGCCTGCGCATCACTAGGCTTGCATGAGCCGGGGGAAGCCCCACGGCTCATTCCGGGTCTTCAGTCCGCGCGGATATTGTTCTCGCGCACGACCTTGCCCCAGCGGCTGATTTCCCCGACCAGGAATTTCTGCAGGCCGTCCTGGGTACTCACGACCAGGTCCATGCCAAGCTGCTCGGTCAGCGTCTTGCGCAAATCGGGCTGGGACAGAGCTTTCACCAGTTCTGCGTGGAATTTGTCGAGAATCGGTTTGGGTGTTCCAGCAGGCGCAAAAATCCCCCACCAGGCGAGCGCCGAGAAACCGGGAAATCCCTGCTCCGAGAGCGACGGCACGTCGGGCATGGTGTGCGAGCGCTTGTCGCCCGTTACCGCCACGGCCCGCAGTTTGCCGCTGCGGACGTGCTGTGCCAGAACCGCGACCGAGCCCACGGCCAGATCGACCTGTCCGCCCAGAGCGTCCTGTGTCATCGGCCCGCCGCCCTTGTACGGCACGTGTATCACTTTGAACGCGCCGGCCTGCTGCACCAGGGTCATCGTCAGATGCCCGAGGCTGCCGTTGCCCACGGTTCCGTAGCTCACGGTATCCGGCTTCAGCTTGGCAGCCGCGGTCACGTCGGCGAAAGTCTTGTAGGGCTTGGCGGGATGCGTCGCGACCGCCATGGGCGCCGTGCCGACCAGCATGACGGGCGCGAGGTCCTTCACCGTATCGAACTGCATGTTCGGGATCAGTGTCGGATTGACCGCATGCGTATCGAATACCACGATGAAGGTGTAGCCGTCCGGCGCCGACTTGGCGACGAACGCCGTCCCGATGGATCCTGACGCGCCGGGCTTGTTCTCGACGATGAACTGTTGGCCCATCGATTCGCTCAGGCGCACGGAGAGCAGCCGCGCCAGTGGATCGACCGATCCCCCGGGTGGGAAAGGCACTACCAATTTCACCGGTTTGGTCGGCCAGTTCGCGCTTTGCGCCGTCGCGCTTAAAGGCGCCAGCGCTGCACAGATTACGAGCCCTGCGGCGGCGATTCGAATGAATGAGGCTGGGTTCATGTTTACTCCGGCAAAATATGTGGTTGATTTCTCGACTGAGAAGGGGGGATGCAAAAATCAACGGCCTTGCGCTTGCTTGCTCTGCGCCGGCAGAAATACGTAGCCACCGTCTATCGCGTTCGCCAGACAGGCTTCGTAATTGCTGTAGCCCTTAGAAGACTCGGCAACGACGGCTTGGCCTACGCCTATCTGCTGCCAATTCCATCGCCGGCCGCCGTCCATGTAGAAACGCCAAATGACATTCATCCGAGTATTCCTCTTCGCTGTGGCATGCGCTCTTCGGCCGCCAGAAGCGGGACGATGGAAATGAATAATGCTGTTGAATTATAACTGTAAATGCCTCGCCTACGGTCGAGTACGGCAATACTGCCGGCGGAGGCTCAGCCGTGTCGCGACTCGGCGGGGACGCCGGAAGCAGTCTGCTCCTGCGTTCGCACCAAAGCTAGCCGCTGAAACCGCAGCAGCAGTTCGCGGCAGGCCCATGCGTCGGTGGCCGCGTAGTTGATCTGCGCCGCAGACAGGCGCGGGGCGGCCCAGTTCGACGTGCGCGCGCCTTTCGGAATGCGAAAGCCCAGAAAGATGCCGGCAAGGTTGCGCAGGCCGGTCTGGGTCAGGCCCAGTCGCCTGGCGACGATGCCCAGGTCCAGCACGCTCTGTGCCTTGAATTCGAATACCTGCCGGAGCGAACGCAGATCGTTTGCCAGCGCCACACCGACCTTGAGCGAGGCCTGGTCGGTCAGCATTCCGGCAAGGAGAGGGAAAACGGCCGATTCGCGCAACGCGAACAGGTACACCCGGCGCGCAGTCGCGACCTGCACCAGGCAGGGCAGGTGCGATTCGCCTTTCTGGAATGCAGGCCGCGTCTCGGTGTCGAAGCCGATCGCGCTTTCCTGTCGGATATCGACCGATGCGCGCTCGATCTCTTCCGGCGTCGATACCAGGCTCACTTCGCCCTCGTACCTGCGGATAGGCAGAAGCGCCATGTCTTCCCGCGAAATGGAGCGCGAGATGCCGTCGGGTAAGGTGATTGCGGTCGGGGATTGCATCTGAGTGTGCCTGCGTGGGCGTGGTGTCGAGTGAAACGGCAGTTGCCGGGATCAAGCGCGGGATATCTCCTACAATAGCTTTGCGCCATGCCGCGGAAGTTATATCACGAACCACTCTACCGGGAGATCTCCAATGAAAACCGATGATAACGCAGTGTGCCGACAACGCCGCCCGCTTCCCCCGACTGGCGCCGTGGGCGCTGCAGGCGTCGTACAGCGCGGATTGTCGAAGCCGGGGTGCGCCGCAACCGAAGCGCGCCGGAAGCGCGGGATCAAATCCTAGTGCAGCAGCACTGGCTGAGCCGGGTGGTTGCCGTGCGCCCGGCCGAGCGGAAAGCATTGCTCTGGTCGTTCGCCTACTTTTTCTGCCTGCTCGCCGGCTATTACGTATTGCGGCCCCTGCGCGATGAAATGGGCATAGCGGGCGGCGTGCGCAATCTGCAGTGGCTGTTCACCGCGACCTTTCTGGCCATGCTGGCGGCCGTTCCCTTGTTCGGCGCCCTGGTCGCGCGCCTGCCGCGGCGTCGCTTCATTCCCCTCGTTTATCATTTTTTCGTCGCCAACATCGCCGTCTTCTGGTTGCTGCTCACCTTCGATGTGGGCAAGGTACAGGTCGCGCGCGTGTTCTTCGTCTGGATCAGTGTGTTCAACCTGTTTGCGGTGTCGGTATTCTGGTCGTTCATGGCGGATCTGTTCGCGAGCGAACAGGGCAAGCGGCTGTTCGGATTCATCGCCGCCGGCGGATCCGCCGGCGCCTTGTTGGGACCGGCTTTGACGGTGGGACTGGCAGCATCGCTGGGTCCGGTCAATCTGCTGTTCGTTGCAGCGCTGTTTCTGGAACTGGCAGTGCTTTGCGCGCAACGGATCGAGTCCAGCGCGCCCCGCGGCGACGGTGCGGCAAGCGCGGCTGCCGCGCAGCCGGCGGCCAGACCGCAGTCGGAAGCGGCGGCGCTCGGCGGCGGCTGGCTGGCCGGCATTGCGCTGCTGCTGCGCTCGCCCTATCTCGCCGGAATCGCACTATGGGTGGCGATGCTGTCGCTGGCGGGCACGTTTCTTTATTTTCAGCAGGCGAGCATTGTCGCCGCCGCTTCCGACGACCCGGCGGTGCGCATGCGTATTTTCGCCAGCATCGATCTGGCGATAGGGCTGCTGACGATCGCCGTCCAGTTTCTTGCGACCGGTCGCTTGATTGCTCGCTTCGGTGTAGGCAGGGCTGCCGCCGTGCTGCCTTTGGTGTTCGTGCTCGGTTTTCTTGCGCTGGCTGTTTCGCCCATGCTGTTCGTGGTCATCGCGTTTCAGGCCGTCCAGCGGGCGGCAAACTTCGCCGTTTCCAATCCCGCCCGCGAAATTCTTTTCACCGCGCTCGCGCGCGAAGAGAAGTACAAGGCAAAGAACGTGATCGATGTGGTCGTGTTTCGTGCCGCCGATGCCTTGAGCGGCTGGCTGTTTGCGGCGCTGCGCGCAGCCGGGCTGGAGCTATCGGCGATATCGCTGGCGACAGCGCCCCTGGCAGGCCTGTGGCTCCTGCTCGCGCTCGCCTTGGGGCGCGAGCAGGAGCGCCGCGTCCGGCCCGGCAACATTCTCTCTTGAGGACATGCAATGGAACCGATCTCCAGTATCAGCAGCGTTTCCCACGTGATCCAACTGGCGATTGCGCCGGTTTTCCTGCTCTCCGGCGTCGGCGCCATTCTGGCCGTGCTGATCAATCGATTGGGCCGCATCGTCGATCGCTACCGTTCGCTGGAAAGCGGCAGAGCCAAGGGTGAGGCGGGAGCCGCCGAGGTCGCCGACATCGAGATGACCATCCTGTCGCGGCGCGCGCGGCTGATCCATTGGGCGATCAGCCTGTGCACGGTGGGCGCATTGTTCATCTGCATTGTGATCGCGATGCTGTTTGTCGGTTCCATGCTGCAGGTCGGCGTGTCACAGGCCATTGCGCTGATGTTCGTTGCGGCCATGCTCGCCCTGATCGCGGGCCTGCTGAGCTTTCTGCGCGAGATCACCTTGGCCACAGGCAGCATCCATGTGCAGGAGAAATGAGCGAAAGCGCTTCGGCAAGGTACTGAAACGCGGATACACTGTGCATCCTTTTGAAGGAGAAATGACATGCGCCTGCTGGCAGCGTTAGCTGTGGTCCTGTCCCTGTCGGCGGTTCCCGCCGTCGCGGGCGATTTCGAGGACGGGCTGCAAGCCTATCAAGGCAAGGATTACGCGCGCGCGATGACTTTCTGGAAAAAAGCCGCAGGCCAGGGCAGTGTGCCGGCGCAGTTTACCCTGGGTTTCATGTACGAAAGGGGCGAGGGCGCGGCGCAGGACTACCGGCAGGCCATGTCCTGGTATGAGCAGGCGGCGGAAAAAGGCTATGCGGCGGCGCAAATCAATCTGGGCTCGATGTACGAGAAAGGACAAGGCGTCGTGGCCGACGTCAAGCAGGCGGTCTCGTGGTACGAGAAAGCGGCGAAGCAGGGGCTGGTGGAGGCGCAATTCAACATGGGCCGGATGTACCAGACGGGTCAGGGCGTTGCGCAGGACCACAAGCAGGCTGCGACCTGGTTCCAGAAGTCGGGCGAGCGCGGTCACGTCTGGGCTCAGTCGGCGCTGGGTCTGATGCACGAGACCGGGCAAGGCGTCGCGCGGGACTACAAACAGGCGATCTCCTGGTACCTGAAGGCGGCAGAGCAGGGCGATTCACTGGCGCAATTCGACCTCGGCCGCATCTACGAGTCCGGTCCTGAAGGCGTCGCCGTGGACTACGTCGAGGCGCACAAGTGGTGGAGCCTGGCGGCGGCGAGCGGCGAAGAGCGCGCGAAAAAGAATCGAATCCTGGTGGAGCGACTGATGAAGCCGGAGCAGATCGCGGAAGCGAAGAAGCGCGCGGAGTCGTGGCTGAAAGCGCGCAAGAAGTAATCGGCACCACACTCAATTACACGGCCAGAGAAAGAGCGCGCGCATGGGCATCGTATTCGCGCTGCTTTCCATGCTGTGCTTCGCCGGGAACATATTCATCACAAGGGCGGCGATGTCAAAAATGGAGGCCGACATTGGTTTTCCGGTAGTGCTGGCGGTCAATGTCGTATTCGCGGCCCTGGTGTTCGGCGTCGAGCGCCTGTTTTCGATCACGCCGTTCTCGTTCCAGTGGAAGGCGGCCGCCTGGTTCGCGCTGGCAGGGGTGGTGGCGATCTACATGGGCAGGCGCATGCTGTTTGATGCCGTGCATGTACTTGGACCCGCCCGGGCGAGCGTGCTGCACACCGCCTCCCCCGTGGTCACCGTGATCGCTGCATGGTTCCTCGTCGACGAGCGGCTCGGACTGTACGAGATTCTGCTCATGGGGCTGGTCATGGCAGGTCTATTGGCGGTGCAGTTGCAGCACAGCCGCTCGACGACTGCACGGATAAGCGATAAGGCGGCTTTTCGTCGCGCGCTGATGCTCAGCGCGCTGACGGTAGTCGGCTTCGGACTCGGCAACGCCATTCGCGGCATGGCCATACGCGATTGGAACGAGGCCGCGCTCGGAGCTGTTTTGGGATCTGCGGCTGCGTTATTGTGCCAACTGGCGACCGGGAAATCGATAGTCGCGATCCTGGAGGGGCTGCGCAAAGGCGGCAAGACGGCAACCGGCCTGTATGTCGCCAGCGGCGTCGCCACGGTCAGCGGCAGCATATTCGGCACCATTGCGATGCACCACGTGGAAATCGCCATCGCAACGGTGGTGACCTACACCACGCCGCTGGTGGTGTTTCCAGTCAGCATTCTGCTGCTGAAAAACCGCGAACAATTGAGCTTTCAAACAGTGGCCGGAGCCTGCGTCGTGCTCGTCGGCATCGTGCTGTTGGCGTTCAGGTAAGGCAGGCGGATTTGAATCCGGCATATATCCAGGAAAACTATCCACAGTTTCTGTGGATAAGCTTGTGGACATGTCTTGCTTGAATCGGACTGTCCGCCTTGAATCGGCTTCGAAAAGCTGGGTGCGATCATTTCTTGAGCAGGGCGCAGGACCGGGTCTGACGCATGCATTGTTTGATATGAATTGTATTTTCAGGAATGTTGCAGCGACAAGATCGCGGTCTCGGCATAGGTCCGCAAAATTACATGGATTGCAGGGAGTATGGCCATGAATCAAACCGAGAATGAGCTGCCGGGGATGCGCGGCGGACGGATGACCCGCGCGGAATTCCTGGGCCTGGCGACGCGTTTCGCTGCGGTCTGCGCCGCCGCGGTTCTGGGGCCGGCAAGACTGGCGCAAAGCGCAGAGACGGAACAAAGGCCGGTCCTGACCCGTCCGATCCCGTCCTCGGGCCAGATGCTGCCGGTGATCGGCGTGGGCACGGCAGTGACCTACGAACTCGACACCGGCGACGCGAAATTCGCGGTGCTGGTGGAAACCTTGCGTGCGTTTCTCGCGAATGGCGGCGCGGCGATCGACACTTCGCCTACCTACGGACGTGCCGAAAAGACCCTGGGGGAAATCTTCCGCCGCATCGGCCAGCGCGACCAGGCCTTCATCACCACCAAGATCAGCACCACGGGAGAGCAGGCAGGGATAGACGGCTTCGCCGCGTCGCTGCGCGATCTTGGTACCGAGCGCGTCGATCTGCTGCAGGTGCACAACATTCGCGATACGGACGTCCACTTGCGCACGATCCGGCGTCTGATCGATCAAGGAAAGGTTCGCTACTCCGGAATCACGACCTCATTTGCGAACACCTACGAAGAATACGAGCGCATCATGCGCCGCGAAAAGCTGGATTTCATCCAGATCGACTACGCGCTGGACAACCGCAAGGCGGAGGAGCGCATCCTGCCTCTGGCACGCGACCGAGGCATGGCCGTACTGATCAATCTTCCTTTCGGCCGCGGGCGCTTGTTCGGCAAGGCGCGCGGTCGCCCCCTGCCGCCGTGGGCGGCGGAGATCGACTGCCGCAGTTGGGCGCAGATGTTTCTCAAGTTCGTGCTGGCGCATCCGGCGGTGACCGCCGTCATCCCGGGCACCGACCGGCCGGAGTTTGCGCTGGACAACCTCAACGCGGCGCGCGGCCGCATCCCGGATGCGCGCATGCGCGAAGAGATCCTCAACTACTGGGAACGGATTTAAGGGCCGGGCACTGCTGCCTTGCAGTACCGCGCCACGCTCAATGCGGATCAGGCGGCGCGCAGCGCATCGACGATATTGAGACGCGAGGCGCGCAGAGCCGGCAGGAAACCGCCGAGCAGGCCCATCAACAGTGAAAACGCGAGGGTCTGGATTGCGATCTGCGGCGTCAGCAGAAAATGAAACGACAGGTCCGAAAAGGTCTGAAAATTGGTGGTCGAGAACGATGCCAGCTGCATCAGCGACGCGCCGGCCAGTCCCGCGACACCGCCGACCAGCCCAAGCAGCAAGGCCTCGAACAGGAAAGCGGCCAGCACGCTGCGGCTCCTGAAGCCGAGCGCGCGCAGCGTGCCGATTTCGGCCACGCGGTTGGACACCGACGCATACATGGTGATCATCGCGCCTATGGTCGCGCCTATGGAGAAAATGGCGGTGAGCGTCAGGCCGAGAATGCTGAGGAAGGTCGACAGCGCCTTCGACTGATCGCTGTAGAACACCTGTTCGCGCTTTACTTCGCCTGAGAAGCGCGGATCGGCGCCGATTTCGCTGCGCAGGCGATCGAACAAATCACCGTCCGCGAGCTTCAGCACCATGGCCGAATAGGCGCCGCGCCGAAATGACTGCATGAGCTGATCGGCGTCGCCCCAGACTTCGGAATCGAAGCCGCTCGCGCCGGCGTCGAAGGTGCCGACGATGATCCATTCGCGCTGCGCGAAGCGCAGCCGCTCGCCGATGCGCGTGCCTGCATAGCCTTTGGCGATATTGCTGCCGACGATGATCTCGGACGACCCCGGACGGAACAGCCTGCCTTCGGTCATCTGAACCTGCGGGCGCAACTGCAGGCCCGCGGGCGACGTGCCGCGAATCACCACGTTGGACGCCTGTCCCGATCCGCTGCGATTGAGCGAGATCAGCACCACGGTCTCTTTTGCCGCGCGCGGCCGCCCATCCGGTCCGAGCGCGACCGCGGCGTTCATTTCGACGATGTTGGCTTGGCTGCGCGTGATGCTGCTTTGAATTTCGGTTCCCGAGCCTTTGCGGATCACCACCACGTTGTCGTACTCGCCCGTCGTCACCAGCGTCCGTCTCAGTCCGGCATCGAGCATGAGCACGGTGGCGAACACGAAAACGACCAGCGCAAGACCGCCGGCGGTGAGCGTCGTGGTCAGGCGGCGCTTCCACAGGTTGCGCGCGACATAGTTGAGCGGAATCATGTCCTGCGCAGCGAACTCATCCGACCGCGCGCAAGCCGTCGACGACGCGCACCCTCGCGGCGCGCGCCGCAGGCACGATGGCTGCAAGCGTGCCGACCGCAAGGGCGCAGGCCGCCTGCGCCGCCAGCGTTTCGTTCGACACCGTGAATATCGGGAAGATGCCGCCCGCCAGCGACTTGAACGCGGCAGCGGCGGGCGGGGTCAGCGCGAGGGCCAGGCCTCCCCCCAGGGCGCAAATGGTAAGCGATTCGCCGAAAATCAAGGCCGCCAGAAAGCCCGGCCCGAAACCCAAAGCCTTGAGCGTCGCATATTCCGCGGTGCGCTCGCGCGCGCTCATGGCCATGGTATTGGCCATGACCGCCATGATGATCAGAATGACCACATAGGACACGATGCGGATCGCAGCGATGATCTCATTCGACATGGCGACGAAGCTCAATTGAAACGCCTGCTCGGTTTCGGTCAGCGTTTCGGCCAGGGAGTTCTTGAACACGGCGTCCACTGCGAGCGACACCGCCGCCGCGTTGTCCGGGTTGTCGATGCCGATGATGTAGGCGCCCACCTGATTCGCGCGCGCCGGCGCGCTCTTGCGCAGGGTTTCGTTGAGGTAATCCCAGTGCAGCATCAGCAGATTGGTCACCTTGCCCTCGTCCGAGGCATCGAATATTCCGCGCACGACCAACTCCCAGGTACCCGGATAGATGGAGCCTCGCAGCGGAAGCGCGTCGCCGAGCTTGAACCCGAAGCGGTCTGCAAGCTGGCGCCCGACCAGCGCGCCCTTGCGATCGCGCAGAAACGCCGCGCGTTGCTCATCGGGCAGGATGAATTCAGGATACAAACTCAGATAGTTGTCCGAAACCGCAAATTGCGGAAAGAAATTTTTCGGCTCCTGGTAAATGCCGCCGAACCAGTTGGAGCGCGCAACGGCCGAGACGCCCTCCACGCCGCGTATGCGGCTTTCGTAGCTGACCGGGAGCGAGAACACCAGCGAGATCGAATTGCGCGCGACCAGCCGCGCTTTGGACGAGGCCGCGGCGCCGGCATACCAGGCGTCCACCACCGTCTGCAGCAGGCCGTAGGCCAGCACCGCCACCAGCAGTCCGGTCACGGTGAGGCCGGTGCGCAGGCGGTGGCGCAGCGCATTGCGCAAGATGAGCTTCAGCGCATTCATGCCCGAACCTGCAGCGTTTCCCTGGCCGAAAGCTCGCCTTTTTCCAGGTGCATGATCGCGTTCGCGCTTTCGGCCGCCTTGCGGTCGTGGGTCACCATGATGATGGTTTTTCCCATTTCCGCCGCCAGACGCCGCAGCAGGTCCAGCACCTCGCTCGCCGAATGCCGGTCCAGATCCCCCGTGGGTTCATCGGCCACGATCAGGACCGGGTCGGTGATGAAAGCGCGCGCGATCGCCACGCGCTGCTGCTGGCCGCCGGACAATTCCGACGGATAGTGCGTCATGCGGTCGCCCAGCCCCACCAGTTGCAGCGCCGCCTCCGCGTGTTCGCGTCGCTCCCGCCGCGGCAGCGCCGTCAGCGCCAGCGGCAGTTCTACGTTCTCATACGCTGTCAGTACGGGCATCAGGTTGTAGAACTGGAAGATGAAACCGACATGGCCCGCGCGCCAGTCGGCAAGCGCCGCCTCGCCCAGTTGCACGATATCAGTGCCGGCGATCAGCAGTTCTCCGTTGTCGGGGTGATCGATGCCGGCGATGAGGTTGAGCAGCGTGCTCTTGCCCGAACCCGAAGGCCCCATCAGAGCCAGGAATTCCCCTCGCGCGATGTCGAAACTGATGTCGCTCAACACCTGGATCACCTGATCGCCGCGGTGATAGGACTTGGAGATGTGGCGCAGGCTGACCAGGGTTGCGCCCCCGGCTTCGTTGTCGCTCATGGGCGCTATTTCTGCACCTGCTTGACGCGCGCCCCGTCGCTGAGTTTGTCCAGCGGTTTCAAGACGACACGCTCGCCGGGTTTGACGCCGCGAACCTCCAGCAGATCGGCAAGTTTCGCGCCGGTCTCGACTTTGGTGAGCACTGCCCGGTCCTCGCGCAGGACATACACATAGGATGCCCCATCCCGTGCCACGATCGCGGCAGGCAGCACCGCGGTCACCGGCTGTTTCTCGTCGGCGCGCACCTCGCGTTCGAGGAAAGCGACTTTGGCGCTCATGTCCGGCAGCACGCGCGTGTCGCGTGCGGCAAAGCGCACTTTGACCAGCACCGTGGCCTTGGCCCGATCCACCGTGGGCACGGTGCGGCTGACCATGCCGGCGAAGCGCTCGCCCGGAATTGCATCGAGCTGAATCTCGCAGGGTTGGTCGATTTTGATACGCCCGATGGCGGACTCGGACACGTCCGCTTCCACTTCCAGCGTGTCCATGTCGGCAACCGTGACCACAGCGCCCTTGGAATCGGCGGCGCTCGAAAACGGCGTGATGTTATCGCCGACGTTGGCGTTCTTGGTGAGCACGACGGCGTCGAATGGTGCGCGTATGACCGTCTGGTCCACCGACGCATCGGCCGATTTCAGATTGGCGCGGGCCACTGCCACCGAAGCCTGCAGGCTGTTCATGGCGGCCTTCGCCTTGTTGTGGCGCGCCACCGCGGCGTCATGCGCCGCCTCGCTGATGTACTTCTTCGCGACCAGATCGAGCGAGCGCTTGAACGCGGCCTCCGCATCGAGCAATTCGGCGCGCCCCTGTTCGACGTTGGCCAGAGCCACCATCAGACTGGCCTGGGTCTGTTCGCGGCTCGCGCCGACATCGCGGCTCTCCAGGCGCGCGATGATCTCGCCCTGCTTTACCCGGCTGCCCTCCAGCACGCCCAGCCACTCGAGTCGCCCGGTGGCCTTGGAGGAAAGCGACGCCTTGCGCTGCGCCACTACATAGCCTGTAGCATTGAGTTGCGCCAGCGCCTGCGACGGGTAAGCGGTGACCACCGCAGCAGTTTCGACGGACACCGCCCCGCCCAGGCGCCCGGAAAAAAAGGCAGCGGCCACGGCGACCAGGACGAAAGCGGCGAGCGGCCATTGCCAGCGCCTGCCGTGCCTCGGCTTGCCTGCAGCGGGTGCCGCGCGGTTGATCTTGAGTTTGTCTAGTTCGGACATGCTTGCCTGGAATATACCGGTGGGGGTGCCGCTGCAGCAGGGGTGCAATTATACCTGCTGGTCGCAGTGCCGACCTTCGATGCGCCATCGCGCGATCGAGGCAATGTCACGACAGAGGCAAAGATTTGCCATAATGTCGGCCCTATCGAAGCAGCGCGCCTGCGGTTCCTCTCATGAAAATCTTCTACGGCTGGCGCATGGTGGCGGCGGGCAGCGGCATACAGTTTCTGCAGTCCGCCTTGCTGCACCAGGCTTTCGGCGCGTACTTTGCGGTGCTGGCCGAGGATCTGGGCTGGAGCAAGACGGCGCTGTCCGGCGCGGCCACGCTGCAGCCGATGGAAGCTGCGATGCTGGGACCGGTCCTCGGCTGGATCGTCGATCGTTTCGGGCCGCAGGGGATGATACGCGCAGGCATCATCACCTTCGGCGTCGGATTCATGATCCTTAGCCAGATCGATACCCTGGCCGGGTTCTATTTCGCCTTCATCGTGATCGCGCTCGGCTCCAGCCTGTGCGGCTTTTTTCCGATCAATGTGGCGATCATCTGCTGGTTCGAGAAATTCCGCGCCCGGGCGCTCTCGGCGCTCTCGCTCGGGCTCGCCTTCGGTGGCATCGTCGTGCCGCTGGTAGCTTGGTCGATGCAAAGTTTCGGCTGGCGCGCAACGGCAATGGCCTCGGGCGTGCTGGCCATACTCGTAGGCTGGCCGCTCGCGCGCGTATTCCGGCACCGCCCGGCGGATGTGGGCGAGACGGTGGACGGACTGCCGCCGGCAGTCCCGGGAGACGGAAAAGCAGAGGCGGTCGAGCAGCGCGAGTACAGCGCGCGCGAAGCTCTGCGCACCAGCGCTTTCTGGCTGCTCTCGCTCGGCCACGGCTTCGCGCTGCTGATCGTGTATGCGGTGAATGTGCACGCGATAGCGCACATGAAGGAGGGCTTGGGCTATTCGGTCGCGCAGGCCGCGCTCGTCATCACCGTCATGACAGTGGCGCAGGTGGGCGGTGTCCTGGTCGGATGGGCGATAGGAGACCGCTTCGAAAAGCGCCTGATCGCAGCCGCCTGCATGCTGATGCACGCGGCGGGTCTGCTGATGCTCACCTATTCGACCGGACCGGCCATGCTGGCGGCGTTCGCGGTGCTGCACGGCGGCGCCTGGGGCTTGCGCGGCCCGTTCATGCAAGCGATACGCGCCGACTACTTCGGCCGCCGCTCCATCGGCATGATCCTCGGCCTCTCCTCTCTCATCATCGTCGTCGGCCAGATCGGCGGCCCGATGATCGCCGGGGTGCTCGCCGACATCACCGGGAACTACCGCGCCGGATTTACCGTGCTCGCGGTGCTTGCCGGCTTGGGGTCGCTGTTTTTTCTGCTGGCGCGCAAGCCCGGGTGATACGCACCGGGTTTCGCCGCGCCGGCCGCCCGGGGCAGGGCGTAATTCCGAGCTAAAGACGGGCTAAAGATTAGGTAAAGCGTGCCGATAATATGGTCGGACGAGCGGGATTCCGACTCGAAATCGATCACGAGGAGCAAGAAAATGGCTGTCAGCTCTGTTTCAAGCGCGAACGTGCCGCCGCCGTCGCCGCAACCTGAAGCTCGCGAAGCAACGCGAAACGGCAAAGACGTCCGGTCGGAGCAGGATGCGGACAATAGCGCCCAGGTGCAGAAGGCGCCGCCTCCGGATACCAGCCCGCAGGGCAAGATGGTGGGCTCTCTGGTCGATACCAAGGCCTGACCGGCCCTGCGCGCTGTGCGCCCCGGCTAATCGTAGCCCGGCGGGGGCGCGAAAGCGTAGTACTCGCGTTCCAGCAATTGGGCAAACCGGATAGTGCCGAGGTCGCCGTATTGCGGCCCCACGATCTGCACTCCGATCGGCAATCCCTGCGGGGACAGGCCTATGGGTGCCGCGGTCCCCGGCAGGTAGCACATGCCGGCGATTCCCGACCACCACATCTGCGTCGTCGCAGGCTGTGGCCTTCCATTCACGCTGACCATGCGCTCCCAGCGCTCGCCCGGCATTGAATGCGGAAATGCCGCGGTCGCGGCGTTCGGGCAAAGCAGAACGTCCCAGTCTTTGAAAAACGCCGCCCAGGCAAGCCGCATCTGGTGACGGCGGTTGGATGCTGTAAGCCAATCCTTGTGCGCTTGCGTGTTGGCGCGCACCATCTGGGCAAAATACGAGTTGTCCTTCGCGTCGAGCTTGCCCCTCGCCGCGAGCAATTTCGCGAACGCCTCGGGAGTCTGCCGTTCCGAGGTCGCGCCGCGCAGCAGCTGGATGAACACCCGGTGCGCCTCGCCCAGATCGAAGGCGGGCAGCGCGCTTTCCGAAACATTCGCGCCCTGGCGTGCGAGGAAGCGCGCGAGATCTCGAATCGCATTCTGTACGGTGACATCGGTCTCGGCGGTCGGATGCGAGGCAAGCACCGCGACGCGCATGCCGCGCAGGGTTTTTCGCGCCGGTTTTGCCAAGTCGAGCTTCCAGCCGGCGCCGTCTATCGCGTCCGGGCCGGCCATGAGAGTCAGCGCCAGTTCGAGGTCGCCAGCGCTGCGTGCGAGCGGGCCGATGGCGGAGATGTCCGCCGGATGCGCGCTGCCGGGCAGGGCATGGCCGGCCATGGAGCAGATGCCCCAGGTCGGCTTGTGGCCATATACGCCGCAGAAATTCGCCGGGTTGCGAATGGAACCGCCGATGTCGCTGCCTGCCTCGAGACCGGTGAGGCCCGCGGCGAGCGCTGCCGCGGCACCACCGGAGGATCCGCCCGGAGTGCGCGCTGCGTCCCATGGATTGACCGTCATGCCGTACACCGGATTGTTCGTTTCCCAGTCGGCAAGCAGCGTCGGCACGTTCGATTTGCCGAATACGTTCGCGCCGGCGCGCACCAGGCGCTCCACCGCGACGGCGTTGCGCTCGGCGATATTGCGCTTATATTCGGGCAACCCCCAGGTCGTGGCATGGCCGGCAAGATCGAAGGATTCCTTGACGCTCATGGGCAAGCCGGCTAGCGGCGTTAGTGCGGCGCCGGCACGACCGGAGGCGCGATCGAAGCGCTTGGCGCGCGTTCTGGCAGAGTCGAAATCGAGCACGCAAAGCGCATTCAATCCAGGGTTGTACCGCGCGATCCGCGCCGCGTAGTGATCGAGCAGTTCCAATGCGCCGATTTTCCTCGCGCGCAGCGCGCGGACCAGCTTCGTAGCCGACCAGAATGCGATATTCATTCAGAGATCCTTTCTTTGACAGCGGACAGGACGTACGCGATCATGATGGCATCAACAAGGCCGGACCGGCAAGCGCCGCAGCCAGGCGGCAAGGCGCTGCGTGGCGCGACTGGATCTCGCCGAATACGCATTCCCGACCTGACACTGCTGTCCTCGCGAAACAACGGCGTGTTTCCGACCGAGCGGGTGCGCGAAATCATCGACGGCACGCAGGTCATCATCGTGCACGGCACTCCGGGCGTCCCTCGATCCGGATGCAGATAAAGATCGCGGAAGCAAGCCGCCGCGCACCTTAGCTCAACCACGTGCGCCCAAGCGTTTGCAGCGCCGTTAGCGCTTTCTTTCAATCCGGACGAGTGCCGCCGGCGGCGTCGCGGGCGCGCTCCCATGCGTTCAGTAATGTGGCGGCGGAGTTCCGCTGTCCTGGCTGGGTAATTCCTCGGGCGCGACTTCGCGCACGTGCTGGCGCAGTGCACGAACGTCCTGCTGCAACCGGTCGATCTGCTGCTGCTGCCGATACACGGTTCGATTGAGTGCGTCGAGAAGATCCTCTGCCAGGCTGATCTTGGACTCGAGTTCGTTTAGTCTAGCGTCCATTGTGCGTGGCCGGCCGTTTCCATGAAGTGCCAGGACATCATTGTAATGCCGCGCGGTTGCGACGGTGGCTTACCGCCTTGTTCAAGGCGGTTGCGGGCGGCATGATACGGATTGATGCCGGTTCGTGCCGGCCGCCCGAACGCTGTCCCGCCGATGGCAGGCGGGGGAGGGGGCTACATCTGCGCTTTGGATTTCCTCCCCGGCGCTGCGGGAGGTACATAGCCGGAAACGCGGCAAAGCATGCCTTCGATTTTCTTGCCGTCGGTAAATCGGGTCAGGCGGCACATGATGACCTCGCCTCTGGCGGATAGGTCCGAGACGCTCCGAGTCACTTTTGCAAGGGAAAGTCCCGTTCCTGAGGCGATCTCGGAATCGAGGAGTTCACCGTGCGCTTTCAGATACTGCATGATTTCTTGCATCTCAAGTACTCCTCATTCTTTCCATTGGCTCAGGTTCGCAGAGTCGAGTGCAATGCACCTTCCCGCAAGCCAGACCGTTCTCAGGTCAGTCCGGCATGACAACGGAGGCATCCGCCGGCTTGAAACACCGACTGACTCCGCCTTGCCTGACCTAAAGTTGAATCTGGAAACACCCCGGCCCGATGAAAACGGTCGGGTTGATTAGACCGGATCCCCAATTCCGTGGGGCCTGCGAAATACAATGCCCGAATTTGGCGCCCTCTACATTTGAGCCTGCTCGGGAAGTCGGTGATTATACAGCAAAATCATAGCTGTAGAAAGGCCGATCGCGAAATAATTTCCCCGGAGCCGCCTTGCTAACTTATTGATTTATTTAGATTGTACTCTGCGTTTTCGCCCGGAATTCAGGAAGCGCGACCACAGTCCTTGCGGCACAATGCGAACCTGGCGGGGCGATGCCGCTATTCTGCGACGGTGGGGGAGAAGGCGATGAGGGTCGAACAGGATGAAAGCAAGGAATTGGTGCACACCCGGCAGATCGTCTGCCGCGGCTACAAGCGCCGGGATGGCCTGTGGCAGATCGAAGCCAGTGTTGCCGACGAGAAAGGGCAGACGGTGCCGTTCAAATCGCGGCCGGACGTGCTGGCCGGCGAGTTGATCCATCACCTGTCGCTGTGCGTGGTCATCGACGACGACTATCAGATCCATGACGTGCTGGCGAAAACCATGGCGGCACCCTGGCCGGCATGCACCGCGGTGACGGCCGACTACAGCAAACTCATCGGCCTGCGCATCGGACCCGGGTTCACCCGCGCCGTGCGCAAAGTCCTGGGCGGTACACTGGGATGCACGCACCTGACCGACCTGCTCGGCCAGGTAGGCAATACCTACATGCAGGCATCCTGGCCGGACCGCGTGGCCCGGCAGCGCCTGAGCAGCGAAGATCCGCGGCAATGGCCCGACGCGCGCACGCTGTCATTCGTCGACGGCTGTCACGCCTGGCGCACGGACGGTGCCGCGCTTGCGGGCGAATACCCGCAATTGGCCGGCGGCGACACGGCGGCCAAGGCTTGAATCGAATCCACCGAGTCGAAAGAGAAGCCGCCCATGCCCCCAGTTTCAATGTCCGTATCGGATGTCCTACGGCAGCGCTTTTCCGTTCGCGCATTCAGAAGTACGCCCGTTCCACAGCCGGTGCTGGAAGAAATCTTCACCCTGGCATTGCGGGCGCCTTCCAACTGCAACGTTCAGCCGTGCCGGGCTTATGTCGTGTCCGGCGCGAGCAAAGACCGGTTGAAGGACGAACTGGCGCGCGCCGTCATGAGCGGCGCTTCCGCCAACCCGGATTTCGAGTGGGACGTCAAATTCCAGGAGGAGCACCGGGAACGCCAATTCGGCTCGGCCAACGCCCTTTACACTGCGCTGGGCATAGAACGAACGGACAAGCCGCGCCGGCAAATCGCCATGCTGCGCAACTGGAGCTTTTTCGACGCCCCGCACGCGGCCTTCTTCACCATGGCCAAGTACCTCAAACTGACTGGCGCCGTCGATCTGGGCATTTACGCGCAGACCCTGGCGATGCTGATGGCAGAGCGCGGGATTTCGAGTTGCATGCAAGGCGCACTGGGTATGTTTCCGGATCCGGCACGCAAGATGTTCGGCTTGCCGGACGACACTGGCATACTATTCGGTATGTCGTTCGGCTACGCCGACGAGGGTGCGCCAGCCAACAAGGCCCGCACCGACCGGGTCCGCGTGGACGCCATGGTGAGCTTTCTGGGCTAGGCACAGGCGGGGCGCGCCAAATAGAATCCGGGGTATCCATTCATTCAAGGTGAAATGCAGTGACAGCAAACCTTATCGATCAAAGCCACAAGCGCGTCCTGGACGCAATGCTGCTGCAATTTCAGGGCGTGGAAGCGGGAGAGGTGACCGGGCTTCAGGCTTACTTCGTGGCCAAGAAGATGTTCGCCTGCATTTGCAACGGCGGCGTGGGCGTGCGGCTTTCTGCCGCGCACGCCGCGAATCTGCAGTTCTCCATGGACAGCGTCGTGCCTTTCCAGCCGAAGGGAATGAAGAGCAACCGGGAATGGATTCAGATCAACCACGTAGACTCGGCGGACTACGAGAAAGATCTGGAGATATTCCAGTCATCGATAGCGTTCGTCCGGGCCACCAAGACTTAGGCCGGATGCCGGCCCGGGACGGCCACGCTCGCCTTAGGCCGAACCGGGTACGGCTACTTTCTGCCGCACGCGAGTCGCCAAAGCATTTCGACTCCGGTACCCGAGGGGACGGGCTCCCACCTGAACGTATCGGAGAGGTACTCGAGCATTCTTCCTTCGCCCATGTGTCTGGAGTGCCAGGAAAAATCCAGCGGCCGCCATTGCGCCTTCCGGCAATCGTATTCGCCCTGCAAGTTCTGCGACACATACGGCTTTTCATTGGCTTTGCTGACGATGGCCGACCTCAAGTCGTAGAGCGATCGCATTCTGACCACATCGCCGTCCCTGCGGATGCTTTCATGATCGGCATAGACGCTGCCCCCCTCGAGTTCGGTTACCTTGCTCCACTCCGCCGCCGCGCCGCCGCTCGCCGCCGCCATCATTATCAAGAAAATGGTCTGAAGCATTGCATCTCCGGGTCAGGAATCGCAAGTGTACCCCGGCCGCAGAAAGGCGGATGAGCAAGCCGGTGCAGACCTGCAGGGACTGCGTTCACTTCTACGTCACATACGAGGCGAGTTTCCCCTGCGGCTGCCGGAGCTTGGATTTGAAGAGCCTGCGCTATCCGTACTTTGTGGTTCAGGGAGCGACCGGTGACGCTTGCCAGATGCGGAGCGTAAGAGCCCCGGACGACAATGCGGAATGCGATTGACGCCGCTTACGCCTTGCCTTCCTTCGCCAGTTTCAAGAGCAATTGCTTTGCCAGGGTCTCCGGCGCAAGGGCGCCGAGCTGGGTGCTCCTGCCGCCCATGGAAGTCGAAACAACCAGGATTTTGCCGGCGACCCAGTAATTGCCTTCGTGCTTCTTGCCGTCGATCTCGCAGCTAACGCGGTGGCGCTGTGGTTCTTTGGTCATGGTGCGCCTTTTTATGACTTGCAGCGCCGAGCGCTGCGTATCGAATTGCAGCCCAGCTTTACGCTTTCTTTACGAATTCCGATTTCAGCCCCATGGACCCGATGCCGTCGATCTTGCAGTCGATGTCGTGATCTCCTTCGCCCTGGCGGCCGTGCAGCGAATTGCAAGGCTCTGGGCCGAACAAAATGATGGGCCTACAGGGCTACCGGTGCTCAATGCGGAGTTCCAAAGAAGCAGAAAAGCCAGTCCGGAAACTGGCCCAACTGCAACTGCTTGCGCGTGGAACAAATCGGCTCCGCGGGAACGGTTCGAACCTCGAACACGCGGCATCAACCACCCATCGGGCGGGCCTTTAAAATTATCAATTAATCAGGTAGTTAAACTACAGATCTAGGCCAATATTCTACACCGTTTCCGGGCGGCAGGCGGTTGTTTTGTTTGGAACCTGAGTTCACGGACGATACAGGTCCAAAAGCGCCCGGTGATTCACCCTCTGACGAATAGAGTTACCAGAGGCGCATCTCCCGCCTGCCGGCTCCGGTGTCCGTGCACTGCGGGGTCGAAGGTCGCACCGGCGGGCAATAGGTCGGCGGAGTAAAAATGCTCGCCGGGCTTGAAGGAGCGCGAGTTGCCGTCCTGCAGCAAGATTTCCATCTCGCCGGAGAGTATGAATACGAACTGGGGGATAGGCGTGCAATGAAAATCGCTGCGAAAACCGACCGGACTGCGACGCATCTGATATCCCGACGACGCATGCAGCTTCGAGAGCATGGCCTGCGGCGCGCCCTCCGATAGAGGCATTTCCTCTTCGCGGAATTTCGCACGACCGTCGGCATCGGTGTACAGGACGATTTTCGTAAAGGTTGACGGCATATTGGCCTCGCTGAAGCGGACATCTTACGGTAACCCGCATGCCGTCGCCACGCCGGTCGCGCCCGGCGGGTGCGGACCACCGTAAAGCCCGCTGCAGCAGTTGTCCGCCTCAGTGTCGCTGTCGCCTCAGGCACTGGCATCGGCAGGCGGCGCCGGTACAATACCGTCATGTGCGGCCGCTACGTTTCCCCCGACCAAGGCGCGATCGAGCGCCAGTGGCACATCGGCCGGCACAATCAGCCCGGCCTTTCGGAACCCTTCGGCGCGCGCTACAACGTCGCGCCGCAGCAGGGAAATACGCAGAACTTCATTCCGGTGGTGCGCCAAGCGGAGAGCGGCGAACTGGAGCTGGCCCGCTTGCAGTGGTGGCTGCTGCCGTTCTGGTCCAAGGAACTGCGCATCAAGTACAGCACTTTCAACGCGCGGGTCGAGAGCGTGCTCAAAGCCGCCAGCTTTCGCGACCCGCTCAAGCGCCGGCGCTGCATCATCCCGGCCCTGGGCTGGTACGAGTGGCAGGAAATGCCGGCGGGCAATCTGCCTTGGTACCTGCACGGCGCAGACGGCGAGATGCTGGCATTGGCCGGGTTGTGGGACCGCTGGGAAGGCAAGGAAGGGACCGTAGAGTCCTGCACCATCATCGTCGGACCGGCCAACGCCGCTTTCGGCAGGATTCATGATCGCATGCCGTTCGCGCTGCCCCGTGACCTGGCCGAGCGATGGCTGGACAGATCGTTGACGGATTCCGGCAAGGCGGTGGAACTGCTGCGGCCGAATCCAGAAGACTCCATTGCGTTTCACCGGGTAAGTACCAGAGTGAGCAATGCCCGCAATCAAGGACCTGAACTGACCGTTGCGGTCTAAGTTTGCGCCGTCCCACGGCCGTATTTGCGGGACGCCGGCACGCACCGCGTGCAGAAATGCCGGCCTCAGTCCTTTGGTGGTGCCTTTTGGCTCATCTGCTGCAGGTAGAGATTCTCCACTTTTGCCCTGGCCCAGGGTGTACGCCGCAAGAACCGCAGGCTGGACGCGAGGCTGGGGTCGTGCGTGAAGCATCGGATAGCGATCGCACGCCCCATGTTCTCCCAGCCGAGGTTGTCGACCAGTTCTATGAGCATTCGCTCGAGGGTGATGCCGTGCAGCGGATTACCGGGTTGTGGGTGGCTCATTTCGGTCAGGATGATGCACTGGCAGGGTAGAGTCGTTCAGGCAAAGAACTGAACCTTTCGAGCATCTGGTCCAGTGCTTTGGCTAGGCGACTATTCGGTCGACGACGAACCCGACTCCGTAAGATACCAACGCCGCTGCAGTGAAAATCGCGATACCTCGCGTGCGAGTCTTGGCAATGCCCATATTATCAAGCCAGCGCCTCGTGAAATAGGATGCGACTAAGAACGCAGCGGCAGACAGCAGCAGACCCGGCATCCGACAGGCAGTCGGATGCTTACGGATTGCCTATGTAATCGCGCTTGCCGATCTCAACGCCGTTATGGCGCAGAATGTTGTAGGCGGTGGTGACGTGAAAATAAAAGTTGGGCGTCGCCTGACCCAGCAGGAATTGCATGCCTTTGTATCGCGTTTCCTTGTCGCCACGCTTGATCACGATCTCCTTTTCTTCCGTACCGTCTATCTGGACGGGCTCTATTGTCCGAAGGAATGCAATCGTTCTTGCGATCCGGGTTTTCAACTCGGCCAGGGTCTTCTCCGTGTCCTCGAATACCGGAATATCCACCCCGGCGAGGCGCGCTGCTGCGCCTTTCGCCGCATCGCAAGCGATCTGTACCTGCGCGCTCATCGGCAACATGTCAGGAAACAGGCGCGATGTCGTCAGAGCGGCCGGATCCAGTTTTCTTGCGTCAGCATACGCCTGCGCCTTGTCCAGGATGAGCGAGAGATTGCCAAGGATGTTGATGAAGCGCGGCACGCTGGCCTGATACATTGATATGGTCATGAGAAATCCCTATGGCAAGAGTGGCGGGTAGAGAGCGAGCGCGGATTCTACGCCTTTCCTGAGTCAGGCAGGCGCATAAGCGATTGTTCTTGAGCGACGCATGGCGCAAGCATCGCTATGACCACAGCCAAGCCGCGCCCCGCACCCCCGACGAGTCGCCGTGCACGTTCTTGACCAATTTTGTTGCCACGTGATCTGAAAACACGTGCTCGCCCCATAGCTTCGGAACGCTCGTGTACAGGCGATCGAGATTCGACAGACCGCCGCCAAGCACGATGACTTCAGGGTCGAGGATGTTGATCACACCGGCCAGGGCCCGGGCAAGGCGTTTCTCGTAGCGCGACAGCGTGGCTTCGCAGGCGGCATCCCCGGCGTGTGCACGTGCGACCAATTGGACCGGATCGACGATTTCGCCATTTGCATGCTCGTGATCGCGCTGCAGACCCGAGCCGGACAAGAAGGTCTCTACGCAGCCCGAGCGGCCGCAGTAGCAAGGCGGCCATTCCGGCTCGTCTCCAGGCAGCCGGTTATGTCCCCACTCTCCGGCTATTGCGTTTGCGCCGTCCAGCACTTTCCCTCGAACAACGATCCCTCCGCCGACGCCGGTGCCGATGATCACTCCGAATACGACCTCTGCGCCCGCCGCCGCGCCGTCCACGGCTTCGGACAGGGCAAAGCAGTTGGCATCGTTGGCCAGTCGTATCTCACGTTGCAAGGCGTGTTGAAGATCCCGCCGCAGAGGCTTGCCGATTAGCCAGGTGGAGTTTGCGTTCTTGATCAGCCCGGTTGCGAGGGATTCTGCGCCCGGGATGCCGATCCCTACAGACCCCGTCTGTCCCAACTCGCGTTCAGCGTTTCTGACAAGGCCGGCCACGGCTGCTACCGTAGACATATAGTCGCCGCGCGGAGCAGGTACGCGCCGGCGCAGCAGTTCGCTGCTGTCGTTACCGAGCGCGACGATTTCGATCTTTGTGCCTCCCAGGTCTATACCGAGGCGCAATCTACTCTCCGATCAAGCCGGTCTGGAATCGATTCAGGCTCAGTTCGAGCAACGCCGACATCAGCAGAAGGCGAACACCGGCATCGCCGGATCGCCCGGTATCGACATCATGAAGAACGTGCCCAGTCGGCAGCAGGCGGGCTCGATCGCGTCGATGATTGAAATCGGTAGATCATGCATGGTGCGAATGCTACAGCAAGGAGCGTTTGAAGATAGCTCTTCCTGACTACTCCGACAGCGCAATTCCGGCCATTCTGCGCCGCACAAATGGCAGTTGTGCGCCCTGCACGGCATCTCGAATTTCCTGACGACGCCGCTGAAGCGTAGACTGGCCCTTTGCAATTACATCAAACCGGATATCATCGAAAGGACATCACAATGATCACCGCAATCGTGCAGTTCAAACTTCCCGCTGCCGTTTCCCGCGACGGGGCGCAGGAGCGCTTTTTGGGCACGGCTCCGAAGTACCGTGAAGCGCCGGGTCTTGTTCGGAAGTACTACCTGCTTTCCGATGACGGCACGACGGCAGGAGGTGTGTACCTATGGAAATCTCGCGAGGACGCCGAGCGTATGTACACACCGGAGTGGCGAGAGTTTATCTTCCGCACCTATGGGGCAGAGCCCCAGGTTCAATATTTCGAGACACCGGTGATCGTAGATAACGTGGTTGGCGACATCGAAAAGGGATGATATCTCAGCCAACGCCACGAAATGGCGCAAATGTCTCAGTTCGATGGCTTTTGTCATCTATATGGCGAATAGCGCAATCCGGTAACGATATTGGCCGCAGATACTGGTCGCTACTATCATTGGCGGGTTGCACATGAACAAGGCGAAGCCCTTATGCTGCGAGGGTTTCAGTGTAAAACACAACAGAGCCGGAGACATGATGGCTGAATACGTTGACTATAAAGTCGTAGAAGGGGTTGCCGAAATTTCAATGAATCGCGGCCCGGTAAACGCCATAAACTTGCAGCTGATTCGCGAAGTGATTGACTGCTACCAGCGAGCACGTGTTGATAAATCCGCGGGCGCGGTTATCCTGACTAGTGCTCTCCCTACTGTGTTTTCGGCTGGCCTGGATCTCAAAATCGCACTTGAGTTTGATGGCCAGGCGTTGCGCGAATTCATCGAGGTGCTCTATTACGAAATGCATGAAGCGCTGTACCGAATGGGGAAGCCCGTGATTGCCGCCGTCAACGGACATGCCCGTGCTGCCGGGGTTACTTTAGCTGTCTCGTGCGACATGGTTATCGCGGCCGAAGAAGCAAGAATGGGCTATCCGGAAATCGATGTCGGACTGCTACCGGCAATGCATTTGGTGCATCTGCCACGCCAGGCAGGCCGCCATCGTGCCGCGCAGTTGCTTTTCACCGGGGACATAGTTGACGCAGCGGAAATGCTAAAGCTGGGCGCGATCAATGAGGTCGTGCCGCGCGGGCAGGTCATGGAACGCGCGCGAACGCTGGCGCGCCGTCTGGCGAAGAAATCACCGATCGCAATGAAACTATTGCGAGAGGCGTTCCTGCGGGCAAATGATCACGACTACCGTCGCGCGATGGAAGGAGTAGTGGAAACCATGTGCAGTCTCAAGGACGCTCCTGATTCGCGTGAGGCGCTTCTTGCATTTGTGGAAAAACGTGACCCGGTGTATCGGGGCCGGTAGCACGTGGGTGTAAGAATTTTTGTGCAAGCGTGGGCGCAAAGCAGATCCGGCGCATTGCAATCGCATGCAGCCTGCTCGCGACCCGAGCGTTGATTCGGCCAAGGACACGGACTACTTCTGCGTCGACGGCTTAACAAGGAATCTTACGCAGAAATTGCCGCAATAGAGCGGATATGGCAAGGCATCCAATGCCCGCCATGTGCGGGCTTTATCGTTTCTGCGGGGCTGGATTGCCCGCCAAAACCTACACAGTGCCTACAGTGGAGGAAATCGGCCTAGAAAGAACAGAGCCAATCCTTTGGAGATTGGCTCTGGTATTGGCTCCCCGACGAGGGCTCGAACCTCGGACCTGCGGATTAACAGTCCGTCGCTCTACCGACTGAGCTATCGGGGAATAGTGAGCCCGGATTGCTCCGGGCTCAGGAAGGCGAGATTTTAATGGCTGGAGCAGGGCGGGTCAATTGAAATTGCGTGTCTGCCGAGGCAGAACGCGCATCGGACAAGCCTCGAATGCCCGCACGCTCCCTTGTCGCCGGCGCTTCGCCTAAGCGATCACCTTGGCGATCGCGTCGGCGGAATAGTCGACGTTCTTGGTGTTGAGCGCGGCGACGCAGATGCGTCCGCTTTCGATTGCGTAGACCGCGAATTCCTCGCGCATGCGTATCACCTGCTCCTTGGTCAGTCCGGAGTAGGAGAACATGCCGCGCTGGCGCGTGACGAAGCTGAAGTCGGCGCCGGGAACGCGCGCGTGAATCTTCTCGACCAGGAGTTTTCGCATGTCCTTGATGCGCTCGCGCATCTGACCCAGTTCCTTCTCCCACAGCGTGCGCAGTTCCGGCGTGGTGAGCACGGTGGCGACGATCTTGCCGCCGTGGGTGGGCGGGTTGGAATAATTGGCCCGCACCACGCGCTTGATCTGCGACAGGACGCGCGCGGCTTCCTCGCTGCTTCTGGCGACCACGTTCAGCGTGCCGACGCGCTCGCCGTAGAGCGAGAACGATTTGGAAAAAGAATTCGCCACGAACAGGGGCATGCCGGTCTTGGCGAACTGGCGCACCGCAGCGCCGTCGGCGTCTATGCCGTCGCCGAAGCCCTGGTAGGCGATGTCGAGGAAAGGCACCAGGCCGCGCGCTTCCATGGTCTCGGCGACCGCCGCCCATTGCGCATCGGTCAGGTCGACACCGGTCGGATTGTGGCAGCAGGCGTGCAGCAGCACGATGTCGCCGGCGGGCATGGCTTTCAGCGCGGCGAGCATGCCGTCGAAATTGACACCGCGGGTCTTGGCGTCGTAGTAGGCGTAGGTATTGACCTTGAAACCGGCATTTTCGAATACGGCGCGGTGGTTTTCCCAGCTTGGATCGCTGATCCACAGCGTGGCCTCGGTGGCGGTGCGGCGCAGGAAATCGCCGCCCACACGTAAGCCGCCCGTCCCGCCCAGGGTCTGCACCGTAATGATGCGGCCTTCTTTCACTGCGGGAGAATCGGCGCCGAAAACCAGGCTCTGTACCGCCTTGTCGTAGACGGCGAGACCGTCGATCGGCAGGTAGTTGCGCGCCGCCGGCGTCTCCATCATCAGTTGCTCGGCACGGCTAACGCATTCAAGCAAAGGCACTTTTCCGTCGTCGCCGGTGTAGACACCGACACCGAGATTGACCTTTTTCGGGTTTTTGTCGGCGTTATAGGCCTCGGTCAGGCCGAGGATGGGGTCGCGCGGCGCCATTTCCACGCCGGTCAGAAGGGAGGGGGAGTTTGAAGTGCTCATCGTGCTAGACTTTCACGTTTAATTGAAACCTCGATTGTACCCCTTGATCGTCAATTTTCCCAACAGCCCGTTCCAGCTGCACCAGCAATTCGAACCGGCCGGAGACCAGCCCGAGGCGATCGCCAAGCTGATCGAGGGCATCGAAGACGGACTTGCCTACCAGACGCTGCTCGGGGTCACCGGCTCGGGCAAGACCTACACCATGGCCAACGTGATCGCGCGCGAGGGGCGGCCTGCGCTCATCATCGCGCCGAACAAGACGCTGGCGGCGCAGTTGTATTCGGAAATGCGCGAGTTTTTCCCCGAAAACGCGGTCGAGTATTTCGTCTCCTACTACGATTACTACCAGCCCGAGGCCTACGTCCCCTCGCGCGACCTGTTCATCGAGAAGGACTCGAGCATCAACGAACACATCGAGCAGATGCGCCTGTCGGCGACGAAATCGCTGCTGGAGCGCAAGGACACGATCATCGTCGCCACCGTCTCCTGCATCTACGGTATCGGCGACCCGGTCGACTATCACGGCATGATCCTGCACCTGCGCGAGCGCGAGAAACTGTCGCAGCGCGACATCATCGGCCGCCTGACGGCGATGCAGTACCAAAGGAACGAGTTCGAGTTCGCGCGCGGCACCTTCCGCGTGCGCGGCGACGTGCTCGACGTGTTCCCGGCGGAGAACTCCGAGACCGCGGTGCGCATCAGCCTCAACGACGACGAGGTCGAGACGCTGGCGATCTTCGATCCGCTCACCGGCCGCATCCACCAGCGCGTGCCGCGCTTCACCGTCTATCCGTCGAGCCATTACGTCACGCCGCGCGAGACCACGCTGCGCGCGATCGAGGCGATCAAGCTGGAATTGCGCGAGCGCATCGATTTTTTCGTGAAGAACAACAAGCTGGTGGAAGCGCAGCGCATCGAGCAGCGCACCCGCTTCGACCTGGAAATGCTGAACGAGATGGGGTTCTGCAAAGGCATCGAGAATTATTCGCGCCACCTCTCCGGGCGCAAGACGGGCGAGCCGCCGCCGACCTTGATCGACTACCTGCCGCACGACGCGCTGATGATCATCGACGAGAGCCACGTCACCATCGGCCAGATCGGCGGCATGTACAAGGGCGACCGTTCGCGCAAGGAAAACCTGGTCGATTACGGCTTTCGCCTGCCCTCGGCGCTGGACAACCGGCCGCTGCGCTTCGACGAGTTCGAGCGCATGATGAAGCAGACTTTCTTCATTTCGGCCACCCCGGCCGAATACGAGCGCACCCACGCCGGCCAGGTGGTGGAGCAGGTGGTGCGCCCGACCGGCCTGGTCGATCCTTCGATCGAAGTGCGTCCGGCCACGACCCAGGTGGACGACCTGTTGTCCGAGATCAGCCTGCGCGTGGCCGAGAAAGAGCGGGTGCTGGTGACCACGCTCACCAAGAAAATGGCCGAAGACCTGACCGAGTACTTGTCCGAGCATGGCATCAAAGTGCGCTATCTGCACTCCGAGGTGGAAACGGTGGAGCGCGTCGAAATCATCCGCGACCTGCGCCTGGGCAAGTTCGACGTGCTGGTGGGGATCAACCTGCTGCGCGAGGGGCTGGATTTGCCCGAGGTATCGCTGGTGGCCATCCTCGACGCGGACAAGGAAGGCTTCCTGCGCTCCGAGCGCTCGCTGATCCAGACCATAGGCCGCGCGGCGCGCCACATCAACGGCAAGGCGTTGCTGTATGCGGACCGGATCACCGACTCGATGCGCCGTGCGATCGAAGAAACCGATCGCCGCCGCACCAAGCAGGTGGCGTATAACTTCGCGCACGGCATCACGCCGCAAGGCGTGCAGAAGCGCATCAAGGACATCATCGAAGGCGCCTACGAACCTGAAGCGGCGCGCGGCCAGCTCAAGGCCGCGCAGGAACAGGCCAGGTATCTGGCGATGAGCGAGAAGGATGTATCGAAAGAGATCACCCGGCTGGAGAAAGAAATGCTGCAAGCCGCAAAAAATCTGGAGTTCGAGAAAGCCGCGCAACTGCGCGACCAGTTGAAAAAACTGCGCGAAAACGTACTGCTCTCGCCGTTGTAGTATTTGGCTCGCGATAGCGGCAAACTACCGAAAAACAGAAAGATAAGCGGGGTCTGGCAAATGCTACTACGAAAAATCTTCGCCCTGTCGCTGCTTGTTCTTTGCAGTAATCCGATCTTTGCCGAAGCCAATTCTTCGCCGCAGGCCAATGCACTAGCGGAGCAACACAGCATATCGGCTGATGAGGGCATTCGTTTTTTCTGTGACCCCGGGCAACTTGAAAATATCGAGGCCAAGGTAGAGGCGTATATGGCTTCCCTGAATGTTCCACCTGATCTGATTGTCAAGAAATCGGAGCGTGCGAACGGCGTCGTCGTGTACACGTTGAATACGCCCAAAGATGATTTCAATACGCTGGACTTTAGATATAGAGCAGAATTTCAGATTAAAGACGATGTTGTCAGCCTTCCCGTAAAGCGCGGAAAAAAGAAAAAACTTACAACCGTTTCAAAAAAGGAAATATTGCTGGCGCTGCTTCAGCACGGCCGCCTGACAGAGTTTAAGGGAAAGGCTTGTGACATCAGAGCGCTGAAGGATCATATTGGCATCCGTCAGAATATCGTGGCCTGGACAGAAAACTTGAATTGGGTCTGGCCTGATGGTGAATCTGCGGAATGGAGCAAGAAGTATTGGAAGCGCGGCACGCCCAAGCGAGGATTCCCGCTGCATGAGGCCGTCAATGACGCTTTCATTAATCAGAACCGCTATTCGATCGGTTGTTACACGGCAACCAAGCTCGTCGTGATACAAGGGGCGCTGGATTATTATCACCGTATCGAGAAGGACACGGCACAATTGAAGCTGTTGGAAGATCGGCTTTCCATCGATAAAGATCCACTGGTGAATATCGAGCCGGGAATAATGTGGAATTTCGAAGAAAGCTTCGATCCACAGGAGCTTAATCGCCCAGGGAAACTTCTGAAAATTGAATACGGCATTGCCCCAAAAAATATTGTTCCCGGAGACTGGGTTTATTTTCTAAATACGGATCCGGTTACCTATAAAAAAACGGGGTATGAGGGTTCCAACGCAATTTACCTGGGGCGAAACAAGTTTGATGATTATTATAACGATAACCATCATTCCTATACTTTCCAGCAGAAGCTGGGTGAGGTGTACCAGTGGAGAAATGGCGTTTTCAGCCGGTCCCGTGATTTTGAAAAGATAGAACCACTTACTCCGGAAGATATTGCTCGCTTGAGCAAGACTCCTGCCAAAGGCGGTGTCCTGACTGATCTCAGGGTTTTTCCCTATTTCTTCGGGTATGAGGAATTGCCGGATTTGCCTGTTCCACAACTTTCGAAATAGTCTGACAATTCTGATTTGGCAGGATGCACGGGAAATAAAAAAGCCGCACGATTTGCATCGTGCGGCTTTTTATTGCAACTAACTCCGGTCAGTGTTGCGTTTCAATTTGCACCAATGGCTCATTTTCCACATACACTTCATGCTGGCGAACGCGCCGGCGGCTTGCCGGTTGCGTTGGCTTGGCTGGCTCAACATTTGCCACAGTATTGAGTTTGATTGGGTCGGTTTCTATTTGAACCAATCCTTCGCCACTGCTTGCAATGGTTGCTACGGGCGCGTTTTTTGTCACGGGTACGCTTGGTATCGCCGCGATCAAATCCTGTTGCACCGTCGGCATGATGATCTGCTCGACCGGTTTAACAGGCGGTGTGTAGCCATCCGGATAGGCGATATATTCGGACGGTTTCAGCCTGGCTGGAGCAACATCCGTAGCGATGGCGGTTTGCGCGGTATCCACGGCTTCAGTATTCGTGGATGGCGCCTCGGCATTTTGCGGCGTGTTTTCGCGGCGTTGACGCTCACGCTGTCCGCCCCGGCGGCCGCGGCGGCGTCCGCCTTCGCGTGCACCGCCTTCTTCGGTTTGTTCAACGGCGGCAGCAAGTGGCGTTTCCAATAACGGCTTTTCTTCCGTTACACGCGGCGGACGCGGCTGTTTGGGTGGGCGCGGTTCCTGTGGTTTGGCGGTAACCTCGGTTTGCGCCGGTTTTTGCGCGCCACGCGGTTCATTGCGTTCGCGGCCGCCTTCGTTGCGTTCGCCGCGCGCTCCGCGCTCACGGCGTTTGGCGCCGCCCTCGGCGCGTTCTCCGCGTTCCGGGCGCGGTCTGTTGCGCGGCTTGTTGGCAGCAGATTGTGTCTTGGGCTGTTCTTCCTTGGCCGGTTTGTTCAGCCAGCCAAAAAGTCTGCTGAAGAAAGACGGCTTGGCTTCTTCCACCTTCATCGGGGCAGGTTGTGCCGGGGTGACGCCTTGCACTACCGCTTGGGCGCGCGTGGCTTTTTGAATTTCCTGTGCGGCGGTCAGCGGTTTTTCCTCGGTGGGTTTTTCGACCAGTTTGTAGCTGGCCTGCAGCACGTCGCCGCTCAGATCATCCTGACGCAGGCGGTTGATGCTGTAGTTCGGCGTTTCCAGATGCGGGTTCGGGATCAGCGTAATCGCTACTTTGAGGCGCGACTCGATGCGGTGGATATCGGCGCGTTTTTCGTTGAGCAGGAAGGTGGCGACATCTACCGGCACTTGTACGTGGATCGCCGCGCTGCTTTCCTTCATCGCTTCTTCCTGGATGATGCGCAGGATGTGCAACGCGGAAGATTCGGTGCCGCGGATATGGCCGATGCCGCTGCAACGCGGACAGGCGATATAGTTGCTCTCGCCCAGGCTGGGCTGCAAACGCTGGCGCGACAGTTCCAGCAGGCCGAAGCGTGAAATCTTGGCGGTTTGCACGCGGGCGCGGTCATGGTGCAGCGAGTCGCGCAAACGGTTCTCGACATCGCGCTGGTTGCGGCTGTTTTCCATGTCGATGAAGTCGATCACGATCAGGCCGCCCAGGTCGCGCAGGCGCAACTGGCGGGCAATTTCTTCCGCCGCTTCGAGATTGGTGTTGAGCGCGGTGGCTTCGATGTCCGAGCCTTTGGTGGCGCGCGCCGAGTTGATGTCGATCGCGGTCAGCGCTTCGGTATGGTCGATCACGATCGCGCCGCCGGACGGCAGGCGCACCTCGCGTGCATGGGCGGATTCGATCTGGTGCTCGATCTGGAAGCGCGAAAACAGCGGCACGTCGTCCACATAGCGTTTGATGCGGTTAATGTTGTCCGGCATCACGGTACCCATGAACGCCAGAGCTTGCTGGTACACATCCTCGGTGTCGATCAGGATTTCGCCGATTTCCGGGTTGAAGTAGTCGCGGATCGCGCGCACCACCAGGCTGCTTTCCAGATAGATCAGCGACGGGGCTTTTTCGGCTTTGGCCGCGCCTTCAATCGCATCCCACAACTGCTTCAGGTAGTCCAGGTCCCATTGCAGCTCTTCCTTGTTGCGCCCGATGCCGGCGGTGCGCGCGATGATGCTCATGCCTTGCGGCACTTCGACATTCGACAGCACTTCGCGCAGCTCGTCGCGTTCTTCGCCCTCGATGCGGCGCGATACGCCACCGCCGCTCGGGTTGTTCGGCATCAGCACGATGTAGCGGCCGGCCAGGCTGATGTAGGTGGTCAGCGCCGCGCCCTTGTTGCCGCGCTCGTCTTTTTCCACCTGCACCAGCAGTTCCTGGCCTTCGCGCAATGCTTCCTTGATCGAAGGGCGGTTGCCGCTGCCGGGTTGGTAGAACTGCGGGGCGACTTCCTTGAACGGCAGGAAGCCGTGCCGGTTGCCGCCGTATTCGACGAAGCAGGCTTCGAGGCTGGGTTCCAGGCGGGTGATGACGGCTTTGTAGATATTGCTTTTGCGTTGCTCTTTACCGGCGGTTTCAATGTCGAGATCGATCAGTTTCTGACCGTCGACAATGGCGACACGGAGTTCTTCCGGTTGTGTCGCATTGAATAACATGCGTTTCATATCGTTGTCTCCCGCGCTCTGACACGGGCGAGACCAAGCTACACGCGATCAGGCGTGCGAGAAGAGCAATCGTGCAAACATTGATGGTTTGTGTAAACGGTTGGTCAAATCAGTTCTCTGTCAGTAGCTTGTCTAAAATCGTTTGGGTGACGCAGCATAGGCGCGTCACGGAAATCCACAGGTGCTTTGAGCGCGTAATTCAATTACTATCGCTGCTGGTTCCGGTGAGCGATATTAACCGGGCTGCGGTTGGATGGGTGGCGGCATGAGCCGTCGCTTGTGCCAAAAATGATTCTGGCGGGGAAAATTTATCCCAAACTTACCCAACTCCAAAACGCGCGAACGGCGAAGTATATTCAAAATGAACGGTTTAAGCAAAGAATCTGTCACCTTTCTGGAAATAGACGAAAGCGGCGAGTCGCAACGCATCGACAATTTCCTGTTCAAACACCTGAAAGGGGTGCCGAAGAGCCACGTTTATCGCATCCTGCGCGGTGAAATCCGGGTGAACAAGAAGCGTGTCGATCAGACTTACCGCTTGAAAGTGGGGGATTTGCTGCGCATCCCGCCGATTCGCGTCGCGGAGAAGCCCGAGGTCGAATTTGTACCGGCGGTGGAATTTCCGATCCTGTATGAGGATGATGCGTTGCTGGCGGTGAACAAACCGGCCGGGGTCGCGGTGCATGGCGGCAGCGGGGTGAGTTTCGGGGTCATCGAACAGATGCGCAGCGCCCGGCCACAGGCCAGGTTCCTGGAGTTGGTGCACCGGCTCGACCGCGAGACTTCCGGTGTGTTGCTGCTGGCGAAAAAGCGCTCTGCGCTGACCGCGATGCACGAGATCATGCGCGAGGGCAACAGCGACAAGCGTTATTATGCGCTGGTGCTGGGCCAGTGGAAAAATGCCCGCCAGCATGTCAAATTGCCGCTGCACAAGTTCGATACGCCGCAGGGCGAGAAGCGCGTGATGGTCAGGGAAGGCGGGCAGGATTCACATACCATTTTCACGCTGAAAAAAAGCTGGCCTGAGTTCAGCTTGCTCGAGGCTGAGCTTAAAACCGGCCGCACCCACCAGATCCGCGTACATCTCGCCCATCTCGGCTTTCCGATCGCCGGTGACGACAAATACGGCGATTTTGCGCGCAACAAGGCATTGATGAAACAAGGGCTTAAGCGCATGTTTCTGCACGCGCATTCAATCGCATTCAATCATCCATTGACCGGTGAGCCGTTAATCATCGCCGCGCCGTTGCCGAAGGAATTGCAGTCGTTCGTGGAGAGGCTGGATGCTGCCGCAAAATAAGAATTCCCTAAATATTCCGCGTGGTTAGCCGATACTTACAGCATGGGCGTTAGAAACGCCATGCAAGGAGGTTGCGATGCGCTATGTTCCCAGTATTCCGCCGGCGCGTGTTGATGTCGGCGGTCGCGAGGTAAAAAAGTTGGCCGGCGCCCGTGCTGTCAAGCCGGTGCAGCCTCATGCGTCGGATGTTCGGGTTGTTATGCAACACAGGCAGCATGAGCCTCCCCGAAAAGAGGAGCAACACGAATGGCATGAGGTGCGGCAGGAAGAGCGGCGCCATGTCTGCCGCCGTGTCAGCCACCAGCCGGTGCTGCTCGAACTGCGCTCTGGCGTAGAGCGCCGCCGTCATAATCTGCGCGAGGGCGACATCGTCGAGCATATCGATGAAAAGGTCTGACCAGACCTTGATCGATCTGGAAGCATCGCAGCTTTCTCAAGGTTGTGATGGCGCAGTTTGATCTTCCTGCAATGCAAGTCCCTAAATTTATGTGAGTAAAGCCCTAAAGTTTTTGGGTGTCCGGCCGATAAGCCCTTCGGAATAATTTTAGGCTTTCAAGAGAATGCAAGATGCGTCACATTTATATTGTCCCGGGTCATTTTGGCAATGCGGGTATTTACAGGGTGGAAGAAGGGGCCGGTGCTCGCCCGTTCGCACGGGGTCGCATTGGTAACCTTCTTCCTTACGGAGCTCAACAGCAGGATGAGGTGTGCCGCCAGCCGTTGGGCGACCGCAGTAAGGCGTACCAGAGATCGCTTGCCAAAAAAGAGCGCCGCAAAGTCAGCCGGCGCATCATACGCAAGCGGGTGTTGCTTGAATTGCGTTCTGGAATAGACCGGCGGCGCCGCAACCAGCGCGAAAGCGACATCGTCGAGCATATCGACGAAAAAGTTTAGAGCTTGTAGGATGGGTTGAGTGAAGCGATACCCATCGATCGAGGTACAAGTCAACACCGCCGGGGGTTGCCCGGTAGCAAGTCACTTTCTTTTGCTTCGCCAAAAGAAAGTAACCAAAGAAAAGGCGACCCCGGTTTGCCGCCGCTTCGCGGTTCCCTGCGTTGCTCGACTGGTCAGGCGGCTGCGGAACTCGCGCTACGCGCTCAGACAGTCCTCGCCGAAACCCCCTGACCAGCCTGCGCTACTCGGCGGCGCTCAGGGGATGAAAAACAAAATTCCAAAGCCTTAAAATCGGGTGGGCAACAAGTTGCCCACTATACTGAAGTAGATAGGTAATAGAATTCGACTCCTGTACATTTGGTCTCGTATTGGAAGATGGGCTCTTAATGTAGAAGGGTTAGCTAAGCTTTCGTTGCCATGCTGCCTTGAATCTTGAACGGTTTGGCACCTGTTCAATGAGTCCACGCGCTTCAAGGCGCTTAAAGATTCCCTTCATTGAGTTTTCGGAACGAACCCCACAAAGTTCTCTTGCCTCGCGGTTTGTGATCTCTGGCTTGCTATTGAGCACCTCCATGACAAGCTCTTCTGGAGATGCCAAGCGCTGGTGTGGGATCGTGACTGTAAGTGATGATGTGCCTTCAATGATGATGGGGTCACGCAATCGCAGCTTGCGCATTGCGTCGAATGCTGTATTGAGACCTTCACCTACGTCTTTGTTTGGTGGATTGGGGAATTTATTGATGAGCCGCACGACCCGCTGATTTCTGGCGTACTGTGTGTGGAGGATGTTATCCGTGGTGACGTGACCAACAAGACGCCCCGGGCTTTCAACCTCTATCCGATTATCGAAGATGCGGATTTGGATATCGGCTGCGATGCTGTAGTCGCGGTGCAGAACTGCGTTTGTGATGATTTCGTGGAGAGTCTCTGCTGGATACTGTACTTCCAGAAGACCAGCTGCACCAAGACGTTTCAAGTCTTCAACGATATCCTGTGTTTTGGCAACTGCATCGTAGATTAGCCGATATGCACAGCCCTCAATAGTTATGGGATCGAAAGCGAGATGTTCTCGATTTGGTATGGCATCGGTAGTCTTGTATCGGAATAACTTGATTGCTGTTCGCTTGGGCAGAAGCGCTTGTGGCTCCTCGGCGAACAGGAGCACGCCAGCTACGGTTGGGTTTTGATCAATGATCAAACGTTGCTTTCTCAACCATGGTTCTGGTTCAGCTGTTGGTACAACACCAAGCAAAAAATCGAGTATGACTATTGAGTTTTCTATGGTCGAAAGCTCAGCCTGCACCTTGTAGTCTTCGTAAGAGGAGATGCCCTTGTCGAGTTTGAGTCGTTCAAGTGCCTCGTTTGTGTTCACAGGTAACTTTTGTGCCCCTCTTCGGATGTAGGGGATGCCATCTGTAGATTTGGTGATTGATCCATTCCGAAAAATTTCGATCTTGAGCACGAGACCTGATTCGCCCTCGCACGAAAGGAATGTGGTTGCAACAAAGTCAGCTAAAGGGGCTATCTGATTTAGCATCTGTAGAAATGCGTTTGCCTCCTCGACATCATCAAAACCGTCCCATAGGCGAACTTTGGTGTTTCCGCACTTTTCTTCGCGCACCCCAATAAAAACCTCACCACCACTCGCATTAGCGAATGCTGAGATTGACTCACTCAGCTTAGAGGGCTTGATTTCCTTTGCTTTTAAATCATGAAAATGATCTTCCTCGAGCGAGAGGATTATGTCTCTTTGGCGGGGTTCGATTGATGCTCGCATATTTGTGATGATGAAAGAAAGGCGCTAATGTACCGGAGCAGAATTGTTTTGCCTATCTACTTCATTAGGGTGGGCAACGAGTTGCCCACCCGGTTTTTGGCTATTGCTTTTCGCATTTTACCCCCTGAGCGCCGCCGAGTAGCGCAGGCTGGTCAGGAGGTTTCGGCGAGGACTGTCTGAGCACGCAGTGCGAGTTCCGCAGCCGCCTGACCAGTCGAGCAACGCAGGGTACCGCGAAGCGGCGGCAAACCGGGGTCGCCTTTTCTTTGGTTACTTTCTTTTTGGCGAAGCAAAAGAAAGTGACTAGCTGCCGGGCTACCCCC
>CAYNVY010000005.1:0-56553 GCA_964400745.1 uncultured Enterobacteriaceae bacterium | reverse complement strand
TGTATTCGATGGAGGAGGGCACCGGCCGCTGCTTCATCTGCGCCGGCGCATAACGGCTGCGGGCCAGGGGCTTGAGCCCGCACTGAGCCTCGACTTCGGCCTGCGATACTTGCGCGCGCTGGGCGATTTCCTTGGTCAGCTGGACTCTCAGGATCGGCGCCGACATCTTCTGCAAAAGGGGTTTCGCCGCATGCACCAGCGCTGCGCGGCCCTCCGCCGTGTTGGGACTGGTCTGTTTGACCAGCTCGCGCAGGAGAAATTCGCTCAGGCGGGTCGCGCTTCGCGTCTGCAGCACGAAGGCTTCCTTGCCATGCTCACGGATATATTCGTCCGGGTCCTGGTTGCCCGGCATCTGCAGGATCTCGACGATCTTGTTGTCGGCCAGATGGCCAAGGCTGACTTCCATGGCCCGCCACGCGGCGCGATCGCCAGCACTGTCGCGGTCGAAACAGAACACCACGCGATTGGCCTGCTTCAGGAGTTTTTGCACGTTCGCGTCGGTGGCCGCGGTGCCCAGCGTGGCCACCACGTTTTCAACCCCGGCCTGTACCAGGCCGACCACGTCCATGTAGCCTTCGACCACGAGCACCGCGTCTTCTTCCTGTATAGCCTTGCGCGCCTGCGACAGGCCGTAGAGTTCGCGGCCTTTCTCGAACAGCGGCGTTTCCGGCGAATTCAGGTACTTCGGTTCGCCTTCGCCGATCACCCGGCCGCCGAAGCCGATCACGTTGCCGCGCTGGTCCTGGATCGGAAACATCACCCGGTCGCGGAAGCGGTCGTAGCGGCGACCCTGGTCGTTGACGATGACCAGGCCACACTCGACCAGTGCCGCATCGTTGTAGTCGGGGAAGACCTGTTGCAGGCCCTGCCAGCCATCGGGCGCGTAGCCAAGGCCGAATTTCGCCGCGATCTCGCCTGTCAAGCCGCGATTCTTGAGGTAGTCGACGGCCTTGGGCGAGGCTTTCAGCTGCTCGCGGTAGAAAAGCATGGCGCGCGCCATCAATTCGGTCAGCGGCGCCTTTTTTGCCCGCTCGGCGCGATTGCGTTCTTCGTGCGGCACCTGCAGTCCGACCGAGGAGGCGAGGTCCTCCACGGCCTCGATGAAGCCGATCCCGGCATGCTGCATCAGAAAGCCGATCGCGCTGCCGTGCGCGCCGCAGCCGAAGCAGTGATAGAACTGCTTGGACGGGCTGACGGTGAAGGAAGGCGATTTTTCGTTGTGGAAGGGGCAGCAGGCGCTGAAATTCGCCCCTGCCTTCTTCAGCTGCATGTGCCGCTGGATAATGTCGACGATATCGACGCGATTGAGCAAATCGCGTTTAAAGGAATCTGAAATCACGCGCGGCTTGGGGGTTTTGGTCGATGGCCTTGGAAGACATATCCCCGGCATCCGCGCCAAGGAACATCTGTTCTTTATAGGCCATTTCGGCCGGAACGCAAGACAAACAAGGCCGCGGCTATCGCGCGGGCCGCAGCGCTATTTTCCCAGCGCCGCCTTGACCAGCGAAGACACCTTGGCCATGTCGGCGCGGCCGGCAAGCTTGGGCTTGAGTATCGCCATGACCTTGCCCATGTCCTGCATGCCCTTGGCGCCTGCGGCCGCGATCGCGGCGGCCGCCTCGCCGGCGATTTCCGTCTCGGAGAGCTGCTGCGGCATGTAGGCGGAAAGGACGCCGATTTCGAATGTTTCCACGTCGGCCAGATCTTGCCGGCCGCCCGCTTGGTACTGCGTCACCGAATCGCGGCGCTGCTTCAGCATCTTTTCGATGATGGCGAGGACGTCGGCGTCGGAGAGTTCGATGCGCTCGTCCACCTCGCGCTGCTTCATCGCGGCCAGGAGCAGGCGTATCGCCGACAGGCGCGGCGCATCCTTCGCGCGCATCGCGTTCTTCATGTCTTCGGTGATTTTTGCCTTGAGCGACATCTGGGCAAGCGCGGTGCGCGACAGCCGCGGCGGGAACGGTTCTGGCCGTCGCCGCCTGAGCCATCGCAAGCCGGACTAGAACAGCTTGGGCGGGAGTTGCTGGCTGCGGATGCGCTTGTAGTGGCGCTTGACGGCGGCGGCGAGCTTGCGCTTGCGCTCGGCGGTGGGCTTTTCGTAGAACTCGCGCGCGCGCAGTTCGGTCAGCAGCCCGGTCTTTTCGATGGTGCGTTTGAACCGGCGCAGCGCCACTTCAAACGGCTCGTTTTCCTTGACTCGTACAGTAGGCATTAATACTCCGGCTTCTTTTGGGGCGGAAAACCGCGAATTATATCAGGACTCTCCGGAGTCGGGCAAGGACTGGACGAGGGGCGACAGGACAAGGGACAACAGATGCGCCTGGCGGCAAGACCACTGGCTCGGCGCGCGCTTCTGGCCGGCACGGGAAGGTCCCCGCGGCCGGTCGAAGCGCATGAAATGCCCCTACAAGGTCACTTTGGGCTCGGCCACGCCCATTTTTCCGCGAATCGCGGCGGCGAGCGCCTCGGCCTCGGCTTTCGAGGGCAGGTGCGCCAAGCGTACGTTGTATATACGCTTTTCGCCCGCCATCGCCGGCCGGATTTCGGCCGCATAGCCCGCGGCGCGCAGCGCGTCGTACAACCGCAGCGCGTCCTCCTGCGTGTCGACGCTCCCGGCGAGGACTTTCCATTTTCCGCCGCGGCGCGCCGCGCCCGCGCCCGCCGTGATTTCGGTTTCGGTCGCCCATTGCCGAAGTTGCTCGGGATCGACCGGCGCCACCGGCAGCGGCGGCGCGTTCTTCGGCGCGATGTAAAACGACAGCGGCTGATCCATCAGAAACGGCCGGTCCTGCCCGCGCTGCACCTCGATCTTGCCCTCGATCAGGCAGACGATGTCGCGGTCGGCGGCGGCCTTGCCCCAGACGTCGGTGCCGCGTATGCCCGCGGTCACGGTGGCGATGGTGATGTTGATATTGCGCTTGCGCTGCTTCTGCAACGCCGCGGTGGTGAATCGAAACGCGCCCTGCAGCACGTTCAGCGCCGCGGTGAACACCCGGTCATTGCCTTCGGACAACTGATCCAGCCTGAGCGAGCCGCCTTCGCCCAGTTTCACCAGCGAGCCTTCGCTCATTTTGAGCAGCAGCCTGGCGTTGGCGCCAGTGCGCAACTGGTCCGTGCCGCGGATTTCCATGCCCGGCGCGAGCGGAATCTTCGCCCCGCCGCGCTCCACCCACGCCGGCATCTGCACCGCTTCGACTATCGCCTGCGGCGCGGAACGCGCCGGCGTAACAGCCTGCGGGGCCGCCGCGGCTGCAAACTGGGCTGCCAGCAGCGTCAAGCCGCCAAGGACCAAGCAAAGCGTCTTCGTCATTCGATTCTCCCGAAAATTCACTGCTTCTGACTGAAGGTGTTTCCGCTGGATCGATGTGCGGCCTTGTATAATCCGTAGTTTGTCACCTATCGAAACTTTCATGCAAGCCCAGTATCAGGCCAAGAGCATAGAACGCGCCGCCCAGGAGCATTGGGAAACCACCGGGGCGTTTCGCGCCGTCGAGGAGGCGCCCGGCGCCGGCGCCCGCACGAAATATTACTGCCTGTCGATGTTTCCCTACCCTTCCGGCAAGCTGCACATGGGGCACGTGCGCAACTACACCATAGGCGACGCGCTCACGCGCTTTCACCGCATGCGCGGCTACAACGTGCTGCAGCCCATGGGCTGGGACGCGTTCGGGCTGCCGGCCGAGAACGCCGCGATGGCCAACAGCGTGCCGCCGGCGAAGTGGACCTACGACAACATCGCCTACATGAAAAAGCAGTTGCAGTCGCTGGGCTTCGCCCTGGACTGGTCGCGCGAAGTCACCACCTGCAAGCCCGAATACTACAAGTGGAATCAGTGGCTGTTCCTGCGCATGCTGGAAAAAGGCCTGATGTATCTCAAGACCGGGACGGTCAACTGGGATCCGGTGGACCAGACCGTACTCGCCAATGAGCAGGTCATCGACGGCCGCGGCTGGCGCTCCGGCGCGCTGGTGGAAAAGCGCGAAATCCCGATGTACTACATGAAGATCACCGCGTTCGCCGACGAGCTGCTCGCCGATCTGGGCCAGCTGCCCGGCTGGCCGGAGCGAGTGAAGACCATGCAGGCCAACTGGATCGGCAAGAGCCACGGGGTGAACTTCGGCTTTCCCTACGCGCTGGAGGGCGAACAGAAGCTGCTCAAAGTGTTCACCACGCGCATCGACACGCTGATGGGCGTGACCTTCTGCGCCGTGGCGGCCGAGCACGCGCTCGCCACCTATGCTGCGAAGGAGAATCCGCAGCTCGCGGCCTTCATCGAGGAATGCAAGCGCGGCGGGGTGCAGGAAGCCGACATCGCGCTGCAGGAGAAGAAGGGCATGCCCACCGGCCTCACGGTGACGCACCCGATCTCGGGCGAACAGATTCCGGTGTGGGTCGGAAATTACGTCCTGATGAGTTACGGCGAAGGCGCGGTGATGGGGGTGCCCGGGCACGACGAGCGCGACTACGCTTTCGCCCTCAAGTACAAGCTGCCCATCCGGTGCGTGATCCGCCATCCGTCGGGCGATACCGTGCCAGAGCCGTGGAAGGCCGAGTACGCCGATTACGGCAGCTGCATCAATTCGGGCAAGTACGACGGGCTGGAATACGATGCGGCGGTCGATGCCTTCGCCGCGGACCTGCGCGCCAAGGGCCTGGGCGACAAACAGGTGGTGTGGCGTCTGCGTGATTGGGGCATCTCGCGCCAGCGGTACTGGGGCACGCCGATCCCGATCATCCACTGCAAGGATTGCGGCGCGGTGCCGGTGCCGGACAAGGACCTGCCGGTGACGCTGCCGGAAGACCTGGTGCCCGACGGATCGGGCAATCCGCTCGCCAAACACCGCGCCTTTCTCGATTGCGCCTGTCCGCGCTGCGGCAAACCCGCGCGGCGCGAGACCGACACCATGGACACTTTCGTCGATTCGTCCTGGTACTACATCCGCTACGCCTGTCCCGGCGCGCCGCAGATGGTAGACGCTCGCGTGAACTACTGGCTGCCGGTCGATCAATATATCGGCGGCATCGAGCACGCCATCCTGCACCTCCTGTACTCGCGCTTCTGGACCAAGGTGATGCGCGACGAAAAGCTCGTCGGTTTCGCCGAGCCGTTTTCTAACCTGCTGACGCAGGGCATGGTGCTGAACGAGATCTACTTTCGCAAGAGCGGCGCCGGCCGCATCACCTATTACAATCCGGCCGAGATCGAGTGGAAGCTGGACGACAAGGGACAGCGCGCCAGGGCTTTGCTCAAGTCCGACGGCGAGGCGGTGGAATCGGGCGGCATCGGCACCATGTCCAAGTCGAAGAACAACGGCGTCGATCCGCAGGCGCTGATCGAGACCTACGGCGCCGACACCGCGCGCTTCTTCATGATGTTCGCCAGTCCGCCCGAGCAGACGCTGGAGTGGTCCGACTCCGGCGTGCAGGGCGCGTTCCGTTTCCTGAAGCGCTTGTGGGCCTATGCGCACGCATACCAGGCCGAGCTCGCCCAGGGCGTGCGCGCGCTCGAAGCGCACAATGCCGACTGGAGCAAGCTTGCGCCGCAGCAGCGCGAGGCGCGCCGCGAAATCCATCTGACGCTGAAGCAGGCGAACTACGATCTGGGCAAGCATCAGTTCAACACCGTCGCCTCGGCCTGCATGAAAATCCTGAACGCGCTGGAGCGCGCCGGGGGCGAGGCCGGGGTCGCCGCCGGCGCTACGCTGGTCGAGGGCATGTCCATTCTGCTGCGCGTGCTGTCTCCGATCGCGCCTCACATCACGCACGAACTGTGGCGCGAGCTCGGTTACGGCGCGGACATACTCCACGCGCCCTGGCCCGAACCCGACCCGGCGGCGCTGGAGCAGGATGAAATCGAGCTGGTGGTTCAGGTCAACGGCAAGCTGCGCGGCAATATCCGCGTGGCCAAGGCCGCCGGCAAGGAAGCCATAGAAGCCGCCGCGCTCGCGAACGAGCAGGTGCAGAAATTCACCGCCGGGCTCTCGATCAAGAAGATCGTCGTCGTGCCCGGCCGGCTGGTGAACGTGGTCGTCTGAAATGCAGGCGCAAGGGAAAAAGACCGTGAGCCGTTTGCTGCTTTCGCGCGCGCACCGGCGATGCGGCGCGTCGATGCGCGTCCTGGCCGTTCTCGCGCTGGTCGGGCTCACGGCGGCCTGCGGCTTTCAGTTGCGCGGCCAGGCCAATCTGCCGTTTGAAACCCTGTACGTCGCCGTACCCGAGATTTCGCAGCTGGGCACCGAACTGAAGCGCAATATCATCGCCGGCACCAGAACCAAGCTGGTGAACGATCAGTCGCAGGCGCAGGCCATCCTCAGCGTCAGCGCCGAAGACCGCAGCAAGACCATACTTTCCTTCGATACCTCGGGTCGGGTGCGCGAATTCCAGCTGCGCTACCGCCTGAGCTTCCGCGTGCACGATGCGCGCGGCCGCGACTACCTGCCGCAGAGCGAAATCCGCCTCACGCGCGACATTTCGTTCAACGACTCGCAGGTGCTGGCCAAGGAGACGGAGGAACTGCTGCTCTACCGCGACATGCAAAGCGACATGGTGCAGCAGATACTGCGCCGCCTTTCCTCCGCGCCGGCGACGCCGATCGCCCTGCAAGCCGAATCGAAAGATGCAACTCCGCGCTGAAGAGCTGGAGCGCCACCTCGCCGGCAATCTGAGCGTACTTTACGTCGTCCACGGCGACGAGCCGCTGCAGTCGCTGGAAGCGGTCGATGCGATCCGCGCGGCGGCGCGCGCGAAGGGCTACCTGGAGCGCGAGGTGCTCGGCGCCGAGCGCGGCTTCGACTGGAAGCAGCTGCTGGTCAGTGGCGCCAGCCTGTCGCTGTTCTCGTCGAAAAAACTGATCGAACTGCGCATCCCCGGCGGCAAGCCCGGCACCGAGGGCGGCCCCGCGATCGTGCAGTATTGCGCGGCGCTCGTCCCCGACGTGCTCACCATCGTCACCCTGCCGCGGCTGGACCGCAAGGCGCAGGAAACCGCCTGGTTCAAGGCGCTGGCGCACAAGGGCGCGCTGATCAACACCTTCCAGGTGGAGCGCGCGCAGCTGCCGCGGTGGATCGCGGCGCGCCTGGCGCGGCAAAAGCAGAAAGCCGACGCGGCGACACTGCAGTTTCTTGCCGACAGCGTCGAGGGCAATCTGCTCGCCGCGCACCAGGAAATCCAGAAGCTGGCGCTGTTGTTTCCGCCGGGAGAACTCGCTTTCGACCCGGTGTGCGCCGCGGTGCTCAATGTCGCGCGCTACGACGCGTTCAAGCTGAACGAGGCGATGCTCGCGGGCGATACCGTGCGCCTGGCGCGCATGCTCGACGGACTGAAAAGCGAGGGCGAGGCGCCGCCCAAGATACTGTGGGTGCTGGCCGAGGAGATACGCGCGGTGGCCAAGGTGCAGGCCGGCCTGGCTGCGGGCGAAAACCTGCAGCAGCTGTATCGCAACAATCGCGTCTGGGGCGATCTGCGCCAGCGGCTGGTGGGCGAAGCCGCGCGCCGGGTCGGGGCCGCAGCCCTGGGCCGGGCGCTGCGCCACGCCGCGCGCATAGACCGCACGGTCAAGGGGCTAGCCCGGGGCGACGTCTGGGATGAACTGCTGCAACTCTGCCTGCGCTTTGCGCGCTAGCGCGCAGGACGCGACCTTCTTCTTCAATCTTCAATCATCAATCGGGGGAAAACCAGAAATGAATCGAGTGCTGCGTGTCATCGTTTCGATCGCGAGCCTGCTGGCCTGGAGCCATGTCGTGGCGGCGGACACCTTTCCGTCCAAGCCGCTGCGCATCGTCGTGCCGTTTGCCGCCGGCGGCGCCATCGACATCATCGTGCGCACCAGCGGGCAGCAGTTGTCGAAGGAAATCGGCCAGCCGGTGATTATCGACAACCGGCCCGGGGCCGGCGGCAATATCGGCGCCGAGATCGTCGCCAAGAGCGCGGCCGACGGCTATACGCTGGTCGCCGGCACCTCCGCCACCCACGGCGTCAATCCGACCCTGTACGCGAAGCTGCCCTTCGACGCGCGGCGCGATTTTGCGCCGATCGCCCACATCGCGGGCGTGCCCAATGTGCTGGTGGTCACGCCGGCTTCCGGCATCCGCTCTGTCGAAGATCTGGTCAAACAGGCGCGCGCCAACCCCGGCAAGCTGAGCTTCGGTTCGGCCGGCAGCGGCACCTCGCTGCACCTCGCCGGTGAGTTGCTGCGCGGCGAAGCCCGCATTGATCTGATGCACGTTCCGTACAAGGGCGCCGCGCCTGCCAATACCGACCTTCTCGGCGGTCAGATCACCATGATGTTCAGCACGGTACCGGTGGCGCTGCCGCTGATTCGCTCGGGCAAGCTGATCGCCCTCGCAGTGACGGCGAAAAAGCGGCATTTCGCGCTGCCCGATGTGCCCACCTTCGCCGAGCAAGGTTACCCCTCGGTGGAATCGGAAACCTGGACCGGGCTGTTCGCGCCCGCCGCCACGCCGCGCGAGACCGTCAACCTGCTGGCGCAGGCCGTGGAGCGCGCCCTGCGCGACAAGGCGGTGGTGGAACAGTTGCGCCAGCAGGGCGCCGATCCGCAGTTCATGGGCCCGGAGGCGTTCGGGCGCTACGTGGAGAGCGAGGTCGCGCGCTGGGGCGGGGTGGTGCGCGCGGCGGGGATCAAGCTCGACTGAGCCGCAAGAACCGGGGCAGGGAAGCCATCGCAGAACGCGTTCTGCAATGGATCCGCTCAGCGCGGCTTGCGGCCTTTCGCCGCCGCGCGGGCGGCGAATCCGGCGTGATTCGCGTCCATTCTCAGCCGCAGCGCGCCTGCTGCGCCAGGCTTCGCCGCATACAAGCCGGACTGAACGGCGCTTGCATGCCCGCCGTTCATGGTTTCCGGTTGACGCAGCAGCGCGCCGGTTCCGAATCCGATCGCAAAGGCAGCCGCGGTGAGCGCGGCCGGCCGGGCGACCTTGCGCAAGACGAATCCAATGCGCAGCAGCGCGACTTGACCGCGCTTCCCGGCTAGTTCGACGCGGCGCGATCTGTCCAGGCGCCGCTGCCCGGCCGTCGCTATTGCTTCGGCCTCGATGCGCGCGCCTTCTGCAGCGAAATGCAGCGACTGCTCTTCGGCTTGGCGCTTGCCGGCTTCTGCCTCGGCCAGGGCTTTCTCTGAGGCAAGCCTGGACTTGGCGCTTTCCGCCGCGCGCTTGCTGCCGAGCGCGCGCGCTTGAGCCAGGTCCCACTCGCGTTCCGCCGCCGCTTGTGCCGCTTTTGCCGCCTGCAGCGCATCGGCTTCCGAAGCCGCCAGTGCCGCAGCCGCCTGGTTTGCGGCCGACTCCGCCGCCAGGCGCTCTTCGGCGAGTGACTGCAGTTTTCGCTCCTGCTCGGCACGCTGCCGGGCCGGTTCCTGCTCTTCTCGCACCGCGGCTTCGCGTGCGCGGGCCGCCTCGGCCGCTTTGATTTCTTCACTTGCGCGCCGTTCGACGGCCGCGTGCGCCGCGGCTTCGCTCTGCGCGCGTTCACGCGCCGCGTCTGCAGCCGCGCTTTCCGCGCGCGCTCTTTCCTGCGCCTGGGCCTGGGCCTGCTCTTCCGCCAAAGCACGTTCACGCGCGGCGGCGCTCAATTGGCGCTCCGCTTCGGCGTGATCGCGCGCGAGGTCTGCGGCCGCCGCTTCGGCTTCGGCGCGCGCGGCGGCGGCCCCGGCCAGCGCCAACTCGCGCTCTTCGCGCTCGCGCGCAGCGGCGATGGCTTGCGCTTCGGCCTCTGCCCGTGACTTCGCCGCCGCCTCGGCCTGGTTTTCCAGAGCGATTCCGTCTTCGGCCTGCTGTCGCGCGCGGGCTTCGCCTTGCAGGCGCTGCAGCGCGCGTTCCGCCGTGTCTTCGTCCGAGCGCAGGCGCTCGGCCGCCGCCCTGGCGTTCGCGGCTTCGAGTCGCTCGCGTTCGAGCGCGATGGACGCGGCTTCTTCCTCGGCCGCCGCCCGCGCTGCGGCGGCAAAGCCCAAGGCGCGTTCCGCCGCTTCGCGCTCGCGGGTCGCGGCGAGCGCGCCCGCTTCGGCTTCAGCCCGCGCCTTTGCCGCTTCTTCCGCGCGCTGCTCTTCGAGTACGCGCTGCTGCGCTTCCTGCTGCGCCTTCGCCTCGGCTTGCGCCCTGTCCTGCGCCAGCCTGGCCGCCGCATTGTCTGCCTGTGCGCGGCTCGCCGCCGCCTGTGTCGCCTCGGCGTCGGCCATGGCGCGCCTGCGCGCCTGTTCGGCGGCGAGCTTTTCGGCCTGCGCGCGCGCGCGCGCGGCCGCTTCCTGCTCCCGTTCCGCCAGCGCGCGCCGCTCCGCTGCCTGGAATAGCGCGGCCTCTTCCGCCTGGCGCATTCTTGCCATGGCGGAAGCCTCCGTGTCGGACTTGTCCCGCGCTTCGACGGCGCCGGCAAGCGAGGCTTCCTCGGCCATGCGCTCGCGTATCGCAGCGAGCGCCCGCGCTTCGGCTTGCGCGCGCTCTCTTGCCGCTGCTTCCGCCCTTTGTTCCTCGGCCTGTCGCAGCTGCGCCCAATGCAGCGCCTTTTCCTCGGCGTCTGCGCGTTCCCGCGCGAGTCGCGCAGCCTCCGCCTCGGCCTCTGCGCGCCGGGCCGCTGCCTGCGCCGCGTCGGCCTCGGGATTAACCTCGGGATTAACCTCGGGTTTGGCCTCGGATTCGGCCCTGGAGCGCGCTTCTTCCCCGACCAGGGCAGCGCGCTCGAGTCGCGCCGCGTCCGCGCTGACATTCCGCTCCGCGTCCTCAGGCACCGGATCTTGCTGTGTCGCCGTCGAATGGGGTGGGGCGGCGACGCCGGCGTCCGGCGCGGGAGGTTCGCGGCGCTTGCGTTCGGCGAACTTCAATTGATCAAGCAGGCGGCTCATGTGCTGAATGCTATCAGGCCTTGGGCGTATTCGATGGCCGTATAATAATGCCGGTTCGAGGGCCGCATATAACGGCGCTGAAAAGAACCTTCAAAGCAGGAATTTCGCATGAGCCTCAGGCATACCCGTATTCATGGCGCTTCGTTCGCGGCGGCAACGCTGTTGCCCTTGCTCAGCGGCTGCGCGGTCGTTGCGGTAGGCGATGCGATTGTCGGCGTCGGCGCCGCGGCGGTCAGCGTCGCCGCGACCACGGTCAAAGTGGGTGCGAAGGCGGTCGGCGCCGTGGTCGACGCGGTTACGCCCGACAGCGCCGAGGCGCAGAAGAAGTAGCAAGAGTAGCAAGAGGCCTCAGTGGGCCTCAATGGGCCCCAATGCAAAGGGCGGGATCCGTTCGGACTCCGCCCTGTTTGTCTGGCGGCATCCGCCGCCGGTTCCTTTTCGTTAGCGCAGCCCGCTTGCGTGGCTGCCGCCCCGCAGGGTCACCTATGCGCGCAGCAGGGCGTAGGCCCCCATCGCGGCGAGTGCGGCCAGTGCGACGATCGGGCCGACGGTCACGAACGCGAGGGCGATCACCGGGGCTGCGATCGCCATCGCGATCGGGCGCGCTGTCTTGCTTTTCATCACCGCTTTCGCCGCGACCCAGGCGAGCATTCCCATTCCGACGAAGGGCAGGGCGATGAGGTAGGCGAGGCCGATGAAGGGGGAGGCGAGGAACAGGCCGACGTTCTTTGCGTATTTGGCGATGGCGCCTGCGTTGACGCTGGGGATCAGGCCGATGTTGCTTGTCAGGTTGTAGGTGCTGGTGCTCATGATGTTCTCCGTTCGGTTATTGTTTGCTTGCTTGTCTCCTTATAAGCATCAGCCGTGCCAGGTCGCGCGGCCTTGATTAATTCATGCGATCTTTCATGGTGTTATCCATCAAATTCGCACCGGAGAGCGGATGCGGACGGGCTTCGAGCAAGCGCTCGAAGTACATAGTTTTCATGCAGACAGGTTGAGGCGGCCAGAAATTATTGTTTCTTGTCAGAGGGATAACTTCGCGCGCTGGCGCCTGTTTTTCGTATGCGCAGGCCAGCGTGGTGCGCTGACGGCCGCTGGAAGCTAGCGGGGCTAAAGCGGCATGGCCTGGCGCGCGCCCAGCGCAAGCCAGCCGCGCACGATGCGGTAGAGCACCCAGATGCCGGTGACGATCCAGACGGCGATGGCCACGGGAATGCCGATCAGCGTGACGAACATCACCCCGCCCGCGAGCAGCCACAGGAACGCGAACCAGAAGGTGCGGATCTGCCAGCTGAAGTGCGAATCCAGCCAGCTGTCGCGCACCTCGGAGCGCTTGATATAGTTCAGGATCACCGCAATGATCGACGGCCAGCCGCTCAGGAACGCGGTGACGATCAGAGCCGAACTGAGCAGGCCGGTAAACGCGCTGAAGGCGTGCAGCGCGTAGATCACATGCGTCAGCGTGATCAGGCTTTTGCGCGGAACGAGGACCGGAGTGCCGGTCGAGCCGTCTAGGGTTGTCATAGTTTCCCCCGCTTGAGTCGATGGAAGGTGCACAAAGTGCCGCGCGAGTATTAGACCATGCCGCGCGCCTGAGATCCGTGCGCCTGCGAACGTTGAACGCCGGGGCCGGCGCCGGGGTCTGTGCGGGGTCCGTGTAATGGACAGCCTTTTCGGCCCGGCCTAAGATAGCCGCTTCGACAACGGGGAGGCGGTCATGGCGCTGATGGATTTCGTCAAGAAACAGTTCATCGACATCATTCAGTGGACGGAGGATGCCGACGCAAGCGGGGAGACCATGGCCTGGCGTTTCCCGATGCAGGAAATGGAGATCCAGAACGGCGCTTCGCTCACCGTGCGCGAATCGCAGATGGCGGTGTTCGTGAACGAGGGCAAGATCGCCGATGTTTTCGGCCCCGGCATGTACAAGCTGACCACCCAGACGCTGCCGGTTCTTACCTATCTGAAGAACTGGGACAAGCTGTTCGAATCGCCGTTCAAATCCGACGTTTATTTCTTCAGCACGCGGCAGAAGCTCGATCGCAAGTGGGGCACGCCCAATCCGGTCACGGTGCGCGACAAGGATTTCGGCATGGTGCGGCTGCGCGCCTTCGGCATCTACGCGTTTCACCTGGTCGATCCCAAACTGTTCCACACGGGCATATCCGGCACGGTAGAGCGCTACACCACCGAGCAACTCGAAAGTCAGTTGCGCAACACCATCGTCGGCAACATTTCCGACATCTTCGGCGAGTCCGGCGTGCCCTTCATCGACATGGCCGCCAACCAGTTGGAGTTCGGCAACGCGCTCAAGGCCAAGCTCGATCCCATGTTCCAGCAGTACGGTCTGGCTCTGGACAGTCTGGTGGTGCAGAACATTTCCCTGCCCGAGGAATTGCAGAAGATGCTCGATGCGCGCATCGGCGTAAACATGATGGGCGGCATGCAGGGCTACACGCAGTACCAGGTGGCCAACGCGATTCCGCTGGCGGCGCAGAACGAAGGCGGCCTCGCCGGGCTGGGCGCGGGGGTCGGCGTCGGTTTCGGCGTAGGACAGCAGGTGGCGGCGAGCATGGCGCAGTCGCTCAATCCGCAGGCGGCGGCCGCCGCGGCTGCACCGGCCGCTGCGGCGCCGGTCACTCCGGATCAGGTCGTCGCCACGCTGGAGAAACTGCACGGCTTGATGGAGAAGGGCATCCTCACCAAGGAAGAGTTCGAAGCCAAGAAATCCGAATTGATGAAAAAGCTGGTTTGATCCATCGGTCCTGATCCATGGGCCGTACAGCCCGTTGTCCGTCCTGCGGCGCGCCGGTCGAATTCAAGTCCGTCGCCTCGATTCTTGCCGTCTGCGGCTTTTGCCAGAGTACGCTGGTGCGCGAGGGCGAGGACTTGTCCGATATCGGCAAGATGGCGGCGCTCATCGAGGATCGCAGCCCCTTGCAGGGCGGCGCCGAGGGCCGCTGGAAGGGCAGGCACTTCGCGCTGATCGGCCGCATCCAGTTGCGCTGGGAGCAGGGCCTGTGGAACGAGTGGCATCTGCTGTTCGACGACGGCAAGAGCGGCTGGCTGTCGGAGTCGGGCGGCGAATACGTGATTTCCGAGCCGGTGTGGCTGCCTGACGCCCAGCCGCCGTTCTCCGAACTGCAGCTGGGCCAGAACCTGTTCATCGCCGGCCGGCCCTACACCCTCACCAATCTGCTCACGGCCGAGTGCGTGGCAGGCGAGGGCGAACTGCCGTTCAAGGTCGGTGCCGGTTATCCCGCGCCGGTGGCGGATTTGCGCGACGAGGCCGGCGCCTTGGTCACGCTTGACTACTCTGACGATCCGGCCAAACCGCTGGCCTTCGTCGGCGAGAGCGTCGAATTCAAGAGCCTGGGATGGAACAATCTGCGCCAGGGCATGCCCATCGCCGAGCCCACGCTCAAGGCGCGCGCCTTCAATTGCCCTTCCTGCGCGGCGCCGCTGGCTGTGCGTCACGCAAAGATCGCATCCGTCGGTTGCGCCAGTTGCGGCGCGGTGCTGGATACCGCGAACGAAACGGCGCGGCTGCTGGCGCGGGTCTCGCTCGAATTCAAGGTCGAACCAGCTCTGCCCCTGGGGGCGCGCGGCAAGCTGCGCGGCGAGGATGTGGAAATCATCGGCTTCATGCGCCGGCGCATGACCGAAGAAGGCGTCAGTTACCGCTGGAGCGAATACGTCCTGCTCGGGCGCGCCGGGCGCCTGCTCTGGCTGACCGAATACCGCGGCCACTGGAATCTCGCCCGCGTCCTGCCGCGGGCGGTCAGCGTGGTGGGCGACAGGGCGATCTTCGAGAAAGCCGAGTTCAAACACTTCCAGAGTTACCACGCCTACGTCGACTATGTCGTGGGGGAGTTTCCCTGGCGGGTGAAACTCGACGAAGCCGCCGCAGTCGAGGACTATGTGGCGCCGCCGCGCATGATTTCGCGCGAGACGACCGATTCCGAAGAGACGATCACGCTGGCCGAATACCTGGCACCGGATGAATTGCAGCAGGCATTCAAACTTCCGGCTCGGCTGGGGCCGGCGCTGGGCGTTTTCGCCAACCAGCCCAATCCACAGGCGAAAAGCCGCGCCGGTGTGCTGGGCCAATTCTGGAAGTTCCTGCTTGCCGCACTGGCGGTGCACGTGGTGCTGTTGATCGGTGCGCGCGGCCCGGTGCTCAACGATGTGCTGGAATTCAGGCCGGACGACGACGAACCACGGATGACGCGCGAGTTCCGCCTGCCCGCGCCCGTATCCAGGCTGGAGATCGAGCACGAGGCCAATCTGAACAATAGCTGGATCTCCCTCGGCCTCACACTGGTCAACAAGGATACGGGCGAGGCCTGGCAGGCGAGCCGCGAGATCAGCCGCTACGAAGGTGTGGACGACGGCGAAAGCTGGTCCGAGGGTTCGCGCTCGGATTCCGTGATATTCACGGGCTTGCCCGCGGGTACCTATGTGATTGCCGAGGACGCCGAACTAGATGCGGCGAGCAGTCCGGTGCGCACACAGGTAAAGGTATCGAAACCGGGCCCGCGCTGGTCATCCCTGCTTCTGCTTTCCCTGGCGCTGGGCTTTTTCCCCGCGTATGTCCTCATCCGGCATTACAGTTTCGAGGTCAGCCGCTGGGCCGAGAGCGATCATCCGCTCGTCACTTCGGGCGGCGACGATTCGGATTCGGACGACTGACATGCCGCGCTTCTATCTGGTCTTCGGCATCCTCGCGCTCAGTCTATTTTCCTGGGGCCAGTATCGCGGCGCCGGACTGTTCGACGACGTTGCCAAGGGACAACCGACCCGCTTCGGCCAGGCCGGCCGCAGCGTATCCCACAAGTGAAACGTGAAACATCAAAGGAGACAGCGCCATGATGGAATTGTTGAAACCGCAGGTAATGTTCGACTCCCTCGTCTATTCCGTTATCGGCGTGGTCATGTTCTGGGTCTCGTTCCTGATCATCGACAAGATCACGCCCTACAATCTGTGGAGCGAGCTCGTCGAGAAGAAGAATCAGCCGCTGGCGACGGTGGTCGCGGCGATGTGCCTGGGCATCGCCATCATCGTCGCCGCCGCGATCCACTGAGTGGAGGATCGCGCCGTAACAGCGCCGGCTGAGGCTGAAACTCCGCGGCTGCAGGTCGCGCTTCTAGCGTCGGTGTTTGTCGTCGCGGCCTGCGGGCTCGCCTATGAGCTGATCGCCGGCGCGCTGGCGAGCTACCTGCTCGGTGACTCGGTCACGCAGTTCTCCACCGTCATCGGCGCGTATCTGTTCGCCATGGGCGTCGGCTCCTGGCTGTCGAAATATATCAAGCGCGATCTGGTGGCGCGCTTCGTGCAGATCGAAATCGCCGTCGGCCTGCTCGGCGGTTTTGCCGCGGCGGGGCTGTTTCTCGCCTTCGCCGCCAACCTCGGGCCGTTCCGCGTGCTGCTCTACGGCGCGGTGCTGGCGGTCGGCGTGCTGGTCGGGTTGGAAATCCCGCTGGTGATGCGCATCCTCAAGCACGAGCTCGAGTTCAGCGAACTGGTGTCGCGCGTGTTGTCGTTTGATTATCTCGGCGCGCTCGCCGTATCCATCCTGTTTCCCCTGGTGCTCGCGCCCCACCTCGGTCTGGTGCGCACCGGCCTGCTGTTCGGCCTGTTGAACGTGCTCGTCGCGTTGTGGGCGATGTATCTGTTCCGCGAGCGCCTGGCGAGGCCACGGGGGCTGCATCTCGCGGGTTTCGGCGCGGTGGCCTTGATCGTCGCGGGCCTCGCCGGCGCCGGGCAGGTGACGACGATCGCCGAGGGCTGGATCTACGCCGACGATATCGTGCACGCCGAGACCACGCCCTACCAGAGACTGGTGGTGACGCGCTGGCGCGACGACATCCGCCTCTACCTGAATCAGAACCTGCAGTTCTCCTCGCGCGACGAATACCGCTACCACGAGGCGCTGGTGCATCCGGGCCTCGCCGCCTTGCCCGGCGCGAAGCGCGTGCTGGTGCTCGGCGGGGGCGACGGACTCGCCGTGCGCGAAGTGCTGAAATATCCGCAGGTGGAATCGGTGACGCTGGTCGATCTCGACCCGGCGATGACGCGGCTCTTTTCCACCGCCCCCTTGTTGAAAAGCCTGAACGGCGACAGCCTCAACGCGCCGCGGGTAAAGGTGGTGAACGCCGACGCTGCCCGCTGGCTGGAGGACAGCGCCGAAGTGTTCGATTTCGTCGTCGCCGATTTCCCCGACCCGACCAGCTACGCCATCGGCAAGCTGTATTCCACCGGCTTCTATCGCCTGCTGGAAAAGCATCTCGCGCCGCGCGCGCTGCTGGTGGTGCAGGCGACTTCGCCCTTCTACGCCAGGCATTCCTTCTGGACCGTGGTCGCGACGCTGGAGCAAACGGGCTTTCACGTCACGCCCTATCATGCGCTGGTGCCGAGTTTCGGCGAGTGGGGGTTCATCCTCGCCGGCCGCGCGCCGTATGTGCCGCCGGAGCGGTATCCGGCGGCAACGCGCTTCCTGAATCAGGAAACGATGGCGACGCTGCTGCGCTTTCCGGTCGACATGGCGCGCGTCGATGCGGAGCCCAACCGCATGAACGACCAATCGCTGGTGCGCACCTTCGAAGCCGAGTGGCGCAAGGTACAGCGATGAAACGTCGCGATTTCCTCGCAGCAGCGGCTTGTGCGCCGCTCGTCGGCTGCGCGCCGCGCGGCGATCCGCCCCTGCCCCCGGGGGAATTGCAGGGCAGCGGTATAGTCATCGGCCATCGCTTGAACAGGCGTGAATTCCCGCAGCCGGCGGAGGTGCGCAAGATTCCGCTGCTGATCATAGGCGCGGGGATCGCCGGGCTCTGCGCCGGCTGGAAGCTGCAAGCGGCGGGCTTCGGCGAGTTTCTCATCGCCGAGATGGAGTCCGAAGCGGGCGGCAATGCGCGCTACGGCGAGAACGCGGTTTCCGCCTTTCCCTTGGGCAGCCACTATCTGCCGCTGCCGACGCAGGAGTCGACGGCGGTGCGCGAACTCCTCGCCGATCTGGGCGCCTTGCAGGGCGACGCGCGTGCGGCGCGGCCGGTGTATGAGGAGCGGCTGCTGTGCCACACGCCGCAGGAGCGGCTGTACGTGGACGGCATCTGGCAGGAAGGGCTGCTGCCGCGCCTGGGGGCGAGCTCTGTCGAGCGCGCGCAGATGGCGCGCTTTCAGGAACAGATGGCCGAACTCAAGGAAGCACGGGACGTCACGGGCAGGCGCGTTTTTGCGCTGCCCGTGGCGCTGTCTTCGCGCGAAGCGAAATGGCGCAATCTCGATCGCATCACCATGCGCGCCTGGCTGCTCGCAAACGGCTACGACTCGCCGCGTCTGCACTGGTACGTGAACTACGCCTGCCGCGACGATTACGGCACCGACTACGGCGCGACCTCGGCCTGGGCCGGCCTGCACTACTACGCCTGCCGTTCGGGTGCCGCCGCGAATGCCGCCGCCGACACGGTGCTGACCGCGCCTTCGGGCAACGGCTGGATCGTCAAGGCCCTGACCGCGCGGCTGGGCGAGCGCCTGCTTTCCGGCGCCGCGGTGTACCGGCTGGCGCAGGGCAAACAAGGTGTGGAGGCCGATATCTGGCTGGCGGCGGAGAACCGCGCCGTGCGCATCCGGGCCGACCATGTGATCTGGAGCGCGCCGCTGTTCCTGTTGCCGCATATAGCGGAGGGATTGCCAGCGGCGATCGCCGGCACGGTCCGCGCCGGCAGCTACGCGCCCTGGCTGGTGGCCAATCTCACTTTGGATGAACTGCCCGCAGACGGCGCCGGCGCGTCGCTTGCCTGGGACAACGTGCTCTACGGCAGCGCCGGGCTGGGCTATGTGGTCGCCACGCACCAGCGCCTGCAGATGAACCCGGGACCCGGCGTGCTCACCTACTACCGCGCGCTCACCGAGTCGGAACCGGCCGCCGCGAGACGCACACTCCTCGAAACCCCGCGTGAATACTGGGCCTCGGGGATATTGGCCGAACTTTCCCGCGCCCATGCAGACCTGCCGCGGCTGACGCGGCGGCTGGATGTGTTTCGCAACGCGCACGCGATGATACGCCCGCTGCCCGGCGTGATCACCTCCACCGGCCGTGCGGCGCTCGCGCGGGGCTGGGGCCGCGTCCAGTTCGCCCACGCCGACGTCTCCGGGCTGTCGCTGTTCGAAGAGGCGAACTACCAGGGCGTGCGCGCGGCGGAGGCCATCCTGCGCCGGTTGGGCGTGCGCCACCGCAGCTCTTTGGCATAAGATCGATACCGACATGAAGGGCCTGCACATACTCGCCGAATTCCACGCCTGCGCCTGCGGGTCCGAGACCATGCTCGATCCGGCGGCAGTGCAGCGCCTGTGTCTCGCCGCGTGCGAAACGGCGGGGCTCAGCGTGGTCGGGCAGGTGTTCCACGGCTTCGGCACGCCCGAGGCGCCGGCCGGGGCGACCGGCGCGGTAGTGCTGGCCGAATCGCATCTTGCCGTGCACACCTGGCCCGAACTCTATGCGGTAACCTTCGACCTGTATGTGTGCAACTACAGCCAGGACAACCGCGAGGCAGCCGAGGCGGCTTACCGCAGCCTCGCCGCAGCGTTCCTGCCCGGCCGGGTCGTGCGCCGGGATGTGACGCGCGGCAGTATCGACCCCGGATAAACGAAGTTCTTATGAAGGAGAAGACCATGAAGTCGAAGTCCAGAGTATTTGCGGTGTTCGCGGCTGTCGCCGCGTTGGCCGCGTTCGCGCTGCCGGCTGCCGCGCAATATCCGAACAAACCGGTAAAGATAGTCGTGCAATTCCCCGCCGGCGGGGCAGCCGACACCATCACGCGCGTCATCGCGCAGCCGCTCTCGCAGGCGCTGGGCCAGCCCGTAGTGGTGGAGAACCGGCCCGGGGCCGACGGCGCGATCGCGGCCGACGTGGTGATGAAGTCGCCCGCAGACGGCTACACCCTGTTCATGGCGACCAGCAGCGCGATGTCGGCGGTGCCGGCGATGCGAAAGACGCCGCCTTACGATCCGGTGACGGCTTTCACCCCGATCACCAAGGTGGGAACGTTCTCGTATTTCTTGTTTACCCACCCCTCGGTCCCGGCGAAGAATGTGCTGGAACTGATCGACTATATCCGTGCCAATCCGGGCAAGGTCAACTACGCCGGCGCGACCACGACCGGGATCATGGCGGCGGTGCAGCTGGCCTCGTTCGCCAAGCTCGAGATGGAGCGCATCCCCTACAAGGGCGAGGGCGCGGCGACCATCGATCTCATGAGCGGGCGCGTGCAGCTGATGTTCGCCACGCCGACCAATGCGCTCGGGCCGGCAAAGGAAGGGCGCCTGCGCGTGCTCGCCACTTTGCTGCCGCAGCGCAGTCCCATGGCGCCGGATGCTCCGACCATGGCCGAAGCCGGCGCGCCCAAACTTTCCATCGTGCCCTGGGCCGGATTCTTCGGGCCGGCGAAACTCCCGGCCGACATCGTCGCGCGCCTGAACCGCGAGCTGACCGCGATCCTCAAGCGGCCCGAGGTGCGCGAACTGATCGAGCGCCAGGCGTTCGACGTGCAGAGCTCGACGCCGGAAGAGCTGGCCGCGTACACGAAGGAGCAGGTGGAAGTGTGGAAGACCGCGGTGCGCGACAGCGGCATGGCGCTGGAGTAGGCGGCCGAACATTTGCTCGGTGAGAGAGGTTGAGGAAGTAGCCAGGCCGTAATTTATCATTGCAAATATAGGAATGTTATTCCATAATTGCAATGATGATTGAACGACGACTGCTTCCAATCTTACGGCGGCGCCTGGAGGAAGAGCCTGCCGTAGTGCTGCTCGGGCCGCGCCAGACAGGCAAGACAACCTTGTCCCTGGCTTTGGGCAAGCCGCGCGGCGCGCTCTATCTGGACCTGGAATCTGAGCAGGACCGCGGCAAGCTTGTCGAAGCGGAGCTCTACCTCTCGGACCATACGGGAAAGCTGGTCATACTCGACGAAATCCATCGTGCGCCAGGGCTCTTCCCCGTGTTGCGCGGTCTCATCGACCGCGCCCGGCGCGGTACGACAAAGCACGGGCTTTACCTGCTTCTCGGTTCGGCTTCGCTCGACCTGCTCAAGCAAGCGGGGGAGACCCTCGCTGGACGGGTGAGCTATCTCGAGCTCGGTCCTTTCGACGTGCTGGAAGTCGGCGCGACAGCCGCCGATCTAGACCGGCTCTGGCTGCGCGGCGGCTTTCCGGAAAGTTTTCTCGCCCCGTCCAATGCCCGCAGCCTGCGCTGGCGCCTGGATTTCATCCGTGCCTATCTGGAACGCGATATTCCCCAGTTCGGCCCGCGCATCGCAGCCGAGACCTTGCGCCGCTTCTGGGCCATGTTGGCTCACCATCAAGGAGGCATGCTCAACGTTGCTCAACTGGCGCGCAACCTGGGCGTGGATGCCAAGACCGCCGCATCCTATATCGATCTTCTAGCCGATCTGCTCCTCGTGCGCAGGCTCCCGCCGTGGCATGCCAACGTGGGCAAGCGACTGGTGAAATCTCCGAAAGTCTACGTGCGCGACAGCGGCCTTGTTCACGCGCTCCTGTCCGTCGGCGACAAGGAAACCCTGTTGTCTCATCCGGTGGTGGGGGCGAGCTGGGAAGGTTTCGTGATCGAAAACCTCCTCGCCGTCGCCCCCGAAGGGGTGCAGGGGCATTTCTACCGTAGCAGCGGCGGAGCAGAGGTCGATCTCGTGTTGAGCTTTCCGGAAGGTCATCTTTGGGCCGTGGAAATCAAGCGCAGTCTTGCCCCGCGCATCGACCGGGGATTTCACGCCGCGTGCGCGGACCTCAACCCGGCGCGCCGCTTCGTCGTGTACCCGGGCGAAGAGAGCTACGCCGCGGGGAGCGAGACGCAGGTCGTATCGCTGCCGTTTCTCGCCCGTTTGCTCGCAGGCGCGCAGCAATGAGACGGCTTTGCTTCACCCCGCTGCGGTAGAATCGCGCTTCGCAAAATTCACCGCCGCACGATGTCGCTGCTCGCCAATCTCAATCCGGAACAACTCGCCGCCGTCACCCTGCCGAACCAGTCGGCGCTGATCCTCGCCGGCGCGGGCTCGGGCAAGACGCGCGTGCTCACGACGCGCATCGCCTGGCTGATCCAGACCGGGAATGTCAGCCCGGCGGGCATTATCGCGGTGACCTTCACCAACAAGGCGGCGAAGGAAATGCTCACGCGCATCTCCGCCATGCTGCCGATTTCCACCCGCGGCATGTGGGTAGGCACGTTTCACGGCCTGTGCAACCGGCTGCTGCGCGCGCACTACCGCGACGCGGGCCTGCCGCAGTTGTTTCAGATTCTCGACTCGGCCGACCAGCTGTCGCTGCTGAAGCGGGTGATGAAAGCCATGAATCTGGACGAGGACCGCTTCCCGCCGAAACAGGTGCAGCATTTCATCAACGGCAACAAGGAAGAGGGCAGGCGCGCGAGCGCAGCCGACGCTTTCGACGAATTCAGCCGCCGCCTGTGCGAGATCTACGCCGCCTACGACGAGCAATGCCAGCGCGAGGGCGTGGTCGATTTCGCCGAACTGCTGCTGCGCAGTTTCGAACTCCTGTCGAAGAACGAAATCCTGCGTGAGCATTATCAAGGGCGCTTCCGCCACATCCTGGTGGATGAATTCCAGGACACCAACCGCCTGCAGTACCGCTGGTTGAAACTGCTGACGGGGCCCGGCAGCGTGATCTTCGCGGTCGGCGACGACGACCAGTCGATCTACGCCTTCCGCGGGGCGAACGTGGGAAACATGGCCGATTTCGAGCGCGACTTTCGCGTCGAGAACGTGATCCGCCTGGAGCAGAACTACCGCTCGCACGGCAACATACTCGACGCGGCCAACGCGCTCATTTCCAACAACCGCAAGCGCCTGGGCAAGAACCTGTGGACCTCGGCCGGGCACGGCGAGCCGCTGCGCGTCTACGAAGCCCAGACCGACGGCTACGAAGCGCACTGGCTGGCCGAAGAAGTGCAGGCGCTCAACCGCGACGGCCTGGCGCGGCGCGAGATCGGCGTGCTCTACCGCTCCAACGCGCAGTCGCGCATCCTGGAGCACGCGCTATTTTCCGCCGGCATTCCCTATCGAGTGTATGGCGGCCTGCGTTTTTTCGAGCGCATGGAGATCAAGCACGCCCTGGCCTATTTGCGCCTGATCGCGAGCTCCGAGGACGACAGCGCGTTTCTGCGCGTGGTGAATTTTCCGGTGCGCGGCATAGGCGCGCGTTCGATCGAAGCGCTGCAGGACGCGGCCAAAGCGGGTGGCGCCAGCCTCTATAGCGCGGTGCCGCAGCTCACGGGGAAGGCGGGCAATTCTATCGGCGCCTTCGTCGCCATGATCGCGGCCTTGCGCCGTGAGACCGAAGGCCTGCCCCTGCCCGAGGTCGTTGCGCACATGCTCGCGAAATCGGGCCTGCTCGCCTATTTCCAGGCGGAAAAGGACGGCGCCGACCGGCTGGAGAACCTGCAGGAACTGGTGAACGCGGCGGCGCTGTTCGTGCAGGAGCAGCAGGAACACGAACAGCAGGAGCAGCAGGACCTGGCCGCCTTCCTCGCGCACGCTGCGCTGGAGGCGGGCGAGCACCAGGCGGGCGAGGGCTCGGATGCGCTGCAGCTGATGACCGTGCATTCGGCCAAGGGGCTGGAATTTCAGGCGGTGTTCGTCACCGGGCTGGAAGAGGGGCTGTTCCCGCACGAGCAGAGCCGCAACGAGGACGACGGCCTGGAAGAAGAGCGGCGTTTGATGTACGTCGCGATCACCCGCGCGCGCGCGCGCCTCTACCTGTCGTTCGCGCAGAACCGCATGCTGCACGGGCAGACGCGCTACAACGTGGCGTCCCGTTTCCTGGACGAAATACCCGCGGGGCTGGTGAAGTGGCTGACGCCGCGCCTGGGGCGCGAGCCGCTGCCCGAGCCGGTGCTCGCTTCGGCGCGGGACGCGGCCATGCCCAAGGCCGCGCCGCGCGCGACCCAGACGGGCTGGCGCATCGGCCAGAACGTAGTCCACGCCAAATTCGGCCAAGGCGTGATCGTAGACGCCGAAGGCCAGGGACCGGATGCGCGCCTGCAGATCAATTTCGGCCGCCAGGGGATGAAGTGGCTGGCGCTGGAATACGCGAAGCTGAGCGCGGCCTAGCGCCATTCCGGCGTTGCGCCTGCTTCCCGCGGATACTCCTTTTCCGGCCCGAAAGCGGCGCTACCGAACTGTCGCACAGAGGCTTTCGCCGAGCTTGATCGCCGATGGAAATCGCACCATACTTGATTGGCGGAGGAGGCAATTTCACGTTTCCGTGACAAGCTTGGGATGCCCGAACCAGGGCGTCGCAATGCGGCGGAGAACCAGCGTGATCGCGCCGCCGCCCGCGTCCAAAGCGTGCAGCAGACAACCACAGGAGAGGAAAACATGAGCAGGAACGCAGTAATCCCGGAGCAAGGCGGCGCACCAGAGGCGCAGGCGCCGTCGGCAGGCAGAAGGCATTTCATCGCGGCCGCCGGCGCGGCGGCGGTGGCGGCTGTCGCGCCGGGCGCATCGGCGCAGATGCGGGCGGCAGACGGCCATGGCTTGGGCCCGCTCAGTCAGCGCTATCCCGATCCGCTGATCCAGGTGATCGACCCGAGTTTCGGCAACTACCGGCTTGGACTGGCCAAGGTCGAGCGCATCGCCTCGGGCATGCGCTGGTGCGAGGGCCCGGTCTGGTTCGGCGACGGGCGCTACCTGCTCTGGAGCGACATCCCCAACAACCGCATCATGAAATGGGAAGAGGAAACCGGCCGCGTCAGCGTGTTCCGCAAGCCGTCCAACAACGCCAACGGCAACACGCGCGACCGGCAGGGGCGTTTGCTTACCTGCGAGCACGATACGCGCCGCGTGACGCGCACCGAGTACGACGGCAAGATCAGCGTGATCGCCAGTCACTTCGAGGGCAAGCCGCTCAACTCGCCCAACGACGTCGTGTGCAAGTCCGACGGCTCGATCTGGTTCACCGATCCGCCCTTCGGCATCCTCGGCCTGTACGAGGGGCATCCGGCCAAACCCGAACTGCCCACCAATGTCTATCGCGTCGATCCGAAAAGCGGCCAGCTCTCGGTGGTGGCGGGGGACATCAACCGGCCCAACGGCCTGTGCTTCTCTCCGGACGAATCCAAGCTCTACGTCATCGCGGCATTGCCGGCGCCGCGCACCATCCAGGTATTCGACGTGGTCGACGGCGGCACGAAGCTCGCCAACAAGCGTTTGTTTCTCACCGCGGAACCTGAGGGTACGCCGGACGGCATGCGCTGCGACATCGACGGCAACCTGTGGTGCGGCTGGGGCATGGGCCGCGAGGGCCTGGACGGCGTGGCCATATTCAATCCGCAAGGGAAGTTGATCGGCCGCATCAACCTGCCGGAGCGCTGCGCCAACCTGTGTTTCGGCGGCGTCGAGCGCAACCGCCTGTTCATGACGGGGAGCACGTCAATCTATTCGCTTTACGTCAACACCCAGGGTGTAGCCGGAGGCTAGCCCCTGCCGGTCGGGCGACCGGGATCTTCAGCGGCATGCTCGTTCATGCAACGCGCAAATGAAAATGCCGTTCAGCTCCTGACTGAACGGCATCACCGCCGAAGCGGGGTCTTTGCGAACCCTGCCTAATTCAAGCGTTCCTGCGGCGTGAGAATCCAAGCCCGGCCAGGCCCAGGCCGAGCAGGGCAAGGGAGGCGGGCTCAGGCACATTGCTGTATTCGACTACATATCCGTTTATCTGCCACCCATTGGCGGGGCCGCCGTGATCGTTCCAGAGTCCGGTAGAGCCCCAGTTCGTCTGCAGATAATTCTCGCCCCCGCAGCAGTTGTTGGGTTCGCCGCCGTTCCAGCTCGTGAAGGTGAAGGCCATTCCGGCCTCGGGGCCGTTGCGCCAGGTCCAGTAGTTGACCGGCGCGCCGTCGTCCGATCCGCCGAGCCAGGCAAGCGCGCCGTTCGCAACATTCGAGGCCACAAACGTATTCTCACCCGCGGAGGTAACGGTCGCCAGATAACCTTGCATTCCGAGATAGTTCGACGCGTTCGCGGCGTTGAACGCGGTTTGCCAATTGACCGCAGTGGATATGAATTCATACCAGTGGCCGTTTGCGCCGTACTGGATCGGCGCGGCAGAGGCAGTGCCCGCCGCAAAGAATCCCACAGCCAGCGCCAGCAGTTTCTTTCTCAGCATGTCCATTCTCCTGTTGCTACAAAACATCGACAGACAAATACGAACGGGCCCGACTTATTGAAACGCGATCCGGACAAGGCCGCCATCAATTCAGACTTCCATGCAAGGTTTCAAGCATAAATCGAGCCTAAAATGCAATAATACATATAATCAATATATTAGTAGAAATATGCAGAGACAAATGGCCTGCAGGGCGGATAATTGTAAAATATGCCGACATGCGCTTTCGGTTGTGCAGGCACGTAATTCCTGTCCGCGTCTGCGCCTGCACCTGATTTGCTCGATGCATTCGGGGAGCGAAGTGCGGGCTACACGCTACGCGTGCCCGAGGCGCCCGCGGATCAGCTACAGATCGCGCGATTCCTGCGCCGCCCGGCGGGTAGCTATGCTAGCCCGCTGCGGTGCGGATTTAATCGCCGGCCGTGTCCCCGAACAGGGGCAGCTGGCTCGCCAGCGACAGCACCTGTTCCTCCACGGCGCGTTTGGCCTCGGCCAGGGTCTTGGCTTCGCCCGCCCGCGTGCCGGCCTGCCAGCGGTAGATTCCGTCCCATGCGGCGCGCTCGCCCAGTTGCACCGTGCCCAGGCGTTCCTTGCCCTGCCAGTAGCCGTGCGACTGGTAGCCGCGCTCCCAGAACGGTTTCACTTTTTTCGTTTTCTTCTTGACCATAGGCGTTAGCTTACCAAAGAGCTCCCTGCGCCACCACCCAGTATCGCGCGAAACGGCCAGCTGCCGACCATGCCGCAACCGTGACCCAGTTGAGCCTGGCCCAGCCTGCGGCGAGACACAGCGCGTCGCCGACGAAGGGCAGCCAGGCGAGCGCCAGCAGCGCGCTGCCGTAGCGCGTGACGCGCTCAAGTTGCGTAAGTGGCTTTTTCGAGCCGATGAAACGCCCGATCAGGTAAGTTGTCATGCCGCCCGCGGTATTGCCCAGCGTGGCCACGCCGATCGCGGACCAAAGCAGATCCGGGTGCATCTTGAGCACGGCGAACAGCGCCGCTTCCGAGCTGATCGGAACCAGGGTCGAGGCGAGAAAGCTCCAGCCGAGCAGGGTCAGCAGGCTCGCTTCGGCGCCGATCAAGCAAGCGCTCCCGCAGGCAAGCACCGGCATGCGTCCCGCGGGGACTTCCTTCGGTCGTCCCACGGGGACTTTCCCCTCTCCCGTCGAGCGGGACCGAGGAAGGGGGATCGAGACCTTCGGTCGTCCCACGGGGACTTTCCCGTCAAGCGGGATCGAGACCTTCGGTCGCCTTGCCCCGGCAAAGCACATCCTGCTACCCTTGGACGCTTATATTGAATCTGAATCGAAGTAACATGCATCCCGACTATCTCGAAAAAATCCTCAAGGCACGCGTCTACGACGTGGCGATCGAATCGCCGCTGGAGGCGGCGCCCATACTGTCCGCGCGATTGCACAACACGCTGCTGCTCAAACGCGAAGACATGCAGCCGGTATTCTCGTTCAAGCTGCGTGGCGCGTACAACAAAATGGCGCATTTGCCCGCCGCAGCGCTCAAACACGGCGTCATCGCCGCCTCGGCCGGCAACCACGCCCAGGGCGTGGCGCTGGCGGCGCAGCGCCTGCACTGCAAGGCGGTGATCGTGATGCCGGTGACCACGCCGCGGATCAAGGTGGATGCGGTGCTCGCACGCGGCGCCGAGGTGCTGCTCTTCGGCGATTCCTACGACGAGGCCTACCGGCAAGCGTTGAAGCTGGAGAAGGCGCGCAAACTCACCTTCGTGCACCCCTACGACGACCCGGACGTGATCGCCGGCCAGGGCACGATAGGCATGGAAATCCTGAGGCAAGCCAAGACGCCGATCGACGCGATATTCGTCGCCATCGGTGGCGGCGGATTGATTTCGGGCATCGCCGCCTACGTCAAGCGCCTGCGCCCGGAGATCCGCATCGTCGGCGTGCAACCGGTGGATTCGGACGCCATGGCGCGCTCGCTCAAAGCCGGACGGCGCGTGCGTCTGGCGCAGGTGGGCCTGTTCGCCGACGGCGTGGCGGTGAAGCAGGTCGGCAAGGAAACCTTTCGCCTGTGCAAGCAGTTGGTCGACGAGATCATACTGGTCGATACCGACGAGACCTGCGCCGCGATCAAGGACGTGTTCGAAGAAACCCGCTCCATACTCGAGCCCGCGGGAGCCCTGGCCATCGCCGGGGCCAAGGCCTACGCGCAGAGAAAGGGTGTGCGCGGGCAGACGCTGGTGGCGGTGGCTTGCGGCGCCAACACCAATTTCGACCGGCTGCGCTTCGTCGCCGAGCGCGCCGAGGTGGGGGAGCACCGCGAGGCCCTCCTTGCGGTGACCATTCCGGAGCGCCCCGGCAGCTACAAGAAATTCTGCGCCACCCTGGGCGCGCGCAACGTCACCGAGTTTAACTATCGCATCGCCGGATCGAAGGAGGCGCACGTGTTCGTAGGCGTCGAAGTGGCGAACAGCGACGAAACCGCGCGCCTGATCCGCAAGCTGCGCCGCCACGGCCTGAAAACGATCGATCTGTCCGACAATGAGATGGCCAAGCTGCACGTGCGCCATCTCGTCGGCGGGCATGCGCCACTGGCGAAAAACGAACTGCTGTACCGCTTCGAGTTTCCGGAGCGCCCGGGCGCCTTGATGCGCTTTCTCAACAGCATGCGCCCGGACTGGAACATCAGCCTGTTTCATTACCGCAACCACGGCGCCGACTACGGTCGCGTGCTGGTGGGCATGCAGGTGCCGCCGAAGGAGATGCCGCAGTTCCGGCGTTTCCTGCACGATCTGGGGTATCCCTACTGGGACGAGAGCGCGAACCCGGCGTACACCTTGTTCCTCGGCTGACGCAGGAATTTTCGGAAATACGGCTGGAGTCCACGCGTGCAGTCTGCGGCGGGAACGCCTTGCTCGCGTTGGCGCTGGCCTGCATGCTGTTCGGTTGCAACGGCACGAGGGAAAAGACGGCCGCGCCGCGTGCTGCAGCCGCAGAACCGGGCGGCGGCGGGCCGGCAGGCCCGGTGGCATCGGCGCCGCCAAGCGTGCCGCCGCCGGTGCCTGTTGCACGCAAGCCCAGGGCCGAACCGCCGGCGCCGTTTGCCGTCGGCGCGCTGAGCGTGCGCTCCGAGTGCACCTCGCGCGACCAGAGCGGTTACACCGAGTCGATCAAGCTCGCCGTGGAGCAGGGCAGGGTGGACCTGCTGGAAGCGAAGATAGAGATTCCGCGGCGTGGCTCCTGCGGCTTCCGTCTGGCCGACTTTCGCCAGACGCGCACCAAGCCGCACGTGGAACTGCAATCGATCGCCGGGACGAAATGCACGGTGCGGATGTGGCGGCAGGGCGAGCGCTTCACCGTGTCGTTCAGCGAGTGTCAGGAAAAATGCACGAGCGGCGCGTTCGACTATGTATGGCCGATGGAACTGAACGCGGCCGACGGATCCTGCCTGTAGTGTTTCGTCGGGACAGCTAGTGCAGCTCGCCCAAGAACACCAGCGCATCCCGATTCCGGCGGTAGATGCCACGCCCGGTGACTACGCAGTCCACCTGGGCTGCATTCTTTGCCTACCGCAGGGTAGCGAGAGCAAAGGGGGCAGGTCTCATATCGAAACAGAAGTGTCAGAACAATACCCGGGCTCTACTTCCCGCCGCCCGCGAGCCGGCCACCGCCGAACATGGTCGGCACGTAACGCGGTGCGCCGATCGCAGTCATGAAGCGGAGTTTCGTCTGCACAGGGTCGAGCCCTATCGGCGGGATAACCACGCCCGGATCAGGCTCGGTCGATAGGACGAGTAGCTGTAGCGCATCCGCTGCAAACACACCGGGCAGCGCCTCGGCAAACGCTGCCGCTGTCGCCACATTGTCCGCGCGGCCGATGCCGGCAGAGCGCGCAAGCAACGCCAGATCGAGACCCGGATTGGTCAGCACCTGGCCGCCGGACGCGGCATGGACGCCGTTCTGGATCAGCAACACGGTCAGGTTCTTCGGCGCCATGGCGCCGACCGTGATCAGCGCGCCCATGTGCATGAACACCGCCCCGTCGCCTTCGACCACGACGACGCGCCGCGCGGGCTGCGCAAGCGCGAGCCCGAGGGCGAGGGGCAGCGCAAGGCCCATCGCGTCCTCGATGTAGAAATTCTCCGGCGTGTGATGCATCACGGCCCACAGATAGGATGCGTTGCCGAGCGCGGTGACGACCAAGGTATCTTGCGGCAGGTGCTCAGCGAGCACCCGGTAGTAATCGGCGCGGCCCGGCCGCGTGTTGCTCACCATTGGACGTCCTCCCGCGAGAGCAGCAGCACGAAAGGACTCGACGCCTCTTCCGCATAGGTCGCTGCCGCCTCGACTTGCGGGCCGATCGGCCGGCTGCGGTCGACGCGGGTATAGGCGAGGCCGAGGCCATTAAGTACGGGTTCCGTCGCCCGCGCCTTGGGGATGTGGTAGAAGACCGCGTCCTCCGGCGTTCCGCGATAGGAAACCAATATCAAGAGCGGGAACTGATAGCGCTGAGCGAGGCACACCATCCCGGCGCCCGAACTGAGCAATCCGGCGTTCTGAATGAACATAGCCGTGCGTACGCCGCCGAGTCTTGCACCGCAGGCAATCGCCAGCGCCTCTTCCTCGTGAGTCGCGCGCACAAGCCGCATAGTCGGCTCGCGCTCGATCTGAACGAGGATTTCCCCCAGCCAGCCGTCGGGCACCGCGACCGTCATGCCAAAGCCGAGGCGCTTCAGCGTGCCGAGAAGCTCGGAGGGCCGATGCTGACCCTGCGTTGTCGTATCCACCATCTCAGATGTTCCCTTCAGCATGACCGGATATCTCTATATTCATACGGCGTATCCGATGGGTTCCCATTTGCATAGTTCTATGTATGCTACCATGGGAAAACAACTAACTGCAGGGAGGGGGTGGGTATGGGAACTCTGGCAAATGTGGTGGCGTTGTCTGGCGCGCTTCTGATGTTCGGGAGTTTGGTGGCAAACGATGTCAGGGCGCAGTCCCCCGCGCCGATCACGCTGACGATGGTCGGCGCTTGGAAGCCGGGCTCATCGCCGGCGGCGGACATCGGCATCAAGTTCAAAGACACGGTGAACCAGATGTCCGGCGGCAAGGTCGTCATCAACTTCAAGGGCGCATCCGAAGTCGTGCCGACTTTCGACCAGCCAGAGGCGCTGGTCAGGGGCGTGTTCGACGTCTGGTTCGGCGCCCCGAATTATTGGGCCGGCATCGTTCGCGGCGGCTATCTCACCGAAATGTCCCCCTTCGAGGTTCCCGACAACGGCCCCGGGAGCGAGCTGTTCAATTTCGTGAACAAGCTGCACGAGGCGCACGGCGCGCGCTATCTCGGCCACATGACCGGCGGGGTCGGCGCGGGCAACCATTTCCTCTACACGCAAAAGAAAATCGCGCGGATCGAAGACCTCAAGGGCATGAAGATACGCGTGCCGCCGCTGACCCGCTTCTTCATCGCCGGCATGGGCGCCGAGCCGGTGACGCTGCCGCCGGGCGATATCTATCTCGGGCTCGAGCGCGGCACCGTCGAAGGCTTCACCTGGCCGATGTACGACGGATTTACCAATTTCGGCTGGCAGGGCGTGACGAAGTTTGCGGTCGCGCATCCGCTCTATCGCGACGGAACGTCGATCGTCGTTAATCTGAAAAAATGGAATGCGCTGCCGGAGGACGTCAAGCAGATCATGTTCAAAGCCGCCGCCAGCACCCAGGTCTGGGCAAAGGACTTCGTCGCGGCGCAGCAGGCCTCCGAGCTCAACAAAATGAAGGCGGCGGGCATGCAGGTAATCGAGTTCTCACCGGCGGAAGCCAAGCGCTGGCACGAGACCTCCACGGAAGCGCTGTGGGCCAACTTCAAGACCTTGATGAAGCCCGACGATTACGCCACTGCGCGGCGTTTGCTCGGCGCGAAGTAATTCCGGCGTGGCAGAGGACAACAGCGCCGGCATAACGACGGCAGACACCGACCGCTCCGCCTTGCGTACGCTCGTTGCGCGGGCGCTGTATGTTTTCGACTTTATCATCGACGCGGGCGCCGCCGTCGCGGCGACGCTCCTGATCGTCGTGATGCTGGCGACCACGGTCAAGGTCGTGTTCCGCTACGGGCTGCACCAGAGCATGATGGGAGTCGACCAGATCAGCGGCATGCTGCTGCTCTACATCGCCTTTCTCGGCGCCGCCTGGGTGCTGCGGCGCGACGAGCACGTCATCATCGACCTGCTTCTCGGCATAGTCGGACGCCGTGCCCGCTGGCTCCTGATGTTGATGAGTTCGCTGCTCGGCGCCGTGGTCTGTCTGGTCGTGGCCGTGTTCGGTGTCATGGAGGTCATCAACTCCATCGAGCTAGGTATCCGCATCCCGGCCGAGATCGAAATGCCGCGCGCGGTCAATCTGATCGTCATCCCTATCGGTTTTCTGCTCATGGGCCTGCAGTTCCTGCGCCGCGCCGTGGAGAGTTTCAGGCACGGAGACGAGGACGCGTTCCTGCCTCCGCCAGTAAGCTCGGTCTGACGCCGATGGATTTGACCCTCCACCTCATATACTTCTTCGGCGGACTGGCGGTCCTGCTGCTGATCGGTCTGCCGGTCGCAATCGCCTTTACTCTCGTCAATCTCATCGGCGTCTACGTCCTGTGGGGCGGAGCAATCGGACTGAGCCAATTGATTCTCAGCATCGACAGTTCGGTCGCGTCGTTCGTCCTGGTGCCGGTGCCAATGTTCATCCTCATGGGAACGGTGATGTTCCACTCTGGCGTCGCCTACCGGATGATCGATGTGCTCGACCAGTGGCTGGGGCGGATCGCCGGCCGGCTTGCCGTCCTCGCTGTCGCGGCGGGCGCGGTGTTTGCCACACTGACCGGCGTCGCCATGGGCAGCGTGGCGATGCTCGGTTCGACGCTGGTGCCGGACATGGTGCGGCGCGGCTATGACCGCAAGCTGGCGCTGGGCTCGGTGCTGGCGAGTGGGAGCCTCGCCATTCTCATCCCGCCGAGCGCGCTCGCCGTCATCCTCGCTAGCCTGGGCAGGATCCCGGTCGGCAGGCTGCTGATCGGCATCATCGTCCCCGGCGTCCTGCTGGCGATCATCTATGCCATCTACATCGTGGTGCGCTGCACGCTGCAGCCGTCGATCGCCCCTCCCTATGCCGTCGAACGGACGTCGATCGGCCCAAGGTTGCGCAACACGCTGGTGTATGTCGTCCCGCCCATGTCCATGATCGTTCTGGTCATCGCCACCATCTTTGCCGGCATCGCGACGCCGACCGAGGCCGCCGCGATTGGCACGCTGCTGAGCTTCATCGTGGCCGCGTGCTACGGCAAGCTGACCTGGCCGGTGATCAAGAAAGCGGTCGGCTCAGCGACCTCGCTGTCGGTCATGATACTGCTGGTGCTGACCGGCTCCGCCGCGTTCAGCCAGCTGCTCAGCTTCGCCGGCGTCACGCCCGCCATCACCGAGTTTGCGACCAAGCTGGATGTTGCGCCTATCGTCATCATGCTGATGATGCAGGCGATCGTCATGGTGCTCGGGATGTTCATCGAACAGACCGCGATCGTGCTCGTCACCATCCCGATCTTCATGCCCATCGTCGCCACCATGGGCTGGGATACCGTCTGGTTCGGCGCCGTTATGATGCTGAACCTCGAGCTGGCGACCATCACCCCGCCCTTCGGCTTGTCGCTGTTCGTGATGAAAGGCATCGCCCCGACCGGCACCACGATGGGCGAGATCTACCGCGCGGCCCTGCCGTTCATCATCCTGAATATCGTCCTCATGGGTTTCATGATCGCGTTTCCGAACATCGTCCTGTGGCTGCCGGCGCTGATGGATTGACGAGTCCGATCAGAAGGGGAATTGACGCTTGCCCAGCTGCACGGTGATCCACTTCACTTCGGTCATTTCATCAAACGAGGCCTTCCCGCCCTCGCGCCCAAAGCCGCTGCCCTTCACTCCGCCAAAGGCTATATGCGGTTCGTCGCTGATCGTCGCGTCATTGATGTGCACCATGCCCGATTCGGAACGCAGTGCGAAATCAAAAGCCTTTTGGAGATCGTTGGTCACCACGGCTGACGACAGGCCGTAGGCGGTGTCGTTGGCGATCTCTAGCGCTTCTTCAGAGTCCCTGGCTGAGATTACCGAGGTCACCGGACCGAATGACTCTTCGTGGTAGATCGTCATGTGCTTGCCGACGCCGGAAATGACGGTGGGCTTGAGATAAGGGCCGGAGTGCGTGCCGCCGCACAAGACCGTCGCCCCTTTGGCGACGGCGTCTTCAATCTGGGTCTTGATAAAGTCACATTGAGACGCCTTGATCAGCGGGCCGACTACAGTGCTCGGATCATGGGGGTCGCCGACCTTGAGCGTCGCAGCCTTGGCCGCAAACTTCTTGCAGAATGCGGCGTAGAGCGGCTCTTCGACAATAATCTTGGAACTGGCCATGCAGACCTGCCCCTGATGGAAAAATATGCCGAAGGCGGCCGCATCCACGGCGTAGTCCAGATCCGCGTCTTTCAGCACTACCAGGGGATTCTTTCCGCCCATCTCAAGGGTTACCCGCTTCATGTGTTTGCCGCATTCGGCCGCCAGATGCCTTCCGACCTTGCCCGAGCCGGTGAAGGTAATCATCTTCACGCGCGGATCTTCGACGAGCTTTTGCCCGACCACGTTTGCCGGCCCCGGAATTACGTTCAGAACACCCGCCGGAAGCCCGGCGAGGTCGAAGCATTCGGCGATCTTCAGGCCGCTAAGGGGCGCAAGTTCTGAGGGCTTCAGAACAAAGGTATTGCCGGCTGCGAGCGCGAACGCCACTTTTTTCATCGCCAGCAAAAAAGGCGAATTGAACGGTGCGATGCCCGCAATCACGCCAAGCGGCTGGCGTATGGTCATGCTGACCTGCCCATCCATTGACGCCGGGAAAGTGTCGCCGCTGCTTTGCCGGCAAAGTCCCGCGGCTACCCGCAGGCATTCCACCGAATACACGATTTCCCAGGGAGCTTTGATGAAAACCGAGCCCGTCTCATTGATGATCAGATCCCTGATTTCATCTTTTTTCGAGGCGATGATTTCGGCGGCTTTAAGCAATAATGCTTCGCGGTCGGCGGCGAGCATCCTGCCCCAGGTGATTCGCGCGGCATGCGCTGTGGCAATGGCCAGTTCCACGTCGGCGGCACTGGCTTGCGCGACGCGGGCGTAGACTTCCCCGGTGGCCGGGTTGATATCGTCCGCGACGTCGTTCTGGCTGCCCATCTGCCATTTGCCATTGATGAACAAGGGCCATACATCCAGTGAATTCGGTAAAGGAAGCTTGTGCGCTTTCATATATTTTCCCCGTCAGATAAACAATTGAATACGCAAACTTTGCCACAAAGGAGGGATTAGCGATGCTAGCCGTGCCACCGCAGACGGTCAAGCGGCGGAGCAAAGCCTGGCGCCCGCCGGATCTTCCCCGAAATACCCCGGCGCGAGTTCGGCTGCACAGTACATCGGTGAACTGAGTTCTGCGCGCTGCTCCCGGGGGCACACCCGGAAACTCGAGTTTGCCGCCGTCGCGTAGACCGTCGCGTAGATAGAGGCCGCGCTCGTGCGTTCGATTACCTGCTGCGATAGCCGGTTTCGCGTTGGTGGCGGATGGCGACGACCCGGACGAGATCTTCCGCCGACGCATGTTCGTAGAGGGCAACGTAGCCAGACTCCCCCTGCGAGATGATGAGTTCCCTCAATTCGGAGCCGGAGCTCGTCGGGCGGCCGATCTTTGGGTGTGCGTCCAGGATGAGGACGGCGCTGCGTACTGCCTCGATATGCACCCGAGCCGTGGCCGGGTCGCGCTCGTAATTGAATTCGAAAATCCGCTCCAGGTCGCCGAAAGCTTCTTCGGCGAAGACGATCATGGCGTCTTGCGCACCTGCGGGCGCGCCGGGTTCCCACCCTTGCTGCGGGCGTCCAGATAGGCAAACACCTCGGTGGCGGGGATGCCTTTGCCCGATTTTTTCATGCGCGCCAGCCGGCGCCGCCCTTCCGCGAGGAATTCCGCGCGCGCTTCCTCTGCGTCTACCTTGTCGCGGATGGCCTCCAGCATGAAAGCGTGCGCCGTGGTGTCCTGCGCGCCGGCCAGGCGGTCAACGCGCTTTTTCACATCCTCGGGTACCCGCAGGGAAACGGCCATGGGCGCACCTTGTATTACAAATGAGATACCGCGATGTTAGGCGCGCGCCCGCAGAGGGTCAAGCGCGGTCGAAGATCCGCGTCAATACTGACTTTACGGCTGGCGGCAGAGTATCGTGCTGATGTGCGCGAAAACCGGAGGGCGCAAAAGGCTACTCCGACCCGGATTTCGCGAGATAACGTCTGGCTGTGAGTATGGGGATGCCCGCGAACTCGTGCAGATCGAGGAGATCGGCATCACCCGATATCAGGCAATCTGCCCTGCCAGCGCGGGCAGCGTCGAGAAATTTGTCGTCTTTCGGGTCTCGACAGACATGAACAAGATGTCGCGGGGTAACGACGTCACCATCGCGCAAAAGGATCGTTACGGCGCGTTCGCGGAGTTCCACGGAAACGTAGCGATCGAACTTCTCGCGAGAAATTACGCCGAGCAATTCGTCGCGCGTTGCCGGCGAGAAAATTAGTGCAGCCTGTCCGGCGAGCAGGTCCAGTAATCTGCCGGGAACCGACTGTGGAAGAAGAATGCCGCTGACAATCGTGTTTGTATCGACGACGACACGCTTACTGACTGGCATTGATCATGCGTTTGAGTTTTTTCAGGGAAAGGCCTTTGCGGCGCGCCCGATTGCCGATAGTCGCGGTCGCTGCGCGAAACTCTGCGGCGGATTCGGCGCGCGATTTTGGCTTCGACAGCCGGCCAATCTCTGTCGCAACGCGCATCCGTATGACGCGCTTCTGCTCCTCGCTAAGGGAAGCAAAACGCGCGGCGGTATCCGGACTTACCGGAATGGACGGGAGTTCGATGGTCTTCATGGATTTCAGTATACGGATTTTCCGGAAGTTTCAAAGGGTACAGGCGTCTTTCCCCGCCATTGGCCGCCTTATCTGCCTGACTCTTCCCCGAAATACCCCGGCGCGAGTTCGGCCGCGTAGCAAACCGGCGAGCTGAGCGCCGCCGCAACCGGCGGCTGCGGCACGCCCAGGAATTCGAGCTTGCCGCCGTCGCGCTTGTATACGCCGCGCTCGGTGACCACATAGTCCACGGGCATGTCCCAGGGCTGCGGATGGATGGTCTCGATCGCTGCGATTTCGAATGCAACGCCGATCATTGCGGGCCTCCGGCCCTTAAGCGCCTCCAGCGTGCGGTCGAAAAAACCGCCGCCGTAACCCAGGCGATAACCCTGGCGGTCGAAGCCGTTCATCGGCAGCAACACGGTGTCGGGCTGTAACGCTGCGCCTGCCGCAGGGTAGGGGATGTCGAGTTTGCCCAGCGCCATCGCTACTCCGGGATGCCACTCGCGGAAAATCAGCGGCGATTTGGGCGCCAGCACGACCGGCAGCGCCGCGGTCGCGCCCCGCCTGCGCAGATCGCGCACCAGGTGGCGCGCGTCATACTCGTTCCGTATCGGCCAGCAGAACGCCACCACGCCCTTGGCCAGTCCGGGGAACCCGCACTGCAAATGGCGGTCCATACTTAGGCGCAATGCATTAACCTGAACGGCAGGCAGCGCCTGCCTGCGCGCGAGCAATTCGCGCCGCAGGGTCTTGCGCCAGGCCATGAGTTCATCGTGCTGCATTTTTTCTGTGTCCGTCGTCCATACTGGCGGCGGAGCGCTTATACTAGTTTCATCATGGAGTTAGCCATCAAGTTCACTATAGCACCACTGCTGCGAGGCCTGAGCCTTGCGCTTGCCCTGGCATCGTTCCCGGCCCAGGCGGCGCCGGCGCGGACCCAGACTCAGACCCAGGCCCAGACCCAGGATGAGATCTTCCTTGCCGCGCGCACGGCGGCGCGTACGGGCGACTACGACAAGCTCGCCCGCTACGATGCGCAGCTTCAAGGCCATGTGCTCGAGCCTTATGTCGAATCCTGGATACTGCGGGCGCGACTGGAAGATTCCAGTCCGGATCAAGTACGCACTTTCCTGACGCGCCAGCAGGGCAGTTTGGTCGCAGAGCAGGTGCGCAAGGAATGGCTGAAAATCCTGGGCAAGAGGCAGCAATGGGATCTGTTCCGGGCGGAATTTCCGCTGCTCGCGGGCGAGGACAACGAGGTCGGCTGTTACGCGCTGCAGGCGCGCTGGCTGCTGCGGGACGAATCGGCCCTGGCGGAGGCGAGGGTGCACTGGTACGCGCCGCGCGACCTGCCGCAAGGTTGCGTGCCCGTCGCCGAGGCGCTCATCTCCAGCGGACAGTTCACCAGCCGCCATGTATGGGACCGCATCCGCTTGCTGCTCGATGCGGGTTCGGCCAGCGCGGCCTGGCGCGCCGCCGAGTACTTGCCGGCAAAGGAAGCCCTGGATCGGGGGCAGTTGTTCAGCGTCGCGGCCGGACCGCAGCGCTATCTCGACGACAAAAAGAAAGACCTGTCGCGGCGCCAGGCGCGCGAGCTTACCTTGTTCGCGCTGCAGCGCATGGCGCGCAACGACCCGGTCGCGGCTGCGGACTATTGGGACAAGCAGCTGCGCGCGAAATTTTCGAGCGAGGAGCAGGGCTACGGCTGGGGCCAGCTCGCGCTGCAGGCGGCGCGGCGCAACCTGCCGCAGGCGCTGGACTGGTACACAAAAGCCGACGCCGGAAGCGTCGCGCTCAACGAGGAACAACTCGCTTGGCGTACGCGCGCCGCGCTGCGCCAGGGCAACTGGCGCGAAGTCAAAGCCGCGGTGGAAAAGATGTCACCGGCGCAGCGCAACGAACCGACCTGGGTGTACTGGCTGGGACGCGCGGTCCAGGTCCAAGGTAACACCGGCGAGGCGCAGGCACTGTTCACGCGCATCGCCGGCGAGCACCACTTCTATGCCCGGCTGGCTGCGGAGGAGCTCGGCCTGCCGTTTGCGATCCCGCCCAAAGGACATACGCCGGGGGCGGAAGACGTGGCGGCGGTCGCGCGCAGCACGGGGTTCCAGCGCGCGCTTGCGTTTTATCTGTTGGGCCAGCGCCTCGAGTCGGCGCGCGAGTGGATCTGGTCGATACGCGGCATGGACGACAAGCAGCTCCTCGCCGCGGCGGAGTTCGCGCGTCAGAACGAAATGTTCGACCGTGCCATCAACACCGCCGACAAGACGCTCGCGCTGCACGATTTCAGCGTGCGCTATCTTGCGCCCTACCGTGACGCCCTGGGCGAAAAAGCGCGGGCGCAGCAGTTGGAAGAAGCCTGGGTGCTGGGGCTGGTGCGCCAGGAAAGCCGTTTCATTGCGGCGGTCAAGTCCTCGGCCGGGGCTGCGGGCCTGATGCAGCTGATGCCTGCGACGGCGAAATGGGTCGCCGGCCGCATGGGCATGCAGGACTATTCCTGGGCCCGGGTTACCGATACGCACGTGAACGCGGCACTGGGCACCTACTATCTGCGCCACGTGCTCGACGACCTGGACGGCAGTCCGGTGCTGGCGGCCGCGGCCTATAATGCCGGGCCGGGCCGGGCGCGCAAGTGGCGCGACACGCGCGCGCTGGAGGGCGCCGTCTATGCCGAGACCATACCGTTCAACGAAACCCGGGACTACGTCAAGAAAGTGATGAACAACACCATGTACTACGCGGCTTTGATGGGAGGCCAGGTGCGCTCGCTCAAAGCCCGCTTGGGGACCATCGCGCCGCGCAGCGGCAACGACAGGATCGTCGCACAACGCGAAGCTGAACAGGAAGAACCGAAATGAAACTGGAACGAATAGCTGTCCTTGGCGGAAGCGGCTTCGTCGGAAGCCATCTGGTGCGCATGCTGGCAGAGCAGGGCAAGCGGGTGGTCGTGGTCACGCGCCGGCGCGACCGCGCGAAGCACCTGTTTCTGCTGCCGACGGTCGAGGTGGTCGAGGCCGACGTTTGCGACAAGGAGCAACTCACCGCGGTATTGCGCGGCTGCGATGCGGTGATCAATCTGGTTGGCGTGCTGCAGAGCCGGCCGGGGGAGCCTTACGGCGTCGATTTTCGCCGCGCCCACGCCGAGTTGCCGCGGGAACTCGTCTCCGTCTGCGAGCATCTGCGCATTCCGCGCCTGCTGCACATGAGCGCCCTCAACGCATCCAGCAAGGGCCCCAGCGCCTACCTGCGTTCCAAAGGCGACGGCGAGAACTGGATGTTCGCCGAGAGCAAGCGCCTGGCGATCACGGTATTCCGACCCTCGGTGGTGTTCGGGCCGGAAGACAGCTTTCTCAACGTGTTCGCGCTGCTGCAGCGTTTTCTGCCGGTGGTGCCGCTCGCCTGCCCCGACGCGAAATTTCAACCGGTCTACGTCGAGGACGTTGCGAAGGCGTTCGTGCACGCGCTCGCCGACCCGGCGAGCGTCGGCAATACCTACGATCTTTGCGGGCCCAAGGTCTACACCCTGCGCCAACTGATGCAGCTTGCCGGCCGCATGAGCGGGCATTCGCACCCCATCCTTGGCCTCAGCGCAAAGTACTCCATGCTGCAGGCGTGGATCATGGAATGGCTGCCGGGCAGGCTCATGAGCCGCGACAACGTGCTTTCGATGTCGGCCGACAGCGTCAGCGCGGCGCCTTTCCCGTTCGGCATACAGCCCGCCGCGCTGGAGGCGGTGGCGCCGGCCTACCTTAGGGAAAGCGCCGCGTGTTCGCGCTACACGCAGCTGCGCGACCATGCGGGCAGAAAGACCAGCGTCGCGTGAAGCCGCTCCAACTCGCAATCGCCAACAAGAATTACTCCTCCTGGTCGATGCGGCCCTGGGTGCTGCTTACCCAGGCCGGCATCGCTTTCGAAGAAATCCAGCTCAAGTTCAGCGACGCGGGCCGGGTCGAGGGCATAGCGCCCTATTCGCCCACGCATCAGGTGCCGGTATTGATCGTGGACGGCGAGCCGGTATGGGACTCGCTCGCGATCGGCGAGGCCGTGGCCGAAATGTTTCCTCAACAGCAGCTTTGGCCGGCCGATCCGCGCGCGCGCCAGGTCGCGCGCTCCATCTGCGCCGAGATGCATGCCGGGTTTCGCAATTTGCGCGCCGCCATGCCGATGAACATCCGCGCATCGCTTCCGGGCAAGGGCATGAGCCCGGCGGCGCAGAAAGACATAGACCGCATCGTAGAAATCTGGGAAACCTGCCGCGCGCGTTTCGGTCAGGGCGGCGAACTGCTGTTCGGGCGGTTCACCGTCGCCGACGCTTTTTATGCGCCGGTGGCGACGCGCTTTCTCACTTACGCCGTCAAGCTGCCGCCGGTGGCGCAGCAATACGCCGATGCACTGCTCGAGTTGTCGGCGGTGCGGGAATGGATGACGCAGGCGCGCCGGGAAACCGAATTCGTGCGCGCCGACGAGCCCTACGCCTGAAAGACCAGGCCAGGCAGGGACCCGGTGAAGATCTACACTGTAGGCGGCGCGGTACGCGATGAACTTCTCGGGCTGGCGGTCAAGGACCGCGATTACGTCGTCGTCGGCGCGACGCCGGAGGACATGATCCGCCTCGGCTACAGGCCCGTAGGCAAGGACTTCCCCGTGTTTCTGCACCCCGACACGCACGCGGAATACGCGCTTGCCCGCACCGAGCGCAAGACGGCGCGCGGCTACAAGGGCTTCCGGGTGTATGCCGCGCCGGAGGTGACGCTGGAACAGGATTTGTCCAGGCGCGATCTGACCATCAATGCCATTGCGCGCGACGAGGCGGGTCGGCTGATCGATCCCTACGGCGGCGCCCAAGACCTGAAGCGCGGCGTACTGCGGCACGTGAGCCCTGCGTTCGCCGAGGACCCGGTGCGCATCCTGCGCGCAGCGCGCTTTGCGGCGCGCTTCGGATTCAGGGCGGCGCCGGCGACGCTGCGCCTGATGCGCGCCATGGTGGATGCGGGCGAAGCCGATGCGCTGGTGCCCGAGCGAGTGTGGCAGGAACTGGCGAGCGGTCTGATGGAAGCGGCGCCCTCGAAAATGTTCGCGCTGTTGCGCAGCTGCGGCGCGCTGGCGCGCGTGCTGCCGGAACTCGATGCGGCGTGGGCGAGCCGAGGGCGCTATCAGCGCTCGCTGCGTGCGCTCGATTTCGCCGCAGCGCAGGGGCGCGCGCTCGAGGTGCGCTACGCCGTGCTCGCCTGCGCGCTCGCCGCGGCGCGGGAGCCGGGTGATCCTCCGGATAACGCGTTGCGCCGAATGAGCGCGCGCCTGCGCGCACCCGCTGACTGCGCCGAACTCGCCCTGCTCGCCCTGCGTCAGCGCGAGCGGATCGAGCTCGGCGCGCAACTCGGGGCCGAAGCCGTCGTCGCCTTGTTTCAGGCTTGCGATGCCTGGCGCAGGCCGGAGCGCTTCGGCCTGCTGTTGCAGGCGGTGGAGAGCGCCGGCGCCGGTGTCGCCAAGTCCGGTGACGCCGCGCCGCGCCTGCGCGCCGCCCTGAGCGCCGCGCGCGCCGTGGACGCGGGCGCCATTGCCAGAGGCGAATCCGAGCCGCACAGAATCGCCGCGCGGCTGCGGGTGGCCCGGGTGGCCGCGGTCAGCGCCGCGCTCGCCGTGCGCCAATCTTGCGCCTAGGGCATCCGCGATGAAGTCCACCGCAGCGATGCTGCTGCACGGCCTGGCGCGCAATCTGACGGCGGGTGCGCGCCTTGCGGCGTTCCTGCGCGTAAGCCGCTACGAGTTCCGGGTGTCCCCGGGCGATTTTGTCCTGTTGTGGCTGTTCAATCTGGTCGCATGGCTGGCCGGCGGCATGCTGCGCGGCGGCTTTCCCGGGCACATCGATTTCGGCGCCTTGCCGATGGCGCTGGCCGAGCTGCCGCTGCTGCTGCTGACCAGCGCGATCATCGCCTTCCTCTACGGCCGGCGCGATGTGCTGCTGTCGCTGGCGCTGATCCTGATTTCCACTGGCGCCCTGTTCGAATTGGCGTCGTCCGCAATCGTGATCGGCCTGGGCTACGCCGGTGCCGACGCTACCCCCGAGCTGCAATTGACCGTCTATGCGGTCTATCTCGTCTGGATGCTGGGCGTCGCCCTGCGCGCGCTCGCCGTGGCGGCCGGCTGGCACCGCTGGCATTTCGTGCAAGGCGGCGCGCTGTTGTTCGCCCTGCTGATGCTGCTTTTGAACACTATGCCGCGCACCGAGCTGTGGTCCGCCTACCCGGGAGCAGGGGCGGACGCCGCGCAGAACGCCATCCTGAGCGAAGAGTTGTTTCACGCCCAGGGCGCTTTGCTCGACGCCAATTGGGCCGGTGTGCAGCCGCAGCGCGCCGGCGTGGCCGATTTGTTCTTTGTCGGTTTTGCGCCGCACGGGACGCAGGACGTATTCGGCAATGAGCTGCGCACCGTGTCGCGCTTGATGCGCGAGCGCTTCGATGCCGCCGGACGCGCGGTACTGCTCAGCAACGACCCGCTGACCCTGGGCGACCTGCCCATCGCCAGCGCCACGAATCTGCGCGCGATCCTGCAGCGCGCGGGAGAAATCATGGATGTGGAGGAGGACATCCTGTTTCTGTACATCACCACCCACGGATCGGAGTCGGGCGAACTGTCGGTGGACCTGCCGCCGCTGCGGCTGGAGCAGATCCGGCCCGCGGCGCTGGCGCGCATGCTGCACGACAGCGGCATCAAATGGAAAGTAGTGGTGATTTCGGCCTGCTATTCGGGCGGCTTCATCGAGCCGCTGCGGGACGACAACACCTTGATCATCACCGCGACCGACGCGCGCAACCAGTCTTTCGGCTGCGACAACGGGGAGGAACTGACCTGGTTCGGCCGCGCCTATTTCGACGAAGCGCTGCGCCGCACCCGCTCCTTTACCGAAGCGTTCGACCTGGCCCGGGCGGCGGTGACGCAGCGCGAGCTGGAGCAGAAACTTACCGCATCCAATCCGCAGATGGCCCTGGGCGCCGCGATGCACGACAAACTGCGCGGCCTCGAGGCGCGCCTCTCGGGGCGCGGCCCCTGATCTCCAGGACCGCTATTTTTTCGTATTCAGCCCCTTGATCCGCGCTATTTCCTCTTCCTTGATGCGTTTCAGAACTTTCGCATCCGGATCTTTCCAGCTGCCGCCGGCCGCACGCGCCATGTAAGCAGTCGCGCGCGCGAACTCCTCCAGAGACAGGTTTGCGTTGCCGCCCTTCGCCGGCATGCCGCGCACGCCCACCCAGGCATGGGCGGTCAGCACATGCTGGCCTTCCTTGATCAGGGGCGCCCATACTTTCTTGTCCGCGTATTTCGGCGCGCCCGCGGCCCCGGTGGCGTGACAGGCAAAGCAGGTTTCCTTGTACACCTGTTCGCCCGATTTGAGTTCCGCCGCCGACAGCCCGGCGCAGAACCCGGCGCCGAGCAGGAAAATCGCGAAACGACCGGCAGTTCGAACGACAGGCAATCCAAGCGCAAGTCCGTAACCCATGTAAAGCTCCTCGTGTAAGTGCCGGCGCGCAGATCGAGCGCCCAGCCTGAATTGTAGCCGACCGCGGAATTCCGCGATCCCTATTCTTGCTTTCCGCCGCCGGACTCCTGAGGTTCCGGGGAGCGCATCGTGTAACAGTTTGTTGCCGCTGTAGGCTTTAGTCTCGAGCCGGCGTTATTGCTTGCACCACCTTTCATTTTCTGGAGAAACGACATGTTCAAACGCAGCCTGATCGCAGCCTTGATCCTGGTGCCGGCCATAGCCTGCGCCGCGGATAACCCCGCCGCGGTCAAGAGTCCGCGCAGCGCCGGCCATTTCGCCAAGGCCGACAGCAATGCCGACGGCAAGTTGTCGCGCGCCGAATTCGACCAGGCCATGCCGCGCCTGGCCGGAAAATTCGACAGCATGGACGCCGATCGCGACGGGCAGCTTACGCGCGCAGAACTCCATGCCTGGAAGAAAGCGCACAAGGACACGGTAAGCAAGGGCGACAGGCAGGCGAAGGCGGCCGAGCGCTTCAAGCATGCGGACACGGACGGCGACAACGCCATCAGTCGCGTCGAGGCGGATAAACACGCGCCGCGCCTGGCGAAAAAGTTCGACCTGATCGACGGCAACAAGGACGGAAAGCTGACGCAGGACGAGTTGCGCGCCTACCGCGAGACCCGGCGCAGCCAGAAGAGCAGAGCGTAGCCGCAGCGCCCGGCGCGCGCGGCGATCAGATGAGCCGCGCGAGCGCGGTCAGCGCGAGCGAGAGCAGGATGGTCGTGGTGAAGGGCAGGTAATACGACCTGCCCTTGTAGCGCAAGCTGACATCGCCGGGCAGGCGCCCCAGCCCGAATTTCCTGAGCCAGGGCGTGAAGAGAGTCAGCACGACCAGCGCGAGGATTAGCGTCACGAGCCACTTCTGCATCGAATCATTGTAAACTGCCCGGGACCATCAGCAATGGACGGGACGAACAAATGATCGATCTTTATACCTGGAAGACGCCCAACGGCCGCAAGGTTTCGATAATGCTGGAGGAGTGCGGCCTGCGCTACACGACCCATGCGATCGACATCGGCAAGGGCGAGCAGTTCACGCCGCAATTCCTTGCCATCAATCCGAACGGAAAAATTCCGGCGATCGTCGATTCCGACGGGCCCGATGGAAAGCCGATCGAGCTGTTCGAATCGGGTGCGATCCTGGTGTATCTCGCGGGCAAGACCGGGAAATTCCTGCCGGCATCCGACCGCGGCAAATACCTTGCCCTGCAGTGGCTGATGTTCCAGATGGGCGGGGTGGGGCCGATGTTCGGCCAGGTGCACCATTTCCTGCGCGCGGCAAAGGAGCAGGTGCCCTACGCCATCGATCGCTACGGCAAGGAAAAAGACCGGCTCTACGCTGTGCTGAACCATCGCCTGGGCGAGGCCGAATATCTCGCCGACGCGTATTCGATCGCCGACATGGCGACCTATCCCTGGGTGGCGCGGCACGAGTGGCACAAGACCGAGCTTGCCGATTTCCCGAACGTCAAACGCTGGTATGACGCCATTGGGTCACGGCCAGCGGTGCAGCGCGGCATGGTGATCCCGGCCTAGGCGCCGGGCGAGCGATGGTCACGCTAGCCGATTCGGAAAACGCGGAAAAACTCGAAATCATCGAGGCGAGTCCGCCCAAGCGCAAAAAGGGCGGGAGCGCGCGGCCGGTTCTGTTCGTGCACGGCGCGTTTGCCGGCGCCTGGTGCTGGGCGGAGCATTTCCTGCCCTATTTCGCCAAGCAGGGTTTTCGCGCCTGCGCCTTGAGCCTGTCCGGACACGGCGGCAGCCCCGGACGCGATCGCCTGGACTGGCTTTCCATCGGCGACTACGTGCACGATCTGGAGCTGGCCGTGAGTGCCATCGGCGGCGACCCGATACTGGTGGGGCATTCCATGGGCGGCTTCGTGGTGCAGAAGTACCTGGAGAACGCGCCGGCCCCGGGGGCCGTCCTCATGGCGTCGGTGCCGCCGACCGGCCTGCTGTCCTCCTCGATCGCGTTGGCGTTTTCCAATCCGAGGCTGTTCGCGGACGTGAATTCGATGATGCATCACAGCCGCGTCTCGCTCGACGCCTTGCAGAACGTGCTTTTCGCCGGCCCGGTCGATGTGGAAAAGCTGCGCGCCTGCTACCGCCGGATGCAGCCGGAATCACAGCGCGCGATGTGGGACATGAGCTTCTTCAATCTGCCGCATCTGCGGCGCGAGCGCTGCCCGCCGCTGCTGGTGCTGGGGGCGGAGTGCGACATCCTGGTGCCGGCGTCCCAGGCCGAGCAGGCGGCGCGCTACTACGGCACCGAGGCGGAGATCTTCCCCGGCATGGGGCATCTGATGATGCTGGAAACCGAGTGGCAGAAGGTCGCCGACCGCATCATCGCCTGGATCAAGGCGAGCGGGCTGGACAAGGCTTAGCTGCAGTCCTTAGAGCGAGCGGCGCCGGTCGCCGCCGGCAAATCCCATCAGCGGTGCGGCGTAGTCTTTGCCGAACCCGATCACTTTGAACAGCTCTCCCATCTCGGACGGCGCGAGCAGTTGCTGCGCCGCCGCTGCCTGCGGCGCATAGAGCGCGACATCCTCCGGCGAGGTGCGCAACAGTATGTCGGTGATGCCGCAATTGATGAGAAACTGCGCCTGTCCGGTGTAGCCCAGCAGGTCCAGCCCCGCTTCTTCGCCGGCGCGTGCGACGGCGCTGAAATCGATGTGCGTGGTGATGTCCTGCAGCCCGGGCAAAAAGAACGGATCGCCGTGCGCGCGGTGCCGGTAGTGGCACATCAGTGTGCCTTCGGCGCGCTGCGCGTGGTAGTACTCGCGCGCGGGGAAACCGTAGTCTACGAGCAGGATCACCCCGCGCGCCATCGACTCGGCCAGCGATCTGACGAATCCGCGGCCTATCAGCTGGATCTCGGTCTGATACCCTTCGGGCAATTGCAGCGCCTGCGCCGCACCCAGCAACTCCGCGCCGGCGGGCTGCCAGGCCCAGTCGAAGTGCTGTCCGTTCAGCCCGACGCCGCCTTCCTCCACGCAGGAATCGCGCATGCGCACGAGGTGTGCCGGCATCGCGTCCAGCACCTCGTTCGCGATGATCAGACCCGGGAACACCGTCGGCAGCCGGTTGAGCCAGACCACGCGCTCCAGCAGCTGCGGCACCTTGGCCGCCAGCAGATCGCGCTCGCGCTCGCGCAGATCGGGGCTGACTTCGAGAATGTAGTAGTTGCGCGGCAGCCGGTCCATGCGCTCCAGTTCGGCGAGCAGCGCCGCGGCCAAGGCACCGGAACCGGCGCCGATTTCGAGAATCTGGTCGAACCCGGCCTGCAGCACCTCGGCCGCCTGGCGCGCCAGCGTCTGGCCGTAGAGCGGCGTCATTTCCGGCGCGGTGATGAAATCGCCCTCGCGCCCGAGCTTTCTTGCGCCGGCGGTGTAATAGCCCAGGCCCGGCGCGTATAGCGCGAGCTCCATATAGCGTGCAAACGGAATCCAGCCGGCGCCGGCCGCAATTTCGTCGCGGATCAGCGCGGCAAGCTTGTCGCTGTGCGCCAGCGCTTCCGGCGGCGGAACGGGTAACTCGAAATTTGCCATAGTAGTGATAGTGCGCGAATCCGGTAAAATCTTCAAATCATGTCCGCGCAGCTTGCCAACAAGTCCATCCTCATTACCGGCGCGGCCAAGCGGGTCGGTGCCGCGATCGCGCGGCGTCTGCACCGGGCAGGGGCCAATCTGACGCTGCATTACCATTCGTCCGAACGCGAGGCGCATGCCCTGCAGTCCGAGCTCAATCTGCAGCGCGCGCAGTCGGTAATGCTGGTCAAAGCCGATTTGCTCGAGATCGCCGGCCTCGCGGAAATCGTGAAGACCTGCGTGGAGCGCTACGGTTCCCTCGATGCCCTGGTGAACAACGCCTCGGCATTCTACCCCACGCCCGTAGGCACCATCGGCGCCGGAGACTGGGACGAACTCATAGGCGCCAACCTGAAGGCGCCCTTGTACCTGTCCCAGGCGGCCGCGCCGCATCTGAAGAAAGCGTGCGGCTGCATAGTCAATATCACCGATATCCATGCCGAGCGGCCGCTGAAGAACTACGTGGTCTACAGCATTGCCAAGGCGGGCCTGACCGGGCTCACCAACTCGCTCGCGCGCGAACTCGGGCCCGAGGTGCGCGTGAACGCCGTCGCGCCCGGACCCATCGCCTGGCCCGAGGACGGGTCCTTCGACGAAGTGACGCGCCAGCGCGTGATCTCGCACACCCTGCTCAAACGCGTGGGCGAACCCGACGACGTCGCCCGCGCGGTGTATTACCTGATCGCCGAGGCGCCATATGTCACAGGCCAGATCATCGCGGTCGACGGCGGCCGGAGCGTGAACCTTTGATGAACGCGCCGGATCACAAGCAGCTCGAAAAGCAGCGCCTCGAAGCGAACAAGCTGGAGAAGCGCTTGTGCCGCCTGGTCGGTCAGGCGGTTAGCGACTTCGACATGATAGGCGAGGGCGAGCGCGTCATGGTCTGCCTTTCTGGCGGCAAAGACAGCTACGGCCTGCTCGACGTGCTGCTGAAACTGCGGCAGCGCGCGCCCGTCGCGTTCGACATCGTCGCGGTCAACCTGGACCAGAAGCATCCGGGCTACCCCGCGCACGTCTTGCCCGACTACCTGAAGTCGCTCGGCATCGAATACCGCATCGCCGAGCAGGATACCTATTCCACGGTCAAGCGCCTCATCCCCGAGGGCAAGACCATGTGTTCCTTGTGCTCGCGCCTGCGCCGCGGCGTGCTCTACCGCATGGCGGGCGAGTTGGGCGCCACCCGGATCGCGCTGGGCCATCATCGCGACGATATCCTGGAGACCTTCTTTCTCAACCTCTTTTTCGGCGGCAAGCTGAAGGCCATGCCGCCCAAGCTCGGCTCGGACGACGGCAAGCACGTCGTGATACGCCCGCTCGCCTACGTGAAGGAAAGAGATCTCGCGCGCTACGCCGAGGTGCGCGCGTTTCCCATCATCCCCTGCGACCTGTGCGGCTCGCAGGACCATCTGCAGCGAAAGCAGGTAAAGCAGATGTTGCGCGCGTGGGAAAAAGAATTCCCCGGCCGGGTGGAAACCATATTCAACAGCCTGCAGCGGGTCGCGCCCTCGCATCTGCTGGACCGCAAGCTGTTCGATTTTCCGGCGGTGACCGCTGGCGGTGCGGCCCCGGAGGATGGGGATAAGGCGTTCGATAAGGAAGACTTTTCCGCCATTTCCCCGGCTTCGATCGGGGTCGTTTCAGTCGCGCAATAGATCGCGCGCAAAGCGCGATTTGTCAAACTCAATTTGTCATGCTATGATTTCTGCATGAATTGCGCAGAACGTTTGGTATCGATTTTCGGCAGCCAGGCCGAGGTGGCCCGGCGCTTTCGCCTGGACCGCGCGGTGGTCAATAACTGGGTCAAATCCGGTTACGTTCCCGCGCGCTGGGCGATGGAAGTCGAGCACGCCACCGAGGGCAAGGTCGCGGCGGTCGAAGTGCTCAACGAAGCCAACGCCAAAAAGCCGGTCAGAGTCAAATCGCGCCCCGACGATCTGTTCGGGTCGCATCTTCCAGGGAGTGACGCCATGAGTGATTTCGCACCAGCCAAACGCATCCATTCTTTCCACCCGCCGCAGCGCACGCTGATGGGGCCCGGGCCATCCGAGATCAATCCGCGCGTGATGGCGGCGATGAGCCTGCCTGCGATCGGCTATCTCGACCCGGTGTTCGTCGAGATGATGGAGGAATTGAAGTCGCTCCTGCGCTACGCGTTTCAGACCAAGAACGCGCTCACTTTCCCCGTATCCGGGCCCGGTTCGGTCGGCATGGAGTATTGCTTCGTCAACCTTGTTGCGCCCGGCGACAAGGTCGTCGTCTGCAGGAACGGCGTGTTCGGCGGGCGCATGATAGAGAACGTCGAGCGCGCCGGCGGCACGGCGGTCGTCGTCGAGGATGCCTGGGGCGAGCAGGTCGATCCGCAAAAGCTGGAAGACGCGCTGAAGAAGAATCCGGACGCGCGCCTGGTGGCGTTCGTGCACGCCGAAACCTCGACCGGGGTGCAGTCCGACGCGAAGACGCTGGTCAAAAGCGCGCACAAGCACAACGCGCTCGCCATCGTCGACGCGGTCACGTCGCTGGGCGGCACGCCGGTGCTGACCGACGAATGGGACATAGACGCCATCTACTCGGCCAGCCAGAAATGCCTGTCGTGCACGCCCGGCCTGTCGCCCGTGTCGTTCAGCGACCGCGTGGTCGAGCACGTCAAGGCGCGCAAGGACAAGATCCATTCCTGGTTCATGGACATGAACCTGCTGCTCGGCTACTGGGGCGCGACCACGCGCACCTATCACCACACGGCGCCGACCAACAGCCTGTACGCGCTGCACGAGGCGCTGCTGATCATGAAGGAAGAGGGCATAGAGAACGCCTGGGCGCGGCATACGCGCCATCACCTCGCACTCAAGGCCGGCCTCGAAGCCATGGGGCTGAAATTCCTGGTGAAGGAAGAGGCGCAACTGCCGCAGATGAACGCGGTCTACATACCCGAGGCGATCAAGGCGCGCGAGGCCGAGGTGCGCAAGACCCTGCTCACCGAGTTCAACCTCGAAATCGGTGCCGGCCTGGGACCCCTGGCCGGCAAGATCTGGCGCATCGGCCTGATGGGCTATTCGTGCAAGCCGGAGAACGTGATGCTGTGCCTGTCGGCGCTGGGTTCGGTGCTCTCCGACATGGGCCTGCCGATCCATGTGGGCGAAGCAGAGGGCGCAGCGCACGGCGCTTATGCCTCCTTGCACGCCAAGGCGGCGCAGCAAAAGCAGCAGCACAAGAAGCGCGCCGCCTGAACTCAGTGCTTGCGTAGGGAGCGCGGAGCAAAAAGCGGCGACTTGGGTTCGTCTGTCGGCACCGACGCCATAACGAGCGGGCGGGGCTAGCCTGCCTCGCCGGAATCGGCTTACACTCCATTCTCGCAGTACGCACGGGACATCAAGTTCCCGGCGTCATCTGCGGAACAGGAGGAGTCCATGGAAGTCTCGATGCTGCAGCAGGCGCAGCGCGGTTTTGCGCTCGTCACAACAATCGCCTTATCCCTTGCCGCCCTGCATTCCGCGCAGGCGCAGGAGCGCTATCCCAACCGTCCGATTCGCGTGATCGTGCCGTTTACCGCCGGCACCGGCATGGATCTGCTCGCGCGCTCCATAGGGCAGAAGCTGTCCGAACGCCTCAAGGCGCCGGTGGTGGTGGACAACCGGCCGGGCGCCAGCGGCAATATCGGCACCGAGGCCGTGGCGAAGTCGCCCGCGGACGGCTACACCCTGCTTATGACCGCAAGCACCATCGTGCAGAACGCGGCCTTGTCGCGCGCGGTACCTTACGATCCGGTGCGCGGCTTCACGCCGATCGGCCTCGCGGCGATAGGCAACATGGCGCTGGTGGTGCATCCTTCGGTTGCCGCGAAATCGGTAACGGAATTCGTCGCACTGGCCAAGGCGCAGCCGGGCAAACTCAACTACGCTTCGCCCGGCAGCGGCACGCCCCACCACCTGGCGATGGAACTGTTCAAGTTGAACTTCAGCATCGACGTCGCGCATGTGCCGTACAAAGGCACGGCCGGAGCCGTGACCGATATCCTGGGCGGCCAGGTGCAGTCGATGTTTCTGCCGGTTCACGTCGCTCTGCCGCATGCGCGCGCCGGCAAGCTGCGCATCCTCGCGGCCGGTGGCTCCAACCGATCACCGGTTACACCCGAGCTGCCATCCCTGGCCGAAGAGGGAGTGAAGGATATCGACGTCGACATCTGGTACGCGCTGTTCGCCCCGGCCGGCCTGCCGCGCGACTTGGTCACCCTGCTCAATACCGAAGTCATGGCGATCCTCGGGCAGTCCGACGTGCGCGACAGCCTGCAAAAGCAGGGACTCAATCCGGTAACCGGGACGCCGGAAGAGTTGGGAAAACTGGTCGAGAACGACCTCGAACGCTGGACCAAGGTGGTGCGCGCCGCGCGCATCAGCGCCGACTGAATCACTTCACAAGGGAACACTGATGAAACTCGATATCTTCAATCACATCTTTCCGAAGAAATTCTATGACCGCATGCTCGAAGTCTCGCCCAAGGGCAAGGACATGCAAAAGCGCGTGCGCGAAATTCCCTGCATCGTCGACCTGGACGCGCGCTTTCGCATCATGGACGCGTTCGGCGACTATGCGCAGGTGATCTGCCTGCCCTCGCCGCCAATCGAAGTCTTCGGCCCGCCGCCGCTCTCGACCGAATTGGCGCGCCTCGCCAACGACGGTTTGGCTGAATTGGTGCGCAAGCACCCGAAGCGCTTTCCGGCCTTCGTCGCGTCCCTGCCGATGAACGACCCGAAAGGCCTGCTGGCCGAAGCGCAGCGCGCGATCAATGAATTGGGCGCGGTCGGGGTGCAGGTGTTCAGCAACGTCAACGGCCGGCCGCTGACGGCGCCGGAGACCATGCCCATATTCGACCTCATGGCCGAACTCGACCGGCCGATCTGGCTGCATCCGGCGCGCGGCGCGGACGTCGCCGATTACAAGGGCGAGAAGAAAAGCCACTACGAAATCTGGTGGACTTTCGGCTGGCCCTACGAGACCAGCGTGGCCATGGCGCACATCGTATTCGCCGGCCTGTTCGACAAGCATCCGGACCTGAAGATCATCACCCATCACCTTGGCGCCATGGTTCCCTATTTCGAGGGCCGCGTCGGTCCGGGCTGGGACCAACTCGGCAGCCGTACTTCCGACGAAGACTATTACGCCCTGCTCGCCAGCCTGAAGAAGCGGCCGCTGGACTACTTCAAGATGTTCTACGCCGACACCGCGGTGTTCGGGTCGCTGGAAGCGACCAAGTGCGGGCTCAAGTTCTTCGGACCGGACAAGGTGCTGTTCGCCTCCGATGCGCCGTTCGATCCGGAGAAAGGCTCGGCCTACACCCGCTGGACCATAGAAATCATCGACCACCTCGACCTCTCTCCGGCCGACCGCCACGCGATCTACGAGGGCAACGCGCGCAAGCTGTTGAAGCTGACGTAGCGGCCCGCCCCGTGCGCCCCCGGTGGAAGATGCCCCCCGGGGGGCCTTATAACTTGCGGCAATTAGCAATCTGCCATTCCTTCCTTGTGGCGCGCCATGGCGCCGCTATACTTCGCGCTTCCCATATTCTGGAAACGCACCGCCATGAAAATTGAAACCCTCGCCCTGCATGCCGGCTACAGCCCTGAGCCGACCACCAAAGCGGTGGCGGTGCCGATCTACCAGACGACTTCCTACGCCTTCGACGATACCCAGCACGGCGCGGATCTGTTCGACCTGAAGGTGGCGGGCAACATCTACACGCGGATCATGAATCCGACCCAGGACGTGCTGGAGAAGCGCGTCGCGGCCATGGAGGGCGGCGTCGCCGCGCTCGCGCTCGCCTCGGGCTCGACAGCCATCACCTATGCCGTCCTGACCATCGCCGAGGCCGGGGACAACATCGTATCGGCGGGCACGCTCTATGGCGGTACCTATAATCTGTTCGCGCACACCCTGCCGCAACTGGGCATACAGACCCGCTTCGCCGACTATCGCGACCCGGAAGCCTTCGGCAAGCTGATCGACGCCAAGACCAAGGCGGTGTATGTCGAATCCATCGGCAATCCGCTGGGCAATATCACCGATATCGAACAGATCGCAGCCGTCGCGCACCGGCACGGTGTGCCGTTGATCGTGGACAACACGGTGCCCTCGCCCTATCTGCTGCGCCCGTTCGAATTCGGCGCCGACATCGTGGTGCATTCGCTCACCAAGTATCTCGGCGGCCACGGCAATTCCATCGGCGGCATCATCGTCGACTCGGGCAAATTTCCCTGGGCCGAGCACAAGGCGCGATTCCGCCGCCTGAACGAGCCGGACGTGTCCTATCACGGCGTGGTCTACACCGAAGCCCTGGGCCCTGCGGCCTACATCGGTCGCGCGCGCGTGGTGCCGCTGCGCAACACCGGCGGGGCGATCTCGCCGTTCAATGCCTTCCTCATCCTGCAGGGCGTCGAGACCCTGGCGCTGCGCATGGAGCGCATCGTCGACAACACGCTCGCCGTGGCCAACTACCTCAAGGGCCACGCCAAGGTCAGTTGGGTCAATTACGCCGGCCTGCCGGATCACAAGGACCATGCGCTGGCGCAGAAATACATGGGCGGCCGCCCGTCGGGGATACTTACCTTCGGCGTCAAGGGCGGCCTCGCGGCCGGGGCGAAATTCCAGGATGCGCTGAAGCTGTTCACGCGCCTGGTGAACATCGGCGACGCCAAGTCGCTCGCCTGCCATCCCGCGTCCACCACACACCGGCAGCTCGCGCCGGCGGAATTGGCGCAGGCCGGCGTCACCGAGGACATGGTGCGCCTGTCGGTCGGCATCGAGCATATCGACGACCTGAAGGCCGATCTGGAGCAGGCGCTGCAGGCGGTCTAGTCCAAGCGGCTCATCGTCGGGCCGCCTCGATAGCCCCCTGACTGCAGGGGGTCACGCATTGCGCCAGGCCCCGCTCCGCTTTCGCCGGAGCAGAAGCTCATCCCATTCCTGCCCTCGTGCCGAATTCCGTCTGGCGTGCGCGCGCACGCCCAGCGCTGCCTTCGTGTCAGCGCCCGAAGAAGAGACGGCTTCGGGCGCATCATTCCGGAATCCGGAATGGCATTGCATTTTTGCGCGAACTCTTGCTGTCGATCAATGTTCGGAGCTGTAAAACCCTGTATTTATACGCCTCGGATTCGGGCCGCGAACGGGCGCGCCGGTTTTACTGCCAATTTTTGAACGACAGAAAAGAGGAGTTTCGACATGGGTACCAAGTACAAAATTCTGATCATGGGCGCGTCCTACGGCTCGCTCCTGGGAACCAAGCTCGCGCTCGCCGGGCATACGGTGAAGCTGGTATGCCTGCCGGCCGAGGCGGATCTGATCAACCAGGAAGGCGCGATCGTGCGCCTGCCGATCAAGGGCCGCGAAGGGCTGGTGGAAATCAACTCGAAAAAGCTGCCCGGGCAAATGTCCGCCGGCGGCACCACCGCGTTCAACCCGGCGGATTTCGACCTGGTCGCCCTGGCCATGCAGGAGCCGCAGTACCGCTCGCCCGGCGTGCGCGAGCTGCTCGAAGCCGTGGCCAAAGCGAAAGTCCCCTGCATGTCGATCATGAACATGCCGCCGCTGCCCTACCTCGCGCGCATACCCGGCATCGACGCGGCCGGCTGCAGGGGCTGCTACACGGACCCTACCGTGTGGGACAGCTTCGACCCCAAACTGATGACGCTGTGCAGCCCCGACCCGCAGGCGTTCCGCCCGCCCGAGGACAAGGTCAATGTGCTGCAGGTCAGGCTGCCGACCAACTTCAAATCGGCCCGCTTCGACTCGGACGCGCACACCGCCATACTGCGCCAGCTGGAGGCGGACATCGAGGCGGTGCGCTTCGACGCGGGCGGCGCGAACATCGAACTGCCGGTGAAGCTCAAGGTGCATGATTCCATCTTCGTGCCGCTGGCCAAATGGAGCATGCTGCTCTCCGGCAACTATCGCTGCGTGCAGAAGGACGGGATGATCCCGATCAAGGACGCGGTGCACGGCGACATCGAGGCTTCGCGCTCGGTCTACGCCTGGGTGGCCAAGCTGTGCGTGTCGCTGGGGGCGGCGGAGAAAGACCTGGTGCCGTTCGAGAAATACGCCGCCGCGGCGCAGTCGCTGGGCAGCCCCTCTTCCGCGGCGCGCGCCCTGGCCGCGGGCGCGCCCAACATCGAGCGCGTCGACCGTCTGGTGCAGACCATAGCGGCGCAAAAAGGCATGCAGAACCCGGTGGTCGACCGCACCGTGGCCCTGGTCGACGGCTGGCTGGAGGCCAACCGGCGCAAAGCCTGATCGGAAGAGATTGCCGCGCAGATCCGGGCGTTCAGCGGTCCTTGTACGGGTTTTCGAGCCCGTGCACGAGTTCCGCCAGCACGCCGCGGAACTGCGCGTCGTCGCAGCCCATCAATACCGCGTCTTCGAGCGCGTCCTGGCACAGCTGCTGGATTTCCTCCAGGTTTT